>JAFCDN010000057.1 GCA_017609625.1 Candidatus Iainarchaeum sp.
TCTGGAATTTGAACTCTTTGTATTCCTGCATAAATTTTTTTAAACCCAGCAAGTCCTGCATCTCTCTCGCACTTAAGAAGATTATACATTATATGCAACTCATACCACTTTGGCTCAAATTTGCCACTTCCAGCAGTCATGATATTTCTTTCATTAATTGTTTGGTTAAATATTTTTTCTACATCCTCTTTTGGATATTCTCTTCCTGAATCATCTGCTAAATGATAATCAAATACAATAACCAATCCTCCAGTTGCTTTTTCTTTCTTTTCTGTTTCTTCTTCTGCAGGTTCTCTTAGCAATCCATTTATTTGTTGTAATGTTTCTAATGGCTTTCCGCTGTCAAAAAAATGATGAAGCGTCAAAAAATAAATTGCTAAATCAAGAGGTTTATACTCTTCTATAGATTTTAAGTCTGCAATCGGTTTCGGGGCTGCAATCTTTACATTATCAGGAAGGTCTAATTTCTCAGCTTCTATTTTTGTCCTTAAGTTTTTTATAACAACACTATTATCAAAATAAACAAACTCCACTTTATCAAATGCTCTTGCTAATTCCCTAACCGGACGAAGGTCTTTTGCATGACCAACATCAACAATTTTTTCAAGATTTGGGGTATTTTGGGAAATTGCGTCTGCTATTTTATCAGAGAACTCTCTTGGGAAAACACTAAAGTTTTCCAACCCTTTCTTAACTTCTGACCTAACTACTGCTTGACGAATCCCCATATTGCTCTTTTTGAATTCTCTTTTTATTAACAAACCAACTTAATTATGCATTTTAAGTTTATTGGTTATAGAATATATATTCAAAGAAAACTCAAAAATTCTATTTTTTCAAAGATTTTCTTATTTGTCTCTTTGGCTGTTTTGCTGATAATTTTGCAGTATGTTTTGCCTGCTTTGCAACTTGTTTTTGTTTTTCTAATCCTGCTTCTACAGTTGCTTTTTCTTTCTCTTTTTCTTCTGTTTTTTCCTGTTCTGTTTTAACAGGTTTTTCCTCTGGTTTTTTTTCTTCTTTTATTTCAATAGGTTTTTGTCTTTTCTTATGTTTTTCAATTTCATATTTTAATTTTTCTGGGATTTCTGCAAGTTCAACTTTTACTTCTCCATTATCGAATTTTGTCGCCTTAACTTTAATTTTTGCAGGTGGTTTCTTAATTCCCCTAAACCATATTTCATTGTTTAGGTAAATATCAACTTTGATTTTACGTGTGTCACGATCTTCAACTTTCATATGTTTTGCCAAGAATTCTTTCATAACTTTTATAGCTCTTTTCGCTCTTCTGTATTTTGGAGTTTTTTGTGTTTTTTTTCTTAAAGGAATTATATATTCTCTTTCTAATTCTGGTTTTGCTTCTTTTTTAACTTCTTTACCTGGTTTTGATGGTTGTTTTTTTGTCTGAACTTTTTCTTTTAGTTGTTCAACTGTTGATTTTGATTTTTCTGTTTGTTTTTCTTCTGGTTTTAGTTCTGTTTTTGTCTGGTTTTTCTCTTTTGGTTTTTTTTCTGTTTCTGCCATTTTATCCTAAATAGTCTTTCCTCTGTCTTCTTGGTTTAATTTTTAATTTTCTTGTTCTCCAATTTCTTTTGACATGAGTTATTCTTGATGGATGGATTTTTTTTCCTTGTCCAAATTTTTTCAGGACTGTCCAAAACGGAGCCCACCTTGTGTGCTTCCCTGCTTTATCCAAATGTCTTTTCTTACTCTTTCTGTTGTGTTTTCTTGCCATTGACAACCTCCAGCCGGTTTTCCACGATTCCAGCATCCTTAGCTGGTTTTTCTTTTTCTCCAGATTTTCCTTGTTTTATTTCTTTTGATTTTTCATTTAATTTAATTGAATTATTATCTTCTTTGAAAACTTCAGGTTTGCTTATTTTAATTGAATCTAAAAATTCTTTTCCTTTTTTAGTCAATCTTCTTCCATGCTGAATTTTTTCAAGTCTTTCAACAAAACCTGCTTTTTCAGCTTGCTGTAAAATTGTCCTGATAATTTTCCCAGAAGATTTTTTGAATTTTGAGGGTCTTACTCCCCTTTTTTTTCTTGAGCCATATCTTGTTTTTAATCTTCCAACACCTACTACTCCTTTGATATACAATTGTCTTAAAATAGAAGCAGCTCTTTTATACCAGAAATCATCGTCATAAGGCATTCTTTGTTTTCCTGAACCAGATTTCACAAAAAAAGACCAGTCTGGTGCTTTAAACTCTTGTATTTTCTCCAGTTCTTCAGCTAAAGCTGTATTAAACATTCCTGGCTCATGTTCGTGAATAATTTTTGGCATTTTTATTGTTAAGTTAGGCGTGTTTTGCAACACTAAATTGTTTTACATGAAAACTTTAACCTTTTATTAATTCAGAAAAAGAGTTTATAAAACTATTGTCTTGCCTTCCGCCACTTTTTTAAAAAAATTGTAAAACCAAGAATCCTGTATGTATATTTTTTGCCTAACCTTTCTATTATTTGGTCTGTCATTTCTTTTACTTTGTTTTTGTCATGTCCTGCACTTTTTAAAAAATGAACTTTTACATTTTCTCTTTCTTTGAAAGTGTTTTCTAAAATCTCAAAAAACCCCGGGGTTAGTCCGTTCTTACCTATTTGTAATGTTGCCTGTCCTTTATTGCTCATTTTAATTCTTTCTCAAAATCAATTATATCCTGTTTTTTAACTTTTATTTCTTTATGTTTTTTTACACCAAATGTCCCGAGCTTCATGTGTTTTTTCTTGTAAATATCTTCTCCTTTGAAAACATGAACAACAATATCTTTTTTGTTGTCTCTCCATTTCTGGCTGTATTTTGCACAAAAAACAGCTGCTTCATATATATCTTTTTTTGTTATTTTTAATTTTTCAGATTTTATATTTACAAAAGGGCTTCCTGGCTCTGCTGTATGCAAAACTATTTCATTTGATTTAACTTGTTTTATAAGTTGCTCATTATTTTCAGCTGATTTTCCACCTAAAATTATTTTTCCTGATGATGCCGTAAATTCCCTGAATTTCATAATAAAAATAAAAAAAGAAAGATTATAAACTTAACTCATGACTTTTGCGCTTTTAAAACAGCCCTCAGATTCTTGTTAAGCTGCCTCATGCTGTCATCTAATTGCTGCTTGTTTTTTGTTCCTGTGCAGACTAATTTTCCGTTGCTGAATAATAAAAAAGTTGCTGTTGGTTCGTCTAATTTGTAAACCAAACCTGGAAATTGCTCTGGTTCATATTCTGTATTAGCCAATTCCAAAGAAAGCAAACTTAGGTTTAAGTCTAAATTAACACTTCCGCTTGCAACAATATTCTGAACATCAATTTTTGGTTTAATAATTACATTTACACCTATTTTTCTCAGTTGTTTTATAACTTGCTGTATTACTTCTTTGACTTGAGCTATGGATTTTGTTCCTGTGCATACCAAATTTCCTGAACTAAAAACAAGGACAGCGGATTTTGGCTTTTTTATTCTTAATACAAGCCCTGGAAATGTGTCTGGATTATATTCTGTGTTTGGATTTGTCCTTGCGAGTTTTGTCAAAGAAACATTTTTTTCTAAAGAAGCTGTAGCAACAATATTTTGAACTTTTAAAGAAGTTTTTTTAGTCATTTTGTATATTTTTAAAAAGGTTGCCATTTATAAAGCTTACTATTTTTATCGAGGAGAAGTTTTTGGTTTAAAAATGTTTATTCAAAAGATTAATGATACGATTAAAAATATAAATCTTTATAAACAAAATCTTTCTTTTAACCATATGAAAATCAGAAAAGGCAATTGGCGGCAGGAAGAAGGAATATTAATGCTAGCAATTCAAGATTTAGCAGGGAGAATTCCTGATTGCACAAAACCCCTTGATGACTATGAAAGAAAATGGATGGATTTTTTTGTTGAGCTTGCAGAGAACAAATCTAAAAGGAAGGAATTTGTTTATGCTACTTATATGTTCCCAAATAATTTTTATTGCCCAGCTTTGACAAGAAGAAGATTAAGATGGGCTTACGAAACTTTAGGAAAAGTAGTGCCTTTTGAG
>JAFCDN010000009.1 GCA_017609625.1 Candidatus Iainarchaeum sp.
TCATAAACAAAAGCAGGAGAAAAATGCATTTTTTCCAGCAGCTTTTTTGTCCTTTCAAAGTCTTTCAATTCAATTTCAGTTTCTTTTCTTTCTTTAAACTTTCCTTTGCTTTTCATTGGACTCTTAAAAGTAAGAGTGTTTTTTGAATCCTTTCTTAAACGCAAAAGGAACCTTTTTTTTCTGAATTCTTTTTTTGGATTATCAAAAACTAGATTTAGTTCTTTTTCTTTTCTATGGAATTCAGCGATTTTTTTCAATTTACTTCTAAATGTTTTCTCATTTTTTATTTTGAATTTTACTTCTGTTTCAATCATTTGAATCAGAATTATTTCCAGAGAAAAGATTTTATTTTTTCCAGCATGTTTTTTTCTTTGTGTTCTGGTTTGTCTGCTTCAAAAAGAATTCTCTGTTCTGTTAAAACAGAATCAAAAGGATGATTATGGATTAATTTTGTCACTCTGTGTTTTTTGTGTTCATTATAATCTATTTCGCTGAGCAATGCAAGTGCCTGTAGTGAGCTTTCCATTGAAGTTGTGCCTGATTCATGAAGCAATGCGGCAATTTCTATTATTTCTTCGTCTGTTTCCATTCCCTGGCTTAAACGCAAAGCGTTTTCTCTTACTCTGTATGCATGATGCAGTTTTTCAGTTTCAAAATTTTCTTTTAAATGCTGTTCTATTTTTCCAACTACCCCCATTTTTTCACCTCAATCTAATTCAAATCCTTTTGAATTGCTTCTTTCAGTTATTTCGCCTCTTAAATTTTTCCCAATCAATTTTTTTGCTTCTTCTGGAGAATAATTTCCTAAAAGCCATGCAAGTTTAATAAATGCTGTTTCCGGAATCATGTCTTCTGCTGGAATTACTCCTGCATGCATTAAATCTTTTCCTGTGGAATAAACATTCATATTAATTCTGCCAAAAAACGCCTGTGAAGTCATTATTACAACAGATTTTTCTGCCAGTTTTTTTATTGCTTCAAAGTTTTTTTTGTTTTCTTCTGCGGATTTTCCTTTGCTTCCAATTGGCGCATGGCCTAAGCCTGTTCCTTCTAATACAATTCCTTTGAATCCTTGTTTTTCATAGAATTCTATTGTTTTTTCTGAAATATTTGGGTGGATTTTTATTAAAGCTACTTTTTCTTCTAAATCAGTTTTCAGAACAAGATTTTTTCCTTGTTCTTTTCTCCTGTAATTTTCTTTTAAGTATTCAATCTTTCTGCTTTCAAAATTAATTCTTGCAATTGGAATATCATTTACTGCTTTAAATGCATCTCTTCTTGAAGAATGCATTTTCCTGCTTTTGCATCCAGGAAGAATTACACAGTTGTCGTCTGCAGAGTGTTCGTGCATGCATAAAGCTACTCCAGAAAAATCTGTTTTTGAAATGAATTCTGCTGCACAGATTAAATTCATTGAAGCATCTGAAGAACCTCTATCAGAGCTTCTTTGTGAGCCAACCATTATTACTGGAATATTTAAATTTTCAAGCATAAAAGATAAAGCTGCTGCAGTATAATGCATGGTGTCTGTTCCATGGCCTATAATTATCCCTTTTGGATTGTTTTCTTTTATTTCTTTTTCAATTGCTTCTGCAATCATTTTATAATGCGAAAAATTCATGTCTTCTGAAAAGATTTCTGAAATATTTTTTGTTTCAATATTTGCTATTTCCATTAGTTCTGGAATATTTGTAACCAATTTTTCTTGTTCCATTGCAGGAGAAACTGCTCCTGTTCTGTAATCTACTCTTGAGGCAATTGTTCCTCCAGTGTTTAGAATTGAAATTTCAGGCAAACCTTCAACTTTAATTATTTTTTTTTCTTCTTTTGCTGTTCCTTCTTCTATTTCACCGATTTTTTCTATCTTTTTTATTCTGTCTGATGAGATTCCAATATTGTATCCTGATTTCATTTTTATTGTTAAAGTGTTTTCTTTTGAAGGCAAAACAGTTCCTGTAAATTCTTCATCTTCAGTGAAAACCTTTACTTCATCCAGTTCTTTTACTTCAAATTTCTCTAATAATTCTTTAGAATCCATTTCAACCAGTTAAATGTAATAGGAAAAAATATTTTAATTGATTTATTGCCTTTTTTTCCTGAATCTTTCCAGAACGCTTTCCCTTAGGGTTTCTGCAATAAAACGGTTTTTGAAGAAAGTGAACTTGATTTTGGTTTTTGTTGCAACAATTTTCTGCAGTTCAATTGAATGTTTGTCAAAAGCGGGGTGTTCTGAAAAAAAATTGTGAATTTTTTTCAGGAATTTTTCAGGATATTCAATTTCAATTATATGATCTCCCATAACAAGAAACTCTTTTTCATTTTTGAATTTCTTTTCTTTTAATACAATTCCTTTTACTCCCATTTTTGCATAGTTTTTTGAGGCAAAATGATTCAAAGGAAAATCTTTTGTAAAAACCTGAAATTGCTTAATTCCTTTATCCCTGAATGCAAGGTGTAATTTTGTGTCGCTTGCAAAATTAATAAGAACCCACCAGCCATAATGGCAATGTCCTGCTGAAACCTTTTTTTCTCCTTTTTCTATTTTACCCAGCCAATCAAACATTAAATCAGCCCAGAAATTA
Organism: Candidatus Iainarchaeum sp.; assembly: GCA_017609625.1. Taxonomy (GTDB): domain Archaea; phylum Iainarchaeota; class Iainarchaeia; order Iainarchaeales; family 1-14-0-10-31-34; genus 1-14-0-10-31-34. The sequence continues at coordinate 2,583 of JAFCDN010000009.1, forward strand.
TCCAGTTCATATAAATCAGAAAAAAATACTGTGTTAATATTCCCGGTTTCTCTTTTTAGTGCTTTTCTTGTACCAATTTTAGAAACAAATCTGGAAGTAAGAGCATCAAAAAACTTTTTTGATTCAGAAATCCATTTTTTATCCAAAGCAAAAGATTTTCCTTCTTTTTTTACAACTCCCTCTTCTTCCAAAGCATTAACTGCTTTTTTCACTGCCTGAAAAGAAACATCCAGAGAAAATTCTGTTTTAAGCTTTCTCTTTATTTCAATCAACTGTAAAGGGAATTCTCTGCTAAGCAGAATAACTGAAAGCTCTTTTACGCCTTTCTTTTTCATTTTTTTTGGATTAAAAAATGAACTCATAACAAAACTATGAAAAAACTGTTTATTAAACCTTTTGGTTTACTCATTAAAATTAAACTTTTTGGTTTAATTGCTTTTCAACCCGGCTTTTTTTAACAATCGAAAAGAATAATATTTTATGTATAAGAAAAATTTTGATTCAATGAAAAAATACAACTGGGCCTGGTTCTGGTCTGGAAACTGGCCTTTGTTTGATTCAGCTTTCAAATTATGCTTCAGAAGTTTTTGGAATATTTGATTCAGAAATAAAAGATAAAAAAGAATTAATTGAAAAAATATCTTCTGAGAATTTTTCTTCCAAAAGCAACAAGGAATTAATTGAATTGTTTGCTCAGGCAAAAAAAGCTTTAGGTTTTGTTCTTGCAATGGATTTCTGGTGCTGGTATACAGAGTATTTTTTTACTCCAAGACTTGAAAAAATTGTTTCAGAAAAACTTTCAGACAAAAGCAAAGCTTCTGAAACTATTATTAAGCTTACAACTCCTTTTTTTCCTTCAAAAACACTTGAAGAAGAAGAAAGTTTGGTTGAATTAACAAAATTTGTTTTGCAGAAAAAAATTAATCCAGAAAATTTTAATGAAAATGATTTTCCGGAATTTACTTTGAAATTAAATACTCATTTGAAAAACTTCTGCTGGATTCCTGTTTTAGTTAATAATAATCCTTTGACAAAAAAAGATGTTTTAAATGAGATAAAAAACAAAACGAAAGAAAACCTTAAGGAATACAAGGGAATGGATTCAAAACTTGAAAAAATAAAATCAGAGTTTAATTCTGCTTTAAATGAATTGAACCTTGAAGAAAAAGAATTAAAGTTTGTTAAAGACATGAATACAACTGCTTTTTTCAGGAGTGAATCAAATTTTCTTTTAAGTTATTTTTCTTTTAAGCTGATCCCTTTTTATTCTGAAATGGCTAAAAGAATCGGATTGACTTATGCAAAAATGAAAAATTTAACTGATGAAGAAGTTGAAAAATACCTTGCAAAAAATGAAAAGGTTGCTAAACAGCTTTTAGATGAAAGAACTGAGTTTTGTTATGTATTGGAAGAAGGGAAATATTTTATTGAAACAGGAGAAAATGCATTGAAAATAAAGTCTATTGTTGAAGCAAGCCATTCAGAAACCAAAGAAAAAATCCTTAAAGGAACTGCGGCTTCTGCAGGAACTGCTTTTGGTTTTGCAAAAGTCTTAAAAGATTCAAGCGAAATTTCTAAAGTAAAAAAAGGAGATATTTTAATTGCCCCTGCAACAAGTGTTGATTTTGTTCCTGCAATGAAAAAAGCCTCTGCAATAATAACAGAATTTGGGGGAATAACTTCTCATGCAGCAATAGTAAGCAGAGAGTTAGGAATTCCTTGTATTGTAGGAGTAAAAAATATTACAAAAATTCTGAAAGACGGAGAACAGGTTAAAGTAAATGCTTCAAATGGAACAGTGGAGAGGGTTGGAAATGCCACAGAAACTAATGCAGGGAAAGACACTTAGATTTTCTTTTGATAAAGATGATTTAAACAAATTAGAGTATGAAAAGAGAGAAGACATTATAGACAAATGGATTAAATGGGAAATAAGCGATTTTGCATTAAAATCAAAATTCAACAGCTACATTATTCTATGCTTGCTTAGCGTTGCAGGTGGCTTTTTTGTCTGGCAGTGGTTTTTTTTGTTTTTGATTTTCTTTTTTCCAAAAGTTTTGAGTTTGCAGTTTGATTATGGAGATTCCAGTTCTGACAGGCAGAGATGGAAGAAAAAATATGTTACAAGGATTGATGGTTTTGATTTGCAGAAAAGGTGAAAAAAATGCTTAAATTAGTTAAAGGAAAACAATTAATGTTGGATATTGAACCAGATGAATCAGATATTCAGTTCAGGGAACAGCTTGGAAACAATTATTTTAAAATGAAAATAAACGAAACAAAAACTCTTGGGGTATTTTACTTTAATTTTTTTCTTTTGCTTTTAAATCTCTTCTTAGCAGTAGTTGTTTCAGAAATTTTTGTTATTGGAATACTGCTTGCACTTTATTCAAGTTATGCAAGCCATGACAATTATTTGAGTGCTTGGAGCAAAAGAAACAAGTTTGGAAGAAAAAAAGTAATTAGAATTGATATTGATAAAAGGCCTGCAATAATTGCAGAAGGCCCAAAAGTGCCTTGGATTGAAGTGGATAAAACACGAAAGCTTTAATCTATCAGTGTGAAAGAGACTCTGTCTCTTTCTTTTCCTTTATTTTCTCTTCCAAGGATTTTTATTTTTCCGATTTCTTTTGTGTTTTTTACATGCGTTCCACCACAAGGGCATTTGTCTATTCCTGGAATTTCTATTACTCTGATTTCTTTTATTGCTTCAGGCAAACGCGAAAACAAAACTCTTCTTTTTTCATCCACTTCTTCTAAAACAGTTTCTCTGGATTTAAATTGAATTTCAACTGGTAATTCTTTTTCAACGATTTCATTAAACTCTGTTTCAAGTTTTTTCAGTGTTTCTTCTTCAAAGCGGATTGGATAAAAGTCCATTCTGCTTTTTTCTTCTTGAATCTGGTTTCCTACAGTTGAAGCTCCAAACTGGTCTAAAATCAGGGCTGAAAGAAGGTGCTGTGCTGAATGCATTTTCATATATTTAAAACGCAGATTCCAATCCAGCAAGGCTTTAACTTCAGTTCCTTTTTCCGGAATTTCTCCTTCCAAAAAATGCAAAATTTTTCCGTCTCTTTTTTTTACTAAAACAACTTTTGAATCTTTTCCCTGAAATTCGATTTTTCCTTTATCTGTTGGCTGTCCTCCTGCTTCAGGATAAAAAGCAGTTTTATTTAACTCAATCCATTTCTGCTCTGCATTTGAATCCAAAACTTTTGCATTGAATTCTTTTAAATAGCAGTCTTTTAAGTAAAGCAGTTCTGTTTGCATGCAATAATAAAAGATGAAAAATCAGTTAAATGTTTTTATAAGAACGCAGTTTTTTCAGTTAAGTTTAATAATACTGATTTCTTGTTTATGTGTAGGATACTATATGTTTAGGAAGTTGTCTACTCTTATTGGAAGAGTTTCGCGTAAATTTATAAGAAGAAAACTGCCTGAAAGAATAAAGAAAAAAATTGATGCCAGTCCAACAGGATCAGTAGGATGGTCATTTACCTTTCCAAAAGACCCCCCTCCTGCGTCCTCTGGCTAGCTTCCAGCAGGTTATAAGCAACGTGAATTTAGATTGCGTGTGGAGAGTCATGTAACCAAAGTTCCTGGAGGGCCTTTTTCACGAGAAGGGTACAGAAAAACCAGAGGATTCAGTTTCGTTAAAGATAAAAAAGAAGGCAATGCGGCACACTTGAGTGTTGAAAAAAGCAAAACAAGAATTTACGATACTGGTAGAAACCTTGTAAGAAAAGAAAAGAATATTGATATCTATGATCAGCCGGCAGAAGGAAGCACGAGAACTATTTATTCTAAGAAGACGATAAGAGAACCCAAAGTGAAGAAGGATCGAAAGAAGAAAAAGAAATGAATTAATATTTAATCTTTTTCAAGAGCAGTTTTATAATGAAAGTTGGAAGTTTGTTTTCTGGAGGGAAAGATTCAGTTTATGCAGTGAACTGGGCGCTCGAGCAAGGGCATTTTGTAGAGGTATTAATCTGCATTGTTTCAGAAAACAAAGAAAGCTTTATGTTTCACACTCCAAATATTAATTTAACCTCTTTTCAGGCAGAGGCAGCAAAATTGCCAGTTATGTATACAAAAACCCTTGGGGAAAAAGAAAAAGAGCTTTTAGATTTAAAACAAGCTTTGCTTGAAGCAAAAACAGATTTTGGATTACAAGCAATAACAACCGGGGCACTTGCTTCTTCTTATCAGAAAAAAAGAATAGAAAAAATCTGTGATGAATTAAATTTAGAATGCTTTTCTCCGTTATGGAAAAAAGACCAGACAGAATATGTCAGAGAACTGATTGAAAAAAAATTTGAGGTTTTAATTACTGCTGTTGCAGCACAAGGTCTGGATGAAAGCTGGCTTGGAAGAAAATTAGGTGAAAAAGTTCTCCAAGAGTTGGTTGAGTTAAATAAAAAGTTTGATTTAAATGTTGCAGGTGAAGGAGGCGAATATGAATCTTTTGTTTTAAATGCTCCGTTCTTCAAAAAAAAGCTGAAAATAGTCAATGCTAAAAAGCACTGGAAAGGCAATACAGGTTTTTTGGAAATAAAAAAAATAGAATTAATTGAAGAGTAAATTCACTTTACTTTTTTCCAGTCATCTAAAAACTTTTGTATTCCTTTGTCTGTTAAAGGGTGTTTTATCATTTTATCCAATACATTAAATGGAATTGTTGCAACATCTGCACCAGCTTTTGCTGATTCAATTACATGAATCGGGTTTCTGATGCTTGCAGAAATCAGTTTGCTTTCTATTTTATACATTTTGAATATTTCCATTGTTTCTCTTATTACATTCATTCCATTGTTTCCTGCATCATCTAATCTGCCAACAAAAATGCTTACATAACTTGCTCCGGCTTTTGCTGCAAGCAATGCCTGATTAGCAGAAAAAATCAGAGTACAGTTTGTTTTAATCCCTTTTTTTGAAAGTTCTTTTATTGCTTTTAATCCTTCTTCATTTATTGCAACTTTTATTACAATGTTTTTATTTATCTTGCTGTATTCTTCTCCTTGTTTTATTATTCCTTCTGCTTTTTCTTCTGTTGCTTCAACACTAATTGGACCGTCAACTATTGAAACAATTTCTTCAATTATTTTTTTAAACGGCTTGTCCTCTTTTGCAATTAAAGAAGGGTTTGTTGTTACTCCGTCAACTATTCCTAATTCGTAATATTTTTTTATTTGTTCAGTGTTTGCTGTATCAATAAAAACTTCCATTTCTTCACCCTCTTTGCTAATAAAATCTGTTCCGACTATTTTTTAATTCTTTTTTAATTTTTTCTTTTGTTGTTTGAGCACGAGGCACGACATAAAGTCGTGCTAGCCAGCGAAGCTGGCACTTTTTTGATACAACTTTTGTAAAAGTTGTTTTGGCAACTTGCCTTTTTTAGAAAAAGGCAGTTTTATTTGCAGTGAGTGCCTTTTGTTCGTTCTTTTGCATAATCGTTTGTTCCAAGCTGGAAGTTTTTTTCCAGAAATTCTTCTGTCCAGACGTATTTGCATTCAAATGCATATAAGCAGTCTGTGCAAAAATATCTGATGTCGCATTCAGTTATTTTTCCTTCTCCTACTGTTGCAGGATCAATTACTATTTCTTTTCTTGTTTTATCTATTTTGCATTCATACATTGGCTCGCCAAAAACGTTTATTGAATATTCTCTTTCTGCATATCCAAAGTCCAGTCCGGTTACTTTTGATTTAATCAAATATTCTCCTGGAGAATCAATTTGGATTTCTGAATAAAGTGTTTTTGTTTCTTTTGCTTTAATTTTTTCCGGAGTGCCTGAAACTTCTTTTGCCAGCTGTTCTTTTTTTTCTGCTCCTTCATAGAATATTATAAAAACTTTTGTTGTGATTTCAGCAAAGTTTTCTGTTACGCTCCCAATGTTTTTTACTATTGCATCTATTTTCAGTTTTTCTGAATCAAAGTAAAAATTGTTGTTGTAGTTAAATTCTTCCAGTCTAATTTGTGCAGGAATCTGGCCAAAAAAAACTTTGCAGAAAAAAATTCCTTTTACTTCTTTACATCTGGTGCTTACTGTCGGATTTGCTGTTTTGTTGAATGCAATTGTATTCCTGCTCCATTCTATTTTGTCTCCACATTTTTCGTTTTCTGCACAGCAGTACTCTAAAGAATTGCATTCAAATTCCACTTCAAGGTCTTTTTCCTTGAAATCTTCTTTTGTTAATGAAATTCCCTGTTCAAACTTTAAGTCATATTTTGAATTATATAATCCCAGATTTTTTTTTGAGTATTCAATTTGTTTTGTAATGTCTCGTATTACTTCATCTTCTGGAAAAGCTGTTGGAAATAAAATATTCATTATAAAAAAAATCAAATAAACTGCAACCAAAAACCCAATTAATATTTTAAATACATTCATTTTCTTCTTCTCCTTGTAATTCCTGTTTCTTTTCTATATTCCCAGATTAAAAGTTTTCTTAAAACATATCCTATTCCTAAAGTAATTGCAACCAATGCCAGAACTTTTCCATAGTCTCCTGTTTTGAAATAATAATCTCTGAAGTCTCCTAAATACTCGCCAAAATAAATCATTCCATAGGCTACAAACAAAAATCCAATTAAGAACAGTATTGCCCTGAATGCAAAAAATATTTTGTGTTTCATTCAAAGTAATAGAGTTTTTCTCTTTTTTAAGTTTTTTGTTTTAATCTTTTGTTCATTTTGTCTGTTTTTTAAACATTTTTTCCAGTTCTTCTTCTGTTGTGGCTTCTTCTGGTTTTTTATCGCTTCGAATTGAAATCATTCTTGGAAACCTTAATGCAAGGCCTTTTCCTTCTTTTTTTGCTGCTAAATGAATTGGACTTCTTGTAATTTCGTCTGCTCTTATTTCAATCACATGTTTTGGTTCAACCCAAAAATCAGGCTTTAATTCTGATTCAACTCTTGCAGGCTTTTTTTTAGAGGAAATTTTTTTCAATAATTTTTCCATTTCACTTAAATTTTTTTCTGTCAACCCTGTCCCGATTTTTGCCACGCTTTTAAACAAATCTTCTTTTTTTGAATATACTCCAGTAAGCAGTGCACCTAAGCCGAATTCAGTTCTTTTTCCTTTTCCGGTGTAATACCCTATTATTACTCCGTCAACTGAATCAGTTAATTCTCCTTTATAGCTTTTCTTTAATTTAATCCAGGCAAACTTTCTTGCACCGGCAATATACCTTGCATTCAAATCTTTTGCTATAATCCCTTCAAGCCCTTTTGAAATGCTTTCATCAAAAAATTCGTCAAGTTTTTTTGTTTTGTCTGTTTCAATTGCTTTAGTTAAAGCAATTGTTTTTCCTTTTTTTATTAATTCTTTAAGTTTTTTTCTTCTTTCAATAAAAGGTTTTTCCATTAAATTTTCTTCTTCTATCAGCATTACATCAAAAACAAAAAGCTTTAATGGAAACTCTTTTGTTTTGTCTTCTATTCTGTATTTTCTTTTTCTTTGGATTGTCATCTGAAAAGGCAGGAACTCTTCTGTTGATTCATTAAATGCAATTGCTTCTCCTTCTATAATTACTTTTTCTGCTTTAATTTGTTCCTGCATTGCTTTCATAATATCCGGAAACATTTCAGTCATGTTTTCTGACTGCCTTGAATAAATCCAGATTTTTTTTCCGTTTTTATGGCACTGCAATCTGAACCCGTCGTATTTTGCTTCTACAGCACATTTTCCAATTTTTTTTATTATTTCTTCTGCAGAGTTTAATCTTTCTGCAAGTGTTGGACGAATTGGAATTCCTGCTGTAATTTTTATTTCTTTTAATCCAGCCAATCCTTTTTGTTTTAATATTTCCGCAATTGAACCCAAATCTGAATAAATGTTATATTTTTCTTCAATTTTTTCCCGCAGTTTTAGTTTCAATCTTCTTTCAAATTCTTCTTTCCAGATTTTTTCTTTAATTTTTTTTTCTTTCATTTCTTTTTCTATTTTTTCAATCCAGTCTTTTTTTTGTTTTCCTTCTTCTAAAAGATTTGCTGCCAGTGCATCCATTATTGTAGGGTCGCCTATTCCCAAACGCAGATTTTCTAATGGAATCCTTGCAATAAACTTGCTTTCAGTTCCAGAAGCAGAATTTAAAAGTTCAGCCATTAGTTTTAATTTCAAATCTCTTGAGCCTGTTCCTTCTACTTTGGAAATTTTTATTAAATTGCTGAAAACTTTTTCTACAGTTAATTCGCTTGAAAACAAAGCTGACTGTTTTTTCTTGGAGCAGAATTCTTCTGCTACCAGTCCAAGGTCGCCTTGTTCTCTGAATTTTTTTTCTATTTCTTTTTTTGTAAAACCAGTGGATTTTGCTATTGCTTCTATTATCATTTTTTCTCCTAACCCAGACTCTGTTTTTTCATAATTTGCTCCTATTTTTCCCTGGCACAAAAAAACTATTTTTTTTATGTTTTTCTCGTCTGTCTTGCCTAATAGCTCTGCCAGTATTTTGGTCATTTCCAGCCTTGAAGAAGTGCTTTCAATTACCTCAAAATATCTGCTTAATTCTTTGAATTGCATAATAAACTGTATGTTTTTTTGTTTTTAAATGCTTTTACTTTAAAAACTTTTTTCAGCCCTTTTAGTATAGGTTTTGCACAAGCTTTTCTTGTGCTCGCGTGTAAACTGCGGGTGACAGTTTTGGGGCTGTGGTGTAGCCTGGTCTAGCATTGTGGCTTTGGGTCGAATTATATTTTATTTATAAATTAAATTCGCAGAATAGTCATTGACCTGAGTTCGAATCTCAGCAGCCCCATAACCCTTTTCAAACAACTTTTGAAAAAAGTTGTATCAAAATTTTGTTCAACATTTTCCTAAAAGGTTGAAAGGGTTAAACCAAAAGTACGACACAAGGTCGAACTGTTTTAAGAACTATTTATTTTACAATAATGTTTTCGTAGAGTATTCCAAAGCTATCTTTTTTTTCAACTATCACATCATATTTTCCTGGTTCCAAATCCGGCACTGTAACTGTTGTTTTATAATAATAAAAACAAAATGTTTTTTCTTCTGGAGGCGCATCGGTTGGTCCAAACAAAAATTTTGTGTCATCTATTGTTTCTTCTTCTACTATAAACAAATAGTTGTCTTGATTGATAAAAGAATAATGGGTTATTTTTGATGCTTCGCAGTGCATGCCTCCGTAAAATTCTGCTGTAATTGAATTTTTTCCTCCTGTTACAATTGGATCTGAATTAACTTCTTCTAAAGTCGGGGTTGTTTCATCCGGCACAAAAACATTGTCAACTATTTTTCCTAAAGGTCCGCTTGTTTCAACTTCAGTTTCTTCAGGAATTTCCTGAAAAAAGCTTTCTCCTGTAAAGTCTGCAGGGTCTGGTTCGTAATCAGGCACATCCAACCAAAAATCTTCTTTGTCTTCAAACATGTCTTTTGAAGGTTCTGACTGGCTTAAAGGAAATTGTGACAAAAGAACTGCAATAACCACCACTAAAACGAAAATCCCGATATAATGTTTTTTTTCCAGTTCCATGTTAATAAAGATAAAGAAACTTTTATTTAAGAGTTTGCTGTCTTTTTTTATTAATGATTTCAAATTTAGTTGATTTTGTTGAAAAAATAAGGCAGGCTTTTCGGAAAAACGATTTGATTAAGCTCAGAATGTTAAGCAATGATTTGATTGAACAGGCTGCATTAACTTCTGATCCAATTCTTGCGCAGTTGTCTTTGATTTCTTATTCTTTCCAGAAACTTCTTTCAAAACCCCATATAATTGAAGCAGAGAAATGGGGCGAAGTGAAAACAAGAATTGATTATTCACTCAAAAAAGCTTCAGTTCATTTAAACAAAAAAAATTTCAAGGAATTTGAAAAAGAGCTGGATAACATTTCTTTAAAAGTTTTTGAAGTGGATTCTTCAATGGGAAACTATGTTGCAAACCTTTACGAAAAAGCAAAAGTAAAGCAGGCTTCAAGAGCATATGCTTTTGGCTTGAGTTTAAGGCAGTCAAGTAATTTAACCGGAGCAAATGAAAAAGATTTATTGAGTTATATTGGAATAACAAAAATTCATGACAGGGAAAAGCCTGCAAAAGGAATAAAAGAAAGAAAAAAAAATCTTGAGGGGATTTTCTTTGAATGAAATAGTTTTTGATTCCAGTTCAATTATTGCAGTTGCCCAAAACTGTTTAATTAATATTCTCAAAAACTTATCAAAAAAAACAAAAAGAGAATTCAAAATAGCAAAAAGCGTTGAAGCTGAGTCAGTGGGAAAACCGTTAAAGATTGACAGGTTTGAATTAAATGCTTTAAGAATAAAAAAAGCAATTGATTCCGGCTGGATGAAAGTGGAAAAACAGGTAATTGATTCAACTGAAATAGAAAAGCTTGCAAACAACATTTTTTTTGCTGAAGGAAAGCCGATTAAAATAATTCATCTGGGAGAAGCAGAAACAATTGCTTTATACAAAAAAAATAATGCTTCTGTAATGGTTATAGATGAAAGAACAACCAGAATGCTTATAGAAGAACCGCAAAACCTGGAAAAAAAACTAAAAAGAAATTACAGGAAAAAAATTAAAATAAACCAAACTAACCTGAAAAAGTTTTTTTCTGCAGTTGGAAAAGTTAAAATCGTGCGTTCATGTGAGCTGATTGCAAAAGCTTTTGATTTAGGCTGTTTTGGGGAAGAGCTTGATTCAACTCCAAAATCTCTTGAAGCTGCTTTATACGGATTAAAGTTTAATGGCTGTGCGATTTCCTTAGAAGAAATAGATGATTACTTAGGAGAAATGAAATGATAATAATTGAATCTGAAAAAAAAGATTTTAAAGAAATAAATAAACTTGTAAAAACAGAATTCCCTTACACTAAAAAGAAAATAAAAAAAACTGCCTTCAGGATGAGAGAAGGAAACAAGATTTTTCTTGCAAAAGAAAAAGAAGAAATTTTCGGGTTTATTGAATTCAGGTTTAAGGGTTTTACTGCGGAGCTTTTGGGTTTTGCAGTAAAAAATAAATTTCAAAAAAAAGGAGTCGGAGAAAAACTGTTAAGTTTTTTTCTTGAACACTGCATAGAAAAAGGAATGAAAAAAATTTCCCTTATAGTGAAAAAAGAAAATCTAAACGCGAAAAATTTGTATAAATCAAAAGGCTTTTTTAAAACAAAAGAATTAAAGAAAAAAATTGACAATGCAGTAATAGAAGAAATGCAGCTGGTTTTGGAAGACAATATAAGCGTAAGTTAATTGTATAAGCCTAATATGACTGCGTCAATTATTTTTTGCGGGTAACCTTCTGTTTGCAGTGCTTCAATTATTTCTTCTTTGGCGTACTTTTTAATTTCAGGTTCTAAATCAGAAATAAGCTTTTTTGTTTTTTTTATTTCTTTTTTGCTTAACCCTTTTAAAACGCTTTTATCAACTTCTTTTACGCCAAATTTGCTTGTAATTCCTTTTTTCAGAAACCCTCCAATGCTTCCTAACTGTCCTGAAAGACTCATGTCTGCTTTTTCTTCTGTTTTTTTTATTTTAGACGGGTTATTTGGAATTATCTGGTCTAACTTGTTTAGTCTTTTTTCTTTGCTTATCCCGCTGTACTTTGGTGCAGGAGCTTCTTCTGGTATTTCCACTTGCTGGAACTCTGAAAGTCTTTTCTTTCTTTTTTCTGTGTCTTCTTTTGGTTCTTCTTTTTTTGGTTTTTCAAGTATAAAACCTTCAAGAATTTCTTCATCTTCTTTTAATCTTTTTTCAGTTTTTTTTCCTGATTGTTCCAGTTCTTCAGGCTCTTTTTTTAAAATTTCTTCTGCAGCTTTTTTTTCCGGAATAATTTCTTCTGAAACTCCTTTTTCAAACAATTTTTTTTCTATTGGTTCTTTTTTTCCCTGCAGTTTGTTTAGTTCCTTGTATTTTGTTGCATGCTCTTTTAATGCTTCCATTACTTGAGTTTTTTCTTTTGGTTCTTCTGGATACAATGGCTTGTCTGGAATTTCAAGATTTAATGCCCCCATTTTATTTTCTTTTTTGTGTTTTTCTATTTTGTCCCAGTTCCCTTCTCTGAATGGAACAACTTTTTCTTCTGCACTTTTTTTTTCTGCTTTTTTCATCCAAAGCCTTTCTGGTTCTTTTTCTTCCAAAACAAAATCATCCAAAACTTTTTCTTCTACTTCATGTCCTTTAATTTCTGCAATCTCATTTTTTAGTGCATCCATTTTGTTTCTGGTTTTCTCTTTAGTTTTAGCAATCTTTAATTCGTCAACAGCAGGCTTTGTTTTTTTCAGCTCTTGTGTAAGCTTTTCTATTTTCTTTTTTTTCTCCAGTTCTTTCTTTTTTTCTGCTGTAGTTTTATCTTCTTTCACCAGAGAACTGATTTCTTGTACTAAAGGCATATGCATCCTCTTATTAATAAACTGAAATGGTATATAAAAGTTTGTTTAGGGGTCTTTTAATCAATAAGATTTTGCAATATAAACAACTTTTTCTGCTTTTTTTCCGCAGGCAATGCAGTTTCCTTTAGCTTTTTCTTTTTCCGGAAACCTGCTTCCACGGATATTTGCATTTAATTCTTTTTCTACTTTTTCAGCGCATGGATAGGATTCCATTGAAATCCCGCAAAAATCTGCTTTAACTATTTTTCCTTCTTTTAAAACTTTTTTTGCTTTTTCAAAAGAATCTGCTTCAGCAATCACTTTATCAAAGTTCTTGTTTGCTTTTTCCTGCAAAAATTTCATTTGATTTTTTCCTTCTTTAAGAATAAATCCAGCAAGATCTGAAATCTTTTCTTTTGTTTTTTTTCCTGAATGCCTTGTAAAAACTGTTGCTTTTTTTTCTTTCAGTTCTTTTTCTCCTAATTCAATGCGGAACGGAACTCCTTTCATTTCCCAGAAATAAAACTTTTCTCCCATTGTTTTGCCTGTTAAATCAACTTCTGAAGAAATTCCTTTCTTTTTCAGTTCTTTTCTTATTTTTTCTGCTTCTCCTAAAACTTTTTCTTTGTTTTTTTCAGTATAAATCGGAACAATTGCTGTCTGCACTGGTGCAACTGAAAAAGGGAAAATTAATCCCTTGTTGTCTCCGTGGATTGAAATCATTGCAGCAAAAATCCTGCTTACTGCAGGACCATAACAGGTTGTCCAGCAGAAATTTTCTTTTCCATTTTCGTCAGTAAACTTTACATTAAATGCTTTAGTGAATTTTTGTGAAATAATATGAGTTGAAGGCAATTGAATTACTTTTCCGTCCGGCATCATTGAATCTGAAGCAAAAGTAAATTCTGCTCCGGGGAATTTATCCCATTGAGGTCTTTCAAAGAAAATAAATGGAATGCAGAATTTTTCAAATAAAACTTCTTTTGTTGTCTGCATATCTTCTTCTGCCTGTTTTAATGCATCTTGTTTTGAAGCAAAAGCATTATGTGATTCAATCCAGTGGAATTCTCTGCTTCTCAGAAAAGGCCTTGTAGCTTTTGTTTCATATCTAAACACTTGAGCTCTTTGGTATGTTTTAAATGGCAAATCATTGTAAGAGCGAATCCAGATTGCAAACATCTGATAAAAAGCTGTTTCTGAAGTCGGCCTTAAAGCCATTCTTTCTTCTAGCTTTTCTCCTGCTCCTGTTTCTGTTACCCAAAACACTTCCGGCGCAAAACCTTTTACATGGTCTTTTTCTTCCAAAAAGTTTTTTTCCGGAATCACTACTGGATACCAATAAGGCTTGTGGCCTTTTTCCTGCAGAACTTCTTCTAAACAGCCATACATTTTTTCCATTGATAAAACAGACCAAGGCTGGAATACAATAAATCCTTTGATATTATATCTCATGTCTCCTAATTCAGCTTTTTTCACTATCTCTGAATACCAGTCAGAAAAATTCTTTTCTTTATCAACATTAAAAGTGACTTTTTCTTTTGCCATACTAAAACCTACAACTTAAAATATTTAATATAATTGTTGTCAGCTGTAGACGGTTATTTCACAAACCGCTCCTTCTTTTTTGCATTTAAATGTTCCTTTTTCACATTTCCCCCAACAAGTGTTGTTGCATGCAATCATATTTTCAGGGCAGTTGTTTGCATCCCAATTGCAATAAGCCCCTTCTTCAGTACATTCAAATAATCTGTGTTGTTCGCATTCTTTATGACAAAGCCCGTTGCATAAGATGTATTCTTCTTCACATTCTTTTTCTTCAAGACCATATTTTTTTCTTAATTCAATAAAAAGTTTGTAATTTTCTCCTTCAAAGTTTTCTCTTAATTTTTGGTATTTCAAATAATCTTCAAATTCTTCTTTAACACTGTCAAAAGATTTTCCCTCACTAATCAAAATTATTTCAGGCTCGCTTATAAGTTTTCCAACATTAAGGTAATTTTCATTGTCATTTGTTATAATTGTTGGAGCAGTAGTTTCAACAAAACAATAGTTGCTTTCTTTATAGCTGTATTCAACAGAGCATTTAATTCCCACTGCCATATGATTTTCTGTTTCATAACTAAAAAGGACCACTCCGTACCCTAATTCCCTAAGCAAGAAAGCCAGTGTTCTTGATTTTTCTCCACAAACTCCTTTCTGATCTAAAATTACTTCATAAGGATATCTATTGTTGAGGTTTCCTGATTCAAAACCTATACTATCATATGGGATATTTTGTATTATGCTAATTGCTATCCTTGCTTGGTCATCTTTATTTTCTGTTTTTAAAACTATTTTTTTGGCTATTTCTTCCAGAAATTCTTTTTGTTCCATATCATTTAGGTATTTCAGTTCCTGTTCTCTTCTAGATGGACAATCTGGATCACAGTAAAATACTCTTGGCAAGCCAGCAAGATATTCCCCTAATTTTGGATAAACCACTAAACCCATTGAATTGGTTTTCCCTTTGAGATTATATTCAAGAGTTATTATTTTGGATTCTGTTATGAATTTAGACACACAAGTATTTCCATCCAGTATTTTGTTTTCCGGACAACCGCAAACTTCAATTTTTTTTGTCAGGCTTCCATCTTTGCAGAAAAAAGATTTATTCAACGAACATTCCTCGTAAGGAGTTCCATCATCGCACATTAAAACTTCGCTACAGCCCTCTAAAAAAACAAGAATAATTATCAGAAGAAGAAAAGCTATCTTTTTCATGTTATTATTTTGCATTATGTTGTTTTTATATTTATGGGAGAGCCGAGATTTGAACTCGAGTTGCAGCAACCCCAATGCTGAGTCCTGGACCAGACTAGACTACTCCCCCTTAACACTTTATTTGTGAGGTTAAAAGTTTAATAGAATTTATGTTACGGTTATTATTTTTGATACAATCACAAATAAAGTTTAAAACCTGGTTTTTTTCTAATCCGATAAATTTTCCGTTTGTCACTTTTACATTTTCAGGAAAAAAACCGCCAATTTCATTGAAACGTGAAAAACTGCTTTTTTTGCTTGTTGCTAACCCGTGAATGCCACTATAAATTGCTTTGTCTTTGTCGATTCTTATGTCAATGCCAATATCAGCAAACAAATTTTTCCATTGCCAAACCAAATCTGGATGCGCACAAGCTAATCTTAATGCAAAACTAACTCTGTTTCCACTTTGCTTTATACTAACTGAACCATCTGCACTCATAGCAAAACGAATTGCCATTATTTTTGTTTTCATTTTTTCTTTTAAAAGGAAATCTAATGATGGCTCCGCTCCTGAATTAGTGCAATATGTTTTAGAGAAGCTTAATAACTTTTTCATCATTTCACTGTTTTTTCCTTTTTGGTAATCTAACAGCCAAACCCTATTATGTCCTCCCTTAGTTAATGAAGTATAACTTTCTTCAAAAGCTATTTTTATCATGGTTCTGAAACAACTTAGCAGCCTAGTATCACAACTGAAGAATCGTACATTGTATCTTTTATCCCTTTTTCTTAATGCAACATATCCATCGGTTAGTAAACCAACAGCAACAATTTTTTGCCAGTCTTCTGGAGAAAGCAGTTCTTTCATTTCATTTTCATTCACAAGAGGCAAATCTATTTTTTCGCATTTTCTTTTGTTGTTAATTTCTATTAAGTTTACTTTATACTCTTTAACATTTTTTCCTGCTACTTTACAAAGCTTTTTTAAGTAATTGTAAGACATGCGGTGTCTTCCGCTTCTGTAATGAAAAAGTAAACTTCTATTAAAACCAAGTTTCTTTGCCAGCTTTCTTGAACTTAAACCAATTTCCTCTCTAAGTTCATTTAATATTTCTGCTTGCCTTTCTTTTTCCACATCTAAGTAAAGATTATCCGCCATACTAAAAAAAGTATTTTGTGTTTTAAATAGGCTTTGGGAGTTGACTGCCGGTAATTATTTAAGCAGTTTAAAATAAAGTTCTTCTAATTTTTCTGTTCTTTTTTCTCTAGAGCCTTTTCTTGCAGTTTCAATTGCATTTTCTGAAAGTTTTTTGTAAAGTTTTTCGCTTGAAAAAACTTTTTTTACTTTTTCTGCTGCTTGTTTTACATCAAAAGGCTTGAACAAAAAGCCGTTAAATCCTTCTTTTATTGTTTCTGGCACAGCCATTTTGTCTGCCCCGACTGCAGGCATTCCTGTACTCATTGCTTCTGCAATGGTTAATCCTTGTGTTTCCATTGTTGCTGCAGTAACAAAAACATTTGATTCAGCAACTTTTTTCACTAAATCTTTTCCTTTTAATGCTCCGGTAAAAACAACTCTTTTCTGCAGGTTTTTTTCTTTAACTTTTTTCTTTAAAGAATCCAGTGCAGGGCCTGAGCCAATTACAGTAAGTTTTGCTTCTTTTAAGAGTTCAACTGTGTCAATCAAAACTTCAATGTTTTTTTCAAAAGAAAGCCTTCCAAAATACACTAACTTTTTTTCTTTTAAATTTTTGCTGCATTTAACTGAATTAAACATTTTAAAGTTTATTCCGTTAGGCAAAACTTTAATATTTTTTATGTTGTTTTTTTCCAGTTCTTTTGCTGACATGCTTGTTGGAGTTGTAGTTAAGTCACATTTGTTGTAAAACAGTTTAGTGTAAAACCACACAGTTTTTTTTGCTAATTCAGTTTCTTTTATAAAAGGCAATGGCAGATACACCAAAAAGTCCGGAAGATAAGTATGATATGTTCCAATCTTTTTCTTTTTGTATTTTTTTGCCAGATTTAATCCAATCCAGCCGACAGAGAATGGAGTATGCATATGCACTATGTCTGGATTGAATTCTTTGAATTTTTTTTCTGCTTCCAAAGAAAAAAATGAGCTGATTCTATATTCTTTGTATGTCGGCAGAGAAATGCTTGGAATCCAAAAAATATTAAATTTTGTTTCAACTTTTTCTTTTGTTTTTGGAGCAAAAATTAAAACTTCATGGCCTTTTTTTTCCAGCTCTTCAGCAAAGTTGTCTATTGAAATAGTTACTCCGTTTATTTGAGGCCAATATGAATCTGAAAAAATAGCTATTTTCATGTGTTAATAACCTGAGTTTAAATTTTTTTAATGCTATCGTAACAGGAAAAACCTTTTCTTTCTTTGGCTAACTTACACTTTCTTTCTTTTTGGAAAAGAAAGAAAGGGCAGTCTATCTGATGCTTTCATATTTTCTGCTTGCTTTATTAAAAAAATAGAAATTCACTGCGTTTTTTAAGTGAAAGAAAATAAAATACAGCATTCCCCATGCTTTAACTCTTCTAGCAGAAACTTCTACACTATTTTTTGTATCAAGTTTGATTTTCCCAACTTTTTTTAATCTTCTGAATAAATTAAGGTCTTCGCATGTAACAAAAGTTGTGTCAAACCCGTTTATTTTCTCAAAAGATTCTTTTCTTGCTGCAATGTTTGAGCCAATAGGGTTATTCATTCCGATTAATGCAGTAAAACTCATAAACAACGGCATTATTATTCTGCTTATCTTTTTTTCTGTTGTGCTTGTATCAGAAAAAAACACCAAACCATAACAGCCTACAACTTCTTTATTTTTTTGAAAAAAATCATAATATGTTTGCACCCAGTTTTCCGGCACAACTGCATCAGCGTCAGTAAAAATCAAAATTTTTCCTTGAGCAATTTTTGCTCCTGCATTTCTTTCTGCTGCGATTCTCCTGACTTTTTCTATTACAGTTCTTGCCCCAAGAGATTCTGCAATCTCTACTGTCTTGTCTTCACTGTTTCCGTCTGCTGCAATCACTTCAAAGCTTCCGGAAAACTTTTGTTTCTGAATTGACTTAATACACGCGCCAATTCTTTTTTCTTCATTTAGTGTACAAACAATCACTGATGCGTCCATAATAATCAATATAAGAAAGAGTTTGGAGAATAAAAAGTTTTTGCTACGCAAAAACAAACTCGGCTTATAACAGCTCTCCCAAATGTCTTGTCCAGGTGTCAACTGATTTTTAATAAGGGAGGTATCGGAACCGTAGGTTCTGATGGGGACACTGGGAATCGAACCCAGATTTCATGGTTTCCGCCCTGCCTTTTTCGAAAAAAGGCAAGTTGCCAAAAACGTTTTCTCTTTGAGAAAACGCGCAAGCGCCTTTTTGTTCAAACTTTTCTGTGAAAAGTTTGCTTTTTTGGTAAAGCTTTTTTTCGAAAAAAGGTTTGTCTGGAGCCAAGCGGGATGCCTTTACCCCATGTCCCCGCAACTTTTCCAAAAGTTGCATCAAAATGCACGGGATAAACCCGTGCTGACTTAAGGAAAAGTTTCAGTAAAACGTAGTAAAAAGTGTTTGGAAAAATTAATAAAGGATGTTATCCTACTTATTTGGATTAAGTGGTTTTATGAAGAAATTAGTGTTTTTGTTTTTGTTGTTTTTGTTTGGTTCGGCTTTTGCGTTGTCTTCAACTGAAGTAACAAATTTTTTTAAATCTGAATCTCATTATTTGGATGCAGACCAGTCTTTTAGTGAAACTCCTTTTTTTGTAAAGCATGACGGAAAAAGTTACTGGGTTGTAGTTTTGATTTCTGAAAGAACCCCGACAGGGTTTGTTGCGGTTTTTGGAGACAGAAAAGAAGTAGTTGAAACTGATTCAATTAACAGAAACTTGTTCAAAACAGGTTATGTTGTTTATTCTGTGAGTTCTTATATGACAAGCCAGCAGTGGATTTTTTCTAATTCAAATAAAGGAAAGTTTGATACTTTAAGCAAAATCCTTTCTTCAGAGGTTCCGTTTAAATTAAATTCAATTAAAGAAAGCACAACAGATTCTGAAATCAGAAGCAAAGTTGATGTAATGCTTTCAATGCTTGCTTTGATGAGTGCAAAAGCAGAAGAAATAGAAATAGGTTTTGATAATGTAATCTCTTTAGAGTTAAACTATGTAAACAACCCTGAAACAGAAGACACTGAAAAATTAAAGAAAGAGTATAAAGGAGTAATTTATTTGCTGGATGAATTTGAAGATTTAAAGTTAGATTATTCTTTAGGAGTATTTGAATTAAAAAAAGCGATTTCTGAATCTGCTTTGGATGCAACAGAAAAACAACAGTTTCTTGCTCTGGCAAACGAACCGCAGCAGTTAAGTTCAATTGATTCGATTTTTTCTTTGGCAGAAGATGCTTCCCAGAGAATTGAAGAAATTTATTCTTCTGCGAACTCTAAAGTCAGCGGATGGGTTGAAAACATTGATTTAATGGTTCAAAGAAATTCTGCTTTTGATGAAATCTATTCTGAAGACAAGGGCTTTTATTCTAAAACAAAAAACTATTTTTGGAATTTAAATGATGCGCACACTTATATAACAAATGAAGAAAATTCTTCTTTATGGAAAGAACAATCAAGGGTTTCTTCTATTAAAAAAAATTTTTCTGAAGCAGAAAAAGCTTTTGAACAAAAAAATTACCAGAAAGCAGTTTCTTCTGCACAAAAAGCAAAAAACGATGCAATAGCAATAGTTGCAGGAGGTTTTTATGATAATTCAGAGCTTCCAATTGACCCTGCAACACTGATTATTGCTTTGGTTGTGTTGCTTGCGTTGCTGCTTTTGTTTAACAACAGAAAAAAGTTTTTTTCCTCTAAAGAAGAAGTTTCTGAATTCAAGTTTCAGGAATAAACTTCCATGATGTCTCCGTCTTTTAACTGGAAGTTCCACGAAACCCTCTGGCCGGGAAAAGCACTTGAACCCCAGACTTTAACATACTTTAACTTTTCAGCAAAATCTCTGTGAAGAATTCCTGCAACTTGTTTTACTGTAATTCCTTTATGCAGAACTAATGGTTCCTTCAAATTTTCTTTTTCCCCGGGTTTTCTTGTGTAAACTAGAATTTTTTCCAAAAGAGAAAAAATTTCTTTTTTCACTTCTTCAGTATTTTCTTTTGAAAAACTGATTTGTTTTACTTCTTTTCCTTCAAAATCTTTTAACTCTGTTTTTTTTTCAGTTCCTTTTGTTATTACTGCTAAAGTTTTTTTGTATACCATTCTACTATCCAGCACTTCAGAAATTTTTTTCAGATCAGCTTTTTCGTTTATTATTACATTGCAGTTCTGTAAAGACATGCTTTTCAGAAAATCTATTAAAGTTTCTTCTTTTACTTTCAGAAACTTTTTTCCTGCAATATTTATTCCGGGAAATTCTGATAGAGTAATTTTTATTAACGGTTTTTTCTGGTTTAATCTGATATTAACTGCATTAGTTTCTTTCAGCAGAACATTTAGTTGTTTTTGTGCTTTTTCCTCTTCTAACACTACTACAACTGCATCTGCATTTCTTACAACTGAAAGGATTTGCATTCCATTTGCTTTTCCTTTGGAAGAACCTTTAATTATTCCAGGGCATTCCACTAACTGGATCATTGCTCCTTTGTAATCTAAAGTTGCGACTTCTGGTTTTGTTGTAGTAAACTCATAGTTTCCTACTGCCAAAGAAGCATTGCTTATTTTATTAATCAAAAAACTTTTTCCAGAGTTTGGCAGACCGATAAAAACTATTTGTCCGTTTCCTTCTTTTCTTACATTCATTGAATAGCCAGAACCTGCTTTAGGCTGTGTTTTTTGTTTTTCAAGTTTCTTTTTTAATGCTGCAATTTTTTTGGTTATCTCTGCTCTTAATTTTTCTGCTCCTTTATGTTTTGGGGCAGTGGATTTCATTTCCTGCAATGCAGCTAATTTTTCAATGTCAGTTTTTGCTTCGTGAAACTTTTTTTCTGATGCACCATACTTGTAGTCAGCATTTGAAGGCATAATAAAGATAAAAGTTATGTGAAGTTTTTTAAAACATAATCAGGGCCTAAAACCAAACTTTAAATACAATGAGTTCCTCAAAAAACAATTTTTTCCTTTTTTTAATATTAAATTTCAATCCTTTTTTTTCCATCTTTTTTTCTGTTTCTTTTATTTCATTTAAGCTGCTTTGCAGAAAAAAGCATTTTCCGTTTTCTTTCAGATGATTTCTGATTTCTGGAATAAACCTGTCAATTATTTCCCGTCCTTTTTCTCCTCCGTCAAGAGCTTTTTCCAGCAGATCTTTTTTTGTCCCTTCTTTTGGAAGATAAGGAGGATTGAAAAAAATAAAATCAAATTTTTCTTTTATTTCGGAAAACAAATCGCTTTTTTTTGCTTTAATTTCAAGATGGTTTTTTTCTGCATTTCTTTCTGCTAATTCAACTGCTTCTAGATTTATATCTGTGCATAGAACTTTTGCTTTTTGTTTTGCTGCAATCAATCCGATTAATCCTGTTCCGCATCCTAAATCCAAAACCTTGCTGTCTGTTTTAACTTTAACTGTTTCTGCAAGCAAAAAAGAATCTTCTCTTGGAAAATAAACTTCTGGATCAGAAAAAAGTTTTATTCTATTGACTTCAATTGATTTCATTTTAGTCAGCTTGACAGCCTTCTAATCCCGGATGAATTTCACAGACTATTTCTTCTATTTGGTTTATTGCGTCATGGCCCTGAATTATATACTGGCAGTCAATTACCAGTGAAGGAGCATAATTCACTCCATAAGATTCAGCTAATTCAGTTTCTTCCATTATCCTGTCCAAAGGCTCTTTTTCTTGTCTGCACTGATTGAATTTGTTTGAATCTGGAATATTCAATAATAATAATCCTCTTCCAATTACTTCTGGAGAAGAATTGTCTAATGGCATTTTATTCAAATCAAATACTTCAGGAAAACTTTTTTCCATTAAATATCTTTTAAATTCAAAAAACCTTCTTTGTTCTCTTGCACACTCTGCTGCAATCACTGCATTTTCTGCTTCTTCATTCACAAAATAGTTTTTGTGCCTGTAAATCATTTCTCCTGCAAACGTTTCTCTTGCGTTTTTTGTTGTTTCAAGTATTCTTGCACAGCCTTCGCAATGAAAATCAGAAAATTCTTCAACAAAAATTTTTCCTTCGCCTGTTTCAAAACCGCATTCCTGTTTTTCGAGCCACATTATGTTATGTGGTTTATTATCCAAATATGTTTCTGGAATAACATAATAGTCTCCTATTTTTTCAAAAATATCATTTATTAAATTTTCTTCTGAGGGATATTCTTCCAAGTCTTTTGCGTTAACCAAAGCAGTTGGAATGCTTTTTAATCCAAATTCTTGAATAAAATGCTTGTTTTCTTCTTCAGCTAAATCAATTGATTCTACAGTAATGTTTATGTCTCTTGCATTAAAGTTTGCAATAACGGAATTTTCCTCGCAAAAACTGCATTCAGAAGAATAAAAACTTTTTATTTCAACAACACTTTTCACTGGATTGTCAAAATCATCAAAGCTTCCTTTTTTCACTTCATCTTCCAGAAAAAATTTATCTATAACAAATCCTGCGGCAATTAACAGAATTATTGCAAGGATTGGAATGACCCAAGGAAAAGGCTTTTTAACTTCTTTTTTTTCTTTTGCAGGTTCTTCAATTATTGTTTCATCTGTCTTTTCTTCTATAAATTCTTCAGGTTTTAAAACTTCTTCTTTTTCTCCTTCCTGTAATTCTTCAGCTTTTTCTGTTTTTTCCTTTTGTTCCAGTTCTTCTATTGGATTCTCTTCTTTTATTTCTTCTTCAATGTTTTTCTTTTCCATTTTCTCACTTAAAAACATGGCTCTGCTTTGTTTTTTAAATTTAACGAGTTTGTTAGTTAATAGTCTTATGTTTATTGATGTCCACTGCCATTTGGAAATGCTTCTCCCTGCAGAAAAAGCAGTAAAGGAATCTGTTTCCAATGGAGTAGAAAAAATAATTTCTTCTTCTGTTGACTTAAATTCAATGAAAAAAAACATTGAACTCTCTAAAAAATTCAGTGAAGTTGAATGCTGTTTAGGTCTGCACCCGTCAAATCTGTTTTTAATGAACAAAAAAGAAATCTCTGCTGCACTTGATTTTTTGGAAAAAAATCTTCCTTTTTGCAAAGCAATAGGAGAGATTGGACTGGATTTTAAGCACGCAGACACTGCAGAAAAAAAACAAAAGCAAACTGAAGTCTGCAAAAAACAGCTTGTGATTGCAGAGAAAAATTCTCTTTCAGTTGTAGTTCATTCCCGCTACGCAGAAAAACACTCTCTGCAAATCCTTTCAGGTTTTAATGGAAAAGTTTTATTGCACTGGTTTGACGGAAGCAAAAATCTTTTTTCTGAAGCAGTAGAAAAAAATTACTTTTTTTCTGTTGGCCCAGCATTAATCCACAACAAAGATTATTTAGAAAAAACTTCTCTAATTCCTTTAGAAAATTTGATGCTGGAAACTGATTCTCCGGTTGAATTTGCAGGAAAACAAGCAAAACCTTTTTGGGTTAAAAAAGTTGCAGAAAAACTTTCAAAAGAAAGAAAAATCTCTTTAAGGAAAATTGAAGAACAGACAACAAAAAATGCGAAAGACTTTTTTTCTTTGTAAGGAAACTTTTATTAAGTTATTAGTGTAATTTATTTGCGGTTACATGAATCAACCTCTTAATAAGGCCAGAAAATCTGGCCGTTTATTTCGTAAGAAGCCATTCTCAGACAATAGAAAAGCCCCATTTGCTGTTGTGGGAATGCCTACAGGAGTTCATACTGAAGTAAGAGTAGATTCTAATATAGCAAAAAAGGCTCCTGTAATGGAATTAAAGGATGCGGGGTATAGAGGAAAAAGAAGAAGGGCAGTAACAGGAAAACAAATGCCTTTTTTTATGGAGTCTCCTTTAGGTCAGCGTTATAGAAGAAGAAAACTTTCTCATGTTACAACCAACCGAAGAAAAAGAAAAAGTAAGCCTATTTTTTAACTGCTTCCAAAACTTTATGTTCTTTTCCTTCAGCATAAACTTTACAGTTTCCAAAGAATTCCTGCATTTCTTTTTCCAGAAAAACGGCTTTATTTAATACAATTACAAGTCTTCCGTTTTTTTTCAGAGCTTTTTTTGCTTTATAGATGAAGTTTTCAAGAAAACTTCTTTTTTCGTGTGTTGGAGGATTTGATGCAATCAAATCAAATTTTTCTTTTGCATTTTCAAGTCCATCAGAAACAACTGCTTGAGCGTTTTTTATTTTGTTTTTTTCAATGTTTTTTTCTGCAAGCAAAACTGCTTTTGCATTTGAGTCAAGCAAAACAACCCTTGCTTTTGGATTTTCTTTTGCAAGAACAATTCCTATTATTCCGGTTCCGCAGCCAAAATCCAGAATCTTTTTTTCTTTTACTTCAGAAAGATTTTCTAACAGCATTTTTGTTCCTGTATCAATTTTTTTTTTGGAAAAAACTCCGAAAGAAGTCTGAAAAAAATATTTTTTGTTTCTGAAAAGAAATTCAAAAGAAGCTGTTTCTTTTTTTGTTTCTTTTATTTTTTTTTCTTTCACTGCTTTAATCAGTCTTACTCCGTTTTTAACTGAAATTGTCTCTGTGTTTCCAAAAATTTCTTTCATGTTTTTTGAAAAGTTTTTTGCTCCCCTTGAAGTTTTGCAGATAAAATAAATCTTCCCTTGTTTTTTTATTTTTTTTCCTGCTGTCCTCAAAAAATCGTTTGTTTCTTTTGTTCCCATAAAATCTTCATGAAAAACAACAGCAGAATCAAATTCTTCTTTTATTTCAGAAAAATCTTTTACAAACAAAACCTTTAGGTTTTCCTTTTGGATTGAATTTTCAACCAGATTTTTTTCATTTAATTTATTGAACAATGCTGTCATTTGATTTTGTTCGCTTAAAAGGCCAATTGTATCTAAATCAGCTTTTCCTAAGAAAAGCATTTTTCCTTTGGATTCAATTTTTTTCAAGAGTTTATTTTTCCATTTTTCCATTTATTCATTTTTTGACTAAACCAAAATAAATATATATTTTTTTATGGACATTTTTATTACTTTTTGGTGGTTAAATGCTTTCAGAATTTTTGATTGTTTTAATAGTTTCACTGCTTTTCGGAAACGGACTGCTTTTCTTAACCGGAAGAAGAAAAGATTCTTCTGTTATGAGCTTAAAACAACAGATAGTGGAAGACAGTGTTCCTGAAACAGTTAATGCTTCTGCTGTATCAGAAGTTTCAAGTGTTGATGTAGATGAAATTTATTCAGTCCAGGCTTCTTTAAGGGGTGTGAACGAAAAAATCAATTTAGCTCATGAAAGAATTGCAGAGTTAGAAACTGCTTTGCAGTCAATTAGTGCAATGCTTGTATCATCAAAAGAAGACAGTTCTGGTTACAATTTAGAGGAAAAAATAAAGAAGCAGGAGAATTTCAGAAGAAACACTAAAATTGAACTGGAAGCAATAAAAAAACTTTTGAAGCAGTTAAGGGAGTTCAGAAAAATTAAAACATCAAAGAAAACTGTTTCAATGAAAAAAAAAGAGGAAGAATTAAACAAAAAAATCCATAATCTTGTTTTTAACGTAAAGAAACGAAAGTAAATCGCTTTTTATTTTTTTCATTCCAGATTCTTTTATGGAAAAAGAAAAAAAAGTTTCAATGGCAATTGACTGCCCTGAATGCGGAAAAAAAGCAGTGATGACTGAATTCATAAAAGAAATCCCTTTTTTTGGAAAAACCTTGTTTTCTAATTTAAAATGCACTAAATGCAGTTTTAATTTAAATGATATTTCTTCTGATGAAGAAAAAACTCCTTCAAAGTTTTCAGTAAAAATTGAGTCAGAAAAAGATTTGACAGTAAAAATAGTCAAATCCAGCACTTCAACTGTAAAAGTTCCGGAATTAGGTGTTAGAATAGAGCCGACTCCTTCTTCTGAAGGTTATTTTACCAACATTGAAGGCTTGCTGAACAAAATAAAGGATTCATTGTCTTTTTCTTCTCTTGAAGAGGAAGAACAAGACTCAAAAAAACTAAAAGAAAAATTGATGGAAAAAATAGAGCAGGCAAGAAACGCAAAAATTTCTTTTACTGTAATAGTTGAAGACCCTTTTGGCAACGGAGCATTAATCGGAGAAAAAGTAGAAAAAAAATCTCTTGAAGAAAAAGAAGTTTCTGAATTAAAAACAAGAATGCGTTTTCTTGAACATTAACTTTTCGTTTTCCAGCTTTTCCTTTCTTTTGTGTCTTTGGAATTTTCCCTGAAACTTTTAGACAAAACGCTTGCAGCGCCGATTACTGGCTCCAAGTCATCGCCTTTTACAATAAATTTTCCTTTTTTTACTCCAGCCAGTTCTTTTCCATCAATCAGAATTTCTTTTTTTTCTTTCAAAGAATCAAAAAAATCAATTATTGAGTTGATTGCTTTTTCTTCAATGGAATTCATTGTTTCTCCTTTGTTTCTCAGTTCATCAATATACTCTGCATTCAAAGAAAAAATAATCTGTGCTTTAGAGTTTTTTGTCACTAAATCGTTTTTTTCTTTTAGATTTTTTATTTTCTTGCTGTCCCTAAGCTCCAGAAGCTTATTGTTTTCTCCTAGAACAGCTGAAATTACAAAAGGGCCTGTTTTTTCTCCTCTGCCGGTTTCATCTATTCCAATAACTTTTTTGGTTTTAACTTTAATTATTCTAATCAACTCTTCTGAAATTTTTTCACAGTCTTTTCCCTGAATCATTAATTTTCCTGAAGAATAAAGTGTTACAGTTGAATCATCTATTTTAACTCGTTTTTCTTCAAAAGCATTGTTTGTTTTTTTTTCTTCAAAGTTCTTCAATGCCTTTTTTATTTCTTCTTTTTGTTTTACTCCAAAATTCAGTACTTTTTGCATTTTAAACCATTAAATATTAAATCAAAATGCAATATAATTCTTTCTGAAATGCTTAAATGTATGATTTGTTCTAAAGACTTTGGAAAAGTCAATGACAAGATTATTTTATGCAAGTTTAAAGACGGAATAGTGCATCAGGAATGCTGTATTAAACACTGTTCTGTTACAGGAAAACCCTGCAGGCATTCAATGGGGATTTTTCGGAGAAGCAAATTCAAAGAAGAAAAATTCTGGGATAAAAAAGGCTCTTAAAAAATTTTATTTTAGTTTTTGAACTGGAAATTTTACTTTAAATCTTTTTCCATAAAATCGAACCCTTTTTAAATAATTTTTTACAGTATTTTTAGTATAGTTGCTGATTTTTTTTGGGTTTATTGTTTAGCAGCGTTTTGAGGTTATAAAAAAGTTTGTAAGAGGAATTAAGATGAGAATTGGGGTTTTAACAGGCGGAGGAGATGCTCCTGGATTAAATGCGGCAATCAGGGCAATTTATTATCAGGCAAAAGAATATGGCTGGAAAACAATTGGAATTTACCATGGCTGGAAAGGATTAATGCCTGGCGGAAGAAGCAAAGAAATTTCAGAAGAAAAAGCTGAAACTATTCTTGGAATAGGCGGAACTTTTTTAGGTTCTTCTAGAACAAACCCTTACAAAACTCCGGAAGGGTCAAAACAAATTTTAGAGATGATTAAAAAACACAAATTAGATGCATTGATTGTAATCGGCGGAGATGATACTTTAGGAGTTGCAGGAAAACTTTTTGAAGACTTTAAAATTCCAATTGTTGGAGTGCCAAAAACAATTGACCAGGATATTTTTGGAACAGAATACACTATTGGATTTGATACTGCAGTTAATGTTGCAGCAGAAGTGATTGACAGGCTTCATACAACTGCCCAATCGCATGGGAATTCTTTTATTATTGAAATAATGGGAAGGCATGCAGGCTGGCTGACTTTAAGGGCAGGGATTGCAGGAGGCGCTCACATAGTTTTGATTCCGGAAAAACCTTATGACATCAAAAAAGTTTGTGAAACAGTTTCTAAAAGAAAAAAAGCAGGAAAATATACTTTGAT
This sequence comes from Candidatus Iainarchaeum sp., assembly GCA_017609625.1. Classification (GTDB taxonomy): domain Archaea; phylum Iainarchaeota; class Iainarchaeia; order Iainarchaeales; family 1-14-0-10-31-34; genus 1-14-0-10-31-34. Next base: position 30,664 of record JAFCDN010000009.1, read on the forward strand.
TGCAGTTTCTGAAGGAGTTAAGCCCCCAAAAAAACTTCATGAAAAAAAAGATGATTTTGGAAATGTTGGATTGACTGACAGAGGGCTGGCATATACATTCAAAGAAGTTATTGATGCAGAATGCAAAATTGAAGCAAGAATAATGGTTTTTGGTCACATGCTTAGAGGCGGAACTCCTACTGCATATGACAGGGTAATGGCTTCAAGACTTGGAAGCTCTGCAGTTGATTTTTTAAAACAAAAAAAATTTGGCATGATGACTTCAGTTCAAGGAGGCGAAATAAAGCCTTTTCCTATGAAGAAAGTGATAGGAAAATTCAAGAAAGTTTCAGACAAGGAATACAAATTACTGCAAAGCCTATTTGAAGGGGATGTTAAATAAACATTACTTTTTTGTCCTAAAAGAATAATAATTACTGCATAAAAAAACAAAAGGCTGTGAAATAAATGGATTTGGTTTCTTTAATAAAAGACTTTTCAAAATCTAAATTTAATGTTGTTTTGGTTTTAGTTTTGCTTTTGATTGGAGCATTTCTAATTTTAATGCCGGAAAAAGAAGTGACAGAAGAAACTGGTTTTGTTGTTAATTATTTTTATCTGCCTAGCTGTCCTCATTGCACTGAACAAAGACCAATAATTTTGGAATTACAAAAAGAAATGCCTGATGTAACTTTTGTTTTTAATGATGCGTCTTCGCATAAAGGCTCTGCTTTGTTTTATCAGATGGCTACTAAAGCAGGAATGGATGTTTCAAGGCTTGGAACCCCGACTACTTTTGTTGAAGAACACCCTTTAGTTGGAGTTCACAGCAAACAGGAAATAATAAATACAATTAACAACTGCATTGAACAATGCAAAGACGGAGAGCAGCAAACACAAGAAGCACAGGAAATAAGCTCAAGCTTTACAGATTTTGAACTGCCTTTTATTGGAAGAACTGATTTAACTTCTTTTTCTCTTCCTGTTCTGGCAATAGTTTTGGGTTTAATTGACGGTTTTAACCCTTGTGCAATGTGGGTTTTAGTTTATTTAATTGCAGTTTTAGCTAATGTAAAAGACAGGAAAAAAACCTGGATTGTTGTTGGAAGCTTTGTTTTTGCTTCAGGAATTCTTTACTTTTTGTTTATGACTGCATGGCTGAATGTGTTTTTGTTATTGGGTTATATTAGTGCATTAACAATAGTGATTGGATTAGTTGCTTTAGGCGGAGGGATATTAAGCATTAAAGAATATTTTACTGCAAAAGAAGCATTGACATGCAAAGTAGGAGATGATAATTCCCATAAAAATACAATGAATAAAATACAAGAGCTTGTTGCACAGCCTTTGTCTATTGCAGTAATGCTTGGAATTTTTGCTTTGGCTTTTGTAGTTAATTCAATTGAATTTGTCTGCTCTTCTGCAATTCCTGCAGTGTTTACCCAGATTTTGGCTTTAAGCAATCTTTCCACTTTTGAACAATATTTGTATATTTTGCTTTATGATTTATTTTTTATGTTAGATGACTTAATTATTTTTGGTTTGGCTGCATTTGCAGTTAACAGCAGTTTTGGACAAAAATACGCAAAATACTGCAAGATTTTAGGCGGAATAATACTTGTATTTTTAGGTTTAGTGTTATTGTTTGCACCGCATTTATTGAGTTAAAAAAAAGGAGAAAAAGAAATAAAGTCTGCAGGAAAAATTTTCTTCAAAATATTTTACGACTTTCATGACATGTTTAAATGCTACAGGGATTGATTTACTCAAAAAACTGAATAAATAAATTTACTGGAATTTAATGTTCAAAAATTCAAAAACAGCCATTTAAATCATTTATTTTTTATATTGTCTGACAGACAATAATGAGGTTAAGACAACTGAATATCATAAGCAAGGATACTTTATTTTTCTTTAAATTTCTTTACTTCTTTTATAGTCCATTCTATTAAGTCAGAGGTTATGAAAAGAGAAGAATCTATTTTCAGGGAATTCAGTGTTTTTATTGTTTCCTGTTTCGAAAGAATTTTTTCCCTGAAGCATCTTAACAGAATTGCTATTGTTCCATGAACATTTAACCCGTATTTTTTAGCAAAAACTCTGGCTTCTAAATCGTCAGTAAAAAAAAATTTGATTGATTTTTGTTTGCATAATGCGATGGAAGATGCTTCCCCTAAATCCAGTTCATGTTTTTCAATAATTATTTTTGTTATGTCCTTGTGTTTTCCGTTAAGTTTTTCCAGAATAATATTCCTGCTTTTATTTATTTCTGTTTTTAAAAAATTTATTTCATCTGAAACTTCTTTTGTAATGAATATTTGCTTAAATAAAGAAAAGCAATTTTGTTTGTTGATTTCTGAAAGATGAATTATCGGGCCTGCATCAAAGACTGCTTCTTTAATCTTTGCCATGCAGACCCCATTTTGCATCCTCTTTTATTGCTGATTCCAGCACTTCCATTTTAACTGACTTTATTTTGTCCCTAATGGCGTCTCGTATAAATTCAGACCTGTTTGCATACCAGCCTTCATTAATAATTTCATCCATTTCCGCAGACAGTCTTCCAGTTATTTTTGCAGGAACAGTTTCCATAGCATCACCAAAAGTATTACTATGGTAATACTTTTAAAAACTTTGCTTAGGCATAAACAAACTAAATAAGCTTATTTTTTGGCTTTCAACAAATAATGCCAGGCAATGATAAGGTTAAAACTATTGAATATAGCAAATGTCTAATAATTAAGCATATAAACCAGTAATGATTAATTATATGCCATGGTGCAAATAAAAAGAGAAGGAATTATCCTAAAACCAACTGAATTAGGGTTTGAAAATAAAGGAGTATTTAATCCAGCGTGCATTAGGAAAGGAAAATATGTTCACATGTTTTACCGTGCCTGGAATAAAGAAAACCGGTCAACAATAGGTTATTGCAGGCTTGACGGGCCTTTAAAAGTTATAGAAAGATCAAAAAAACCATTTATGTTTCAGGAACAGGATTTTGAGTATAATCTTGAAGACCCGAGAATTGTTTTTCTTGACGGAAAATATTATCTTGTTTATGTTGCTTATGACGGCAAAAACGTGCATATAGCTTATGCAACAAGCAAAGACCTAAAAAAATTTGAAAAAAAAGGAGTAATCTCGCCTCAAATAACATATCATGCAACAGCAGACATATTGCGTGCCTGCAGTTTGAGGCTGAAAGACAGGTACTTTCTTTTTGAATCACATTTTATGGATGTAGTCGGCGAAGACGCATTGTTATGGGACAAAGATGCATTCTTGTTTCCGAAAAAGATTAATGGAAAGTTTGCTTTGGTTCACAGAATCCTTCCAGACATACAGGTAATTTATTTTAATGATTTTAAAGACCTTACACTGGATTTCTGGAAAAAACATTTTGAAAGGCTGTATGATTTTTCAATTCTTGAATCAAGGTATTGGTATGAAAACAGGAACATCGGCGGCGGCTGCCCGCCAATTGAAACAGATAAAGGCTGGCTTTTGATTTATCATGCAGTGGATGATATGAATCAGGGAAAGATATATAGGGCAGGGGTGGCTTTGCTGGATAAAAAGAATCCTGTAAAAGTATTAAGCCGTCTAAGAGAACCGCTTTTTTCTCCAGAAGAAGAATGGGAAAAAAAAGGCAATGTAAATAATGTTGTATTTCCTACAGGAACTGTATTGTTTGATGACAGGCTTTATATTTATTATGGCGCAGCAGACCAAAAGATAGGCGCTGTCTCTCTTGACTTAAACGAACTCTTAAATGAGTTGCTGACCAGCAAAAACAAGCCATAGTTTTTTGCGGCACATTTAAATCAAAAGAAACATAAAGCGGGATTTAATCCCTTTAATTATTTTTTGCTTTAATCTTATATAATGAAAAAACAAAAACAAAGCAAAAAGAAATCTTTGGAAATATTATATATGGGAACATTCCCTCCAAGAGAATGCGGTATAGCTACATTTACCAGAGATTTAACAACTGCAATGGATAAGAAATTCTCTCCTCTAATAAAATCAAGGATAATGGCAATGAATGATAACTCTACTGCAACTTATAATTATCCCAAAAATGTTCTGTTGAATATTGATGATAATGATATTTCTGAATACATTAAGGCAGCAAAAAAAATCAATAAAATGGATTCAATCAAGCTGGTTAATATCCAGCACGAATTCGGCATTTTTGGCGGGACACATAAGGACTATCTAAATGTTTTTCTTGATACAATAAACAAACCAGCGGTAATTACATTTCATTCTATTTTACCAGAGCCTGACAGCAAACTAAAAAAAGTTGTCCAATGCCTTGCGAAAAAATCAGCGTGTTTTGTTGTAATGACAGAAAACGCTGTTGAAATTCTCAGAAAAGATTATAGGATAAGCTCTCCTATTGAAGTTATCCCTCACGGCATACCAACTGTTTTATTTGGCTCTAATGCAAAAGAAAAGAAAAAGATCGGCTATAAAAACAACATCATTCTTTTAACTTTTGGAATGCTTAATGCAGGCAAAGGCTGTGAACATGTTATTGATGCTTTGCCTAAACTTGTAAAAAAATTCCCTAATCTCTTGTATTTAATTGTGGGGGAAACACACCCTATTGTAAGACAAAATGAAGGCGAGAAATACAGGAATTTTCTTAAAAAAAAGATAAAAGAATTAGGCCTTCAGAAAAACGTAAAATTTTACAACAAGTATGTCAAGTTAAGTGAAATAGTAAAATACCTAAAGGCTACAGATATTTATATATGTTCAAACAGCGACCCAAATCAAGCGGTAAGCGGAACCCTTGCTTATGCAATGGGATGCGGCAGGGTGGTTGTTTCCACTCCTTTTGTGCATGCAAAAGAAGCAATTAATCTGAAAACAGGAATACTGGCTGAATTCAATAATTCCCAGTCATTTGAGGACGCAATCCTGAAACTATTGTTAAATCCTGATTTAAAGGAAAAGATGAGCAGGAATGCGTATTCAAATACAAGGCACATGACCTGGCCTAATGTTGTGCAATCTTATATGGAGGTGTTTAACAAATATGCTGAACTATCCAAAATGTGAAGAAACCTTTCCTGAAATCAAGCTAAGCCATCTAGTAAAACTTACAGATGATTTTGGGGTTATCCAGTTTGCAAACCACATAAATCCTGATACGGATTTTGGATATTCTTTGGATGACAATGCAAGGGCAATCATAGTATGCTGTATGCATTCTTCTGTTTCAGAAAACAATAATAAAATAAATCTGATAAAAACATACCTGGATTTTATCATGCACATTCAGCAGCCTGACGGAAAATTATATAACTTTGTTGATTATAATAAAAAAGTAAATTTGGAGTACTGGTCTGAAGATGCCCATGGAAGGGCAATCTGGTCTCTTGGATTTTTAATTTTCACTAAAGGAATTTCTCAGGAATTAAAAAATAAAGCTGATCAAATATTTTGCAGGGCACTAAATGCAATAAAAAACATTAAGTCCCCTAGAGCAGTTGCATTTATAATCTTAGGATTGTATTTTTACAACAAAGCAAGGTCCTTGCCTGAAAATATTTCCAGAATCCGTGAATCCGCTGATCATCTGATTTCATTGTATAACAATAATTTTTCTAATGAATGGCATTGGTTTGAGAGTTATCTCACTTATTCCAACAGCAAACTTTCTGAAGCACTTTTTTATGCTTATCTTGCCACTAAAGAAAAAAAATATTTAGAAATTGCAGAAGCATCACTTGATTTTCTGGTTTCCATTACTTTCAGAAACGGAGTTTTTTCTCCTGTTGGAAGCAATGGATGGTATGTAAAAGACAGCAAAAAATCCTGTTTTGCCCAGCAACCTGTAGACACTGCTTCAATGGTCCAGACACTTGTTTTGGCTTATGATATAACAAAAAAAGACAGGTATTTAGAGAAAGCAGTTGATGCATTCCAGTGGTTTCTTGGAAAAAACGTTTTACAGCAGGCAATCTATAATGAGTCAACAGGAGGGTGCCATGATGGGCTTGAAGAAGTTTCAGTTAACATAAATCAGGGAGCAGAATCAACAATTTCTTATCTTATGGCAAGATTATCTTTGGCTTTATTTTTAAATCAAACAAATTCCACTCATTTTTAATGGGTGATTTAATGTGTTGTGGAATTTGTATCTGTCAAAAACCGCAAGCCACTTGCTTTAGTTATTAGTTTTTGACAGGAATCAAAAAGCTCGCCCATGTTTTCTTGAACGCGCCTGCAAAGCTGTTTTTCTTCTGGCTGCTGCCAGTTTATTACATAATCTCTCCAGTCCAAATCTCTGAGTTTTTTTGAATGAACTCCAAAAAATGCAAGAATCTCTTTGTCTTTTACACAGCCTGTTTTGTTTTGGATTATTAAATAAGGAATTTCACTCAGATATTTTCTGCCAAGAGCCATATATGCAAGCATAGAGTGATGCCCGTCAAACAAAACCCATTCCTTGTTGCGGGTCTTTACTAATTTTATATTAGGCAAACCCGAATCAGATAGTATGTTCTTTCCTGATTTTATCTGGTTAATCATTGAAGTTATCTGAGGAATGTTTTTGATGCCGTTGTTATTATGCAGGTTTATGATTTTTCTCAGCAACACCTGCTCTGCAGTCTTTTGTTCTTTTGTTTTTTTTGTTTTTGGAAAAATTTTTTTTTCAAAAAAATCTACTGTGTCATAAATAGTCATATTTTTTTTTGCAGAAGGAATTTTGTATACAAAACCAGTTGCCGGATTTCCATGAACTGAATTTTTCGGCTGAATTAATTCTACAAACCTGTAAATCATGTAATCCAAAAAAAATATGGGCACACAACAATATTAAGGATAACTTTTATGCATTTATATAAGCAATGATGAGGTAAACCACTATAGTATCATATAGTGTTTATAGCAAACTATTTAAACGGGCACAACCAACAGTATTACTCATTTCCTGTTATTACTCATGGTTTTTTAAATGTTTTTGAGTAATAAGTATTGTTATGGTCTACTTGACAAAGCAGAAGAAAGGAAACAACATTTACTATTATTTGGCTGAGAACATCCAAGTAGCCAGCGGCAAGCGAAAACAGTTAAGGAAATATGTAGGAACAAAAAGGCCCTCTGAAACAAAGCTACAGGTGCTGATGGCACAATTCGAGGAAGAAGTGGAAAAAGAAAGAACAAGGCTGCATGGCCGTCACTATTTAACAGAAGACGAAATAAAAGAAATAGACAAAATAAACAAAGAATTCCGAAAAAGATACAAAAATCAGAACAAGATAGTGCAAGAGCAGTTCGACCAGAACTTTGTTATGGCCTTTGTCTATAACACAAATTCAATTGAGGGAAGCACGCTAAACCCAAAAGAAGTGGAACTTCTGCTAAGCGAAGACATCGCGCCAAATAAGCCGCTGGATGATGTTTTGGAAGCAAAGGCTGCACAAAAAACACTGGAATTTATAAAAACACATAAAGGAAAACTAAATAAAAGCCTTGCACTTAGAACACATGAAATATACTTCAAGGACACAAAGCCTGCAATAGCAGGAAAATACAAAACACACCAGAACAGGATAACCGGCTCAAACTTCGAGACTACTCAGCCAAAATTTGTAATAACAGACATGAAGAACTATTTCAAAGAATACAGTCAGCTAAAAAAAGAACTCCATCCACTGGAATTAGCGGCTTGGGTTCACTGGAAACTTGTAAGAATACACCCGTTCCAAGATGGAAATGGAAGAACAGCAAGAATACTAATGAACTTTATTCTGAACAAAAACGGTTACGCAATGATAGACATCAAAACAAAGGAGAAAAAGCAATACTTCTCTGCATTGGAAAAATGCCACTACAACAACAACGCAAGGGCACTGGCAACAAGGCTGGTGAGAAGATTCAAAAAACAATATAAAAACGCGCTAATGTGACAAAAAAACAGTAATTTTAAGCAATATCTTCTATACATCTCTATAGGCAATGATGATGTTAACACCATTGTCCCTATAGGTAATAATATTTTTTAGAAATCAGGGACATATAAAAGTCTTCTGCATTTGCTAAAAAAAAGTGGTTTTGGTTACGACTTTGCTCGTTTTCTTTTTTGTTGTTTGATTTAAATTGTTTTGCCCAATATACAAGCAAAATTAACACTAATAAACTACTATAAAGCTGATGAGGTAATCTGCTTTGGTAACTGTTATGGTGCGGATTAGACAAACCCGATTTTGAGCATCTCACTAGGGTGTGAGAGCATTTTAATGGGGCTTTGAAACGAGCCTGCGAGGCACCCGCAGTTGGAGCAATCTGCGTTGTTTCCAAAACACCTTCTTTTTTTCCAGGAAACATCAAAGTGAAACGCATTGTCTCCCCAGTGACAGTAATCTCTGTGGTCGGGATACTTATACCAATTTATCATCGCCTTACTGAGAAGCAAATCGTTTGGGTAAAGTGACTTGACTCTTTTAAGTTCGTTGATTATTTCTTTTCTCAGTTCTTCTTTTATGGTTAGAGAGGTATTCACTCCAATTGCGGTGTATATGTTACAGACAACTCCACGAAAACTGTTCTCCCTTGAGATTTTTACGATCTCTTCAAGCTCTTTATAGTTATCTTTCATTATTGTCATGTTGATAACAACGCGTTTGTCTCCGGAATAGTTTTTCATGATCTTCGCGAAGGTGCCCTCTCCCCTTATTGAATCGTTTGTGTTTTGGGAGCCATCGATTGAGATGTATATCCTGTGCTTGAATTCTTTGGGTATCTTTATTGTCCCGTTCGTGATAACATAGACAAAGGGGAATATTCTATCTGTAAGCATGAGAATATCTTTTCTAAGAGCTGGTTCCCCTCCAACCAAGAGAATAAACCTTGCCCCTGCATTGTGCAGCTCATCGAACCTTTTTCTCCATACTTCTAGGGGAACTTCCTTTTTCTCTAGATCTTTCTTGTCCTGGAAATGATAACAGTGTTTGCATCTGAGGTTACAACTGTCTGTCACGTCAGCCTCTACCATAAATTTTGTTCCCAAAAGAAGTCTTTTTATCTCAAGCAAAAAAATATGAGACAAACCAAAAAACCGGTTCATAATAAAAGCCACTTCCAAAACCTTTAATAATTATAATTTGCTTGACACAGAGGAATCACAGAATTACACATGGATTTAACACCAAACCAATAATAAATCTCACTCGGAGATTTTCTTTGTCGCAAGTAATATCTGAAAACCAGCTAATTTGGAATCGCACTATGTATTCTTTAGCGAAATATTTATTTCCGTGGACAAATAGTGGGTTTTTTAAATTTAAATTGACAGAGAAAAAGGAGTATTAGCGGTATTTGGGTACTGTTTTACGATGTTTGATAAGCTCAAGACACGTTTTAACAGCAAATCAACGATTCAACCTGTCAAGTTGTCTTTTTGGTGTGTTTAAACGCTTATCTGACAATTATAAATATACAAATAAAAAAACATAAAATTTTGGAGAGGTCTGGAGAAATAAAAAAAAATTGTTTTCAATTTTGGTAATTTGATTAACAATCTAACCACAGATCCTTTCACTTGTTGGTTGCCATAATCGGTTCTGTTAACTGAGTGTGTTAGAATTTAAAACACATTTGGAAATACTGTGCCAACTTTTAAATATACAAAGTTCAAATTAAGAGGTGAGTTTTTTTATGAATAAAATAAAGATTGCTATTGTGGGCGTTGGAAATTGTGCAAGCTCATTGATGCAAGGTATAGAGTATTACAAAAATAAAGATGGCAAAGATGCTGTTGGATTGATGCATTGGGATATTGATGGCTACAAACCGTTTGACATTGAAGTTGTAGCTGCTTTTGATATAGACAAAAGAAAAGTTGGCAAAGATGTTAGTGACGCTATTTTTGAGCATCCAAACTGCACAACAGTTTTTTGTAAAAATATTCCTCAAACTGGTGTTAAGGTAAAAATGGGAAACGTACTTGACGGGGTTTCCGAGCACATGAAAGAATATGATGACAAACACACTTTTGTTTTAAGCAATGAAAAGGAATCAACAAAAGAAGGAATAATCAAAGCTTTAAAGGATTCAAAAGCAGAGGTTTTGCTAAACTATCTTCCTGTTGGTTCTGAGAAAGCAGTAAGGTTCTATGCTGATTGCGTGCTTGAGGCTGGAGTGGCTTTTATTAATTGCATGCCGGTTTTTATTGCAAGTGATCCTGAGTGGGAAAAAAGGTTTAAGGAAAAGAACATACCAATAATTGCAGAAGACATTAAATCACAACTTGGAGCCACAATAATCCACAGAACATTAGCAGACTTGTTCAAAAAAAGAGGAGTAAAACTGGAAAGAACTTATCAACTAAACATTGCTGGAAACACTGACTTCCTAACAATGCTAAACAGAAACAGGCTTTTATCCAAAAAGAAATCAAAAACTGAGGCAGTTCAATCAGTAGTTGCCAAAAGGCTTGACTCGGAAAACATACACATTGGGCCAAGCGACTACGTGCCATGGCAAAAGGACAACAAGATTTGCTATCTGAGAATGGAAGGAAAAATTTTTGGCAGTGTTCCAATGAACCTGGAACTACGTTTATCTGTAGAGGACTCTCCGAACTCAGCCGGCGTTGTAATAGATGCTATCAGATGCTGCAAGCTAGCTCTTGACAGAAAAATTGGGGGCGTATTGTATTCTCCTTCTGCTTACTTTATGAAGCACCCGCCAAAACAATTCACAGACGACGAAGCATTCAAAATGGTTGAAGATTTTATTGCCGGTAAAAGAGTGGATTAAAGCATGAAATGCTTAATCCTTGCAAGCGGACAAGGATCGCGACTAAAAACTAAAGAAGACTTAAAATCCCTTGTTCCTCTCTTGGGTCTTCGGCTGATAGAAAGAGTAATTCTGACAGCACAAAAAGTCGGTTTAACAGAAATCTACGTGGTAACCGGTTACAAGAAAAAAAAATTAAAAGAACACCTAAAGCAGTTTGGCAAAGCTAGGAATGTAAGCATAAAAATCATTGAAAATAATGAGTGGAAAAAAGAGAATGGCTTGTCAGTTCTAAAAGCAAAAAACTTTATTAGAGAAAATTTTGTTCTGCTGATGTGCGATCATATTTTTTAATCTCCAATTCTTGAAAAACTGAAAAATAAAAAAATTGAAAGCACAGAAATTATTCTAGCAGTGGACCATAATACAAAAAATAATGAGTTCGTGGATGTTGAAGATGCAACAAAAGTCAAAGTTGTTGGTGGCAAGATAAAAGATATTGGAAAGTCCTTAAAAAATTATAACGCTTATGACACAGGAATATTTCTTTGTTCTACAACAATTTTTGGTGCCATAGAAAAAAGCATTAAAAAAGGAGACACTTCTCTTACTGGTGGAATAAAAGAAATAGCAAGACAAGGCAAAGCAAGAACAATGAATATTGATGGCGAGTTTTGGATTGACATTGACAATGAAAAAATGCTGAAAAAAGCTGAAAGAAGGCTTTTGACCAATTTGAAAAAAACATCTGACGGCCCTGTCTCAAGGCACTTAAACAGGCCCATATCAAATAGTATTTCAAAGTATCTTGCAAAAACTAGTATTAGTCCAAATTTTATTTCATTTTTTTCTTTCGTCATTTCCATGCTAGGCGCATTTTTTTTCTTTTTAGGAGGATATGTTAATTTAGTTGTAGGAGCAATTCTCATACAACTGTCGTCTATTGTTGATGGGTGCGATGGAGAAATGGCAAGACTAAAATTTCAAGCCACAAAATTTGGCGGGTGGTTTGATTCTGTGCTAGACCGATATGCTGATGCATTCATTCTCTTCGGCCTAATTTATTATGTTTATGTTACAGACAACAATTTCTTATATGTTGCCATTGGTTTTTTGGCAATCGTTGGCGCGTTCATGAATAGTTATACAGCTGACAAATACGATAATTTAATGAAGAGAAAACTTTGTTCAAGAGATAATTCTTTTAGAATTGGCCGTGATGTTAGAATGTTAATAATTTTCTTTGGAGCGCTATTAAATCAGGTTGTATTAACTCTTGCTTTGATTGCAGTTTTAACGAATGCAGAAAACATTAGAAGGATAGTGGTTCTAAGTAATGACAGAAAAACTGGTTTACTTAAAAAAGGAAATTGAAGAGATTATCAAAAAATCTCTTGTTCCTGAAGACTTGCCTCATTCAAAAAACACTTTGAAATGGTTGCTTAAATTAAAACCAGATGCTGGTGAAGCTCTAAAAATAGCTGCTTTAGGTCATGACATAGAAAGAGCTATGGAGGAGCGAAAAGTTAGGAGAGACAATTATAAAAGTTACAATGAGTTTAAAGACGCTCACGCTTTAAACAGCGCCAAAATCATAGCAGAGACAATGAGAGGTTGTAAAATAAGCCGAGAACTAATAGATGGGGTCTATTTTCTAGTGCGCAACCATGAAAGAGGAGGTAATAATGGAGTCACTGTTTTAAAAGACGCAGATACCATTTCATTTTTCGATGTAAACTTGCCATATTACTTTGCCCGAAACAGCGCAGAAGAAACAAAAAAGAGATGGTTGTGGGGGTACAAAAAGCTGTCCAGTAATCTGAAAAAAATTGTAGCAGAGTTTGATTACCAAGACAAAGAACTCAGGTCTCTAGTGAGTAATTGTATTGCGAATAGAAAAAATTCAAATATTTGAAGACGTGAAAGACAAGCAAAAACTGGAAAAGAAATTAAAACAACTTCCAGACAAGGGACTGGGTCTGCTGATAAATTATGATTACCATCTAGGCATTAATGTGCTTCCAGAATGGGTTGAGCAAATGCCCGAAAATAAAGCTGTGGCAGAGTTATTACATGTTGATTATGGCAATGGCGTACAAAGTGAAGCCCGCCTTTATTTCAACTCCGACTTTAATCACTACAAAGAAGCTGAAAAACTATTAAACGCTCTCGGATTTAGCGTAAAACCGGTAACATTTAAGGTATAATCTCTATACATCTCTGTAGGCGATAATGAGGTTAAACCATTGCAATAGCATAATAAACAAGCTGATTGACCTATTTCTGAAGAAGAAAAGATTATTAGGATGTGTGAAACGCATGAGTAAAATCCTGGTTGTTGACAACGACCCAATTATTCGCAAAATGATTAATGAAGTATTGGAAGCTGAAAACTTTGAAGTTAAAGCTGTTGGCACAGAAGAAGACCGTGTTTAAAAAATAAAAGGAAAAAAAGAATTTATTTGATTTCAATTTGCTTTGGTTTGTACTCTGGCAGTTCTTTTTTTGGGATTGAAATTTTTAGGACGCCGTTTTCATATTTGGCATAAGCTTTCTGTACATCTGCATTTTCTGGCAAAGAAAAGCTTCTGTAATAGCCCTGATATGAGCGCTCTAATCTATGAGTTCCTTTTTCCTTCTCTTCCTTTTCATGCTTTTTCTCTGCTTTTATTTCAAGCAGCCCTTTCTTGATATTAAGCTTAATGTCTTTTTTGTCAATTCCGGGCAAATCTATTTCTGCTCTGAATTCCTTTTCAGTTTCCCAAAAATCGGTTAATGGCGTGCTGAGATCTTCTACTTTCTCTGGAAGCATTGAAGCTGTTGTTGGAATAAGTCTTCCCTTGTCTGCAAAATGCTCGCCTCTAAAA
>JAFCDN010000025.1 GCA_017609625.1 Candidatus Iainarchaeum sp.
ATTTCATTCACTACTACAATCATAAAAGACAACACCAAAGCTTAGGATACAAGACACCAGCAGAAACCTACCACAAAGACCTGCCTGTAACCTAGTTTCCAGACATCACACTTGGACCAGCAATAGCATCATTCTATATGGGAATAGTAAGCTACAGCTTATTCGCTCAAGTCCTAACAGAACAAACAGGAAATTAGAGTTATAATTTCCTTTCTTTTTTTTTACAAAGCATTAGGCAAAGCCATTTTTTAATAAAACCTTTAAAAAAACAGCTGGGCTTTATGCCCTGCATTTTGATACAACTTTTGAAAAAAGTTGTAAAGGTTTAATTATCTTTAGCTCAAACTGTTTTATATGAAATCATTTGTAATAGGAAAAATCTCTGGAATACAAATAGAACTGCATTCAACTTTTGTATTATTTATAATGCTTTTTATTTTTGCTTTAGTAGTATTTGATCCGGTAAATATGCTTTCAAGCGTCACGCTGATAGTTTTTTTGTTTACTTCAGTTTTTTTTCACGAATTAACCCATTCAATTGTTTCAATAAAAAAAGGAATCAGAGTGAAAAAAATAATCCTGCTTCCAATTGGCGGAATGGCTTTAACAGACAATTTTCCGGAAGAACCAAAAAAAGAGTTTTTGATTTCAATTGCAGGGCCTTTATTTAATTTTGCAGTAGTGTTGGTTTTGGCTTTGCTTATTGCATTATTCAGCTTTATTCCTTTTCCTTCACAAGAACAGATTTTCTCTAAAGGAATACACTTTGCTTTAATGAATTATCCGGTTTTTTCATTAATGTATGTAAACTTTATGCTTGGAACATTTAATTTGCTTGTGCCGGCACTTCCTTTAGACGGAGGAAGAGTCTGGCGTTCATTGCTGGCAATGAAATTCGGCAAAAGCAAGGCAACAAAATTTGTTGCAAGAATAAGCGAAATCATTGCATTGATTTTGTTTGTGATAGGCATTTTTGGCGGAGGAATTTTACTGGCAGTTATTGCAATATTTATTTATTTTGCTTCAAAATATGAAAACGAAATGCAGGAAATGAAAGATGTTCTAAAAGGAATCAAACTAAAAAGCGTTATAAGCAAAGAAATTCCTTTACTGAAAAAAGATTTGAATTTGAAAGACTTGTTTGAATTAATGCAGAAAGAAAACACCCAGGCTTTTGTAATAAAAGGAAAAGAAAAAATAAAATATATTGATTTGGATTTAATGAAAAAAACAAATAAAAAAAAATGGAATATAACAAAAACTTCTGTGATTTCAGTTGAAATCCATCCTATTCCTGCAAACTCTAAAGCAGAAAAAGCAATGGAAATTTTTATTAGTACACCATATCAAATGATTGCAGTGAAAAGCAAAGGAAAAGTTTCAGGAATAATCGAAAGAAAAGAAATGGAAAAACTCTTTGAACTGGCAAAAGCCAAGAAAGAGAAAAAATAACTTATCAGAGGCAACCTACCTCAAAAAGAGTTTTAAAACAGAAAAAAACATTAATAATATGAGAGTTAAATTAGAAAAGCCTATTTTAAACAAATTTTTCAAACTAATAACTAACTCAAAGAAGTTTATTAATTGGAAAGAAACTGTAAAAAAACTGTCATGCAGTTATTCAACACTCAAAGAAATCAGAAAAAATAATGTTACACTTTCTAAAGAAGTGTTTGAAGAACTGCTGTTGTTTATTAATCCAAATGAACAAAAATATTTTAGATCCAATGCTAAATACTTTGAGAACTTTTGGGCTAACAAAAAACGATGGAAAAAAAACTATCAATATTGGAAAATAATCTAAAAAAGAAGAAAAGCGCAAAGTATTTAGAACTTAAAGCAAGAGTTTGTGGTTATTTGGCAGGGGATGGAAGCATATTCAAAAGACGTAATGCTTCTTTAAATAGTTTTAGATACGACATTGCCTTTTATCCTGACAATCTTGAAATGGCAGAAAGTTTTAATCAAGCATTCTACAAACTTTATGATAGAAGATTCAAAATCAGAAAACACAAATTTAAAAAGTACTATAAGTTAAAAGGATGTCATCAAGTTGCATATTTTGATTTAACAAAAATAACCAAATTTGGGACGCATGATTGGAGAGTTCCTTTTGACTTTCTCAAAACAAATCCAATGAAAGTTGAATGGTTAAAGGCATTTTTCGATTGTGAGTCATATGTTGGGAAAAACAAAATTCAGCTACAATCAGTAAATAAAAAAGGCATCTGCGAAATAAAAGATTTGTTAGAAAATCTTGATATTGAAACATCAAAAATTTATAAGTATGAAAGAAAACAAAAAAACTGGAATACTAACTATTTATTAGAAATAAGAAAAAAATCTAATCTAAACAAGTATTTAAAATTAATTGGATTTAATCATTCTAGTAAGAAAAACAAATTAAAATCTCAATTAGCAGGGATGCCAGAGAGGCTAAATGGGGCACGCTCGAGCAGTTAATAGAGAAACGTGCTGTGCTTTTGCACGCGGGAGTTCGAATCTCTCTCCCTGCGTAAAACTTTTAAAAAAAATTTTATCAAAACGTAAGCGGCATAAAGCCGTACTGCCTAAACTTTATTCTTTATAACAACCGCAGCCTCCCTGGCAGGCTGAATTTATTCTGTGCTCGCAGTTTTTGCAGACATCAAAAGAAGGTTTTTTGCTTATCTCTTCAAATTGTTTTTTTAATTCAAAAATCTTTTTACGCAAGCGCTCTGCGGATGTGATTTTTTCTCCTTTCAGTAAATTTCTTGCAGGAGGACACAACACAAGACCTGAATTAGGATAAACAACAAACTCCATTTCACATTTAGAAGTAAAACCTCCTGCATCTTTATATTTCTCCCACACTTGGGAAGGGAAAGAGCAGGGGAACAACAGCCTTTCAGAATACATTTTAACTAAAGGAAAACTTTTGTTGAATTCTTCAACAAAAGAAACTATTTTTGGAACAGTTTTTTTTAATAAAGACGGAGTAAAGTGATTTAAATCTGTACCAGAAACTTTTGAAGTAAAAGAATATTTCAAAAGAACTTTTTCTCTGAATTCTGGCTTAATCTGAGAAAAAAAACTGAAAACAAGATTTTTTTCTTTCATTTCAGCAGAAGAAAAATTCACTCTAAAATGAATTTCTTTTCCTCGTTCAATCAGAGAATTGATTTCCTTCATATAATTTCCTGAAGGTATCTTATTGGAAAGGTGCAATACAATAAATTTGACTGCAGGGTGGTTTAATTTTTGTAAAGAAGTTCCTGAAGTGTAAACCAAAACCTGAATTTCTTTTTTCAGAGCAGAATCCAGAATTCTGCTGAAATCAGAGTGTTCTGTTGGCTCTGAGCCTACAAAAAAAGTTCTGTTAATTCCAACTTGTTTTAATAAATCAAAGTATTTTTCAATTTCTTTTGCATCAAACTCTAAGCCAAGCTTGTCCTTGTTTTTTGAAATAAAAAAAGCAAGCTGGGCATTATTCATAGACAAATCTATATCACCAATTTTTCCTTCTCTTACAGCCTGCTTCAAAAGATTTAAAGCTGTAGGGCGTTCATAACAGTAACTGCATCCAGCAGAGCACGGACCTTCTTTTAATTGAAAGCCAATCCATTTATCGCCAGACAACAAAGATTTTTCCATAAAAATTTCAAAAATCATAAAAACTAAATTAAATAATGTTCTTCAATTATTAATAAGTTATGCAAAATAAAAAATATGCAAAAATTTTATTATTGATTCTTCTTATCGGGCTGACATTGAGATTTGCTCCGGTGTATTTATATGACACGCAAATCAGCTATGATGCGCCGTACCATCAAAGAATAGCAGAAAAAGTTTTTGAAACAAAAAGCATTCCAGAAATAGATGAAACACTGGGAGGAAGAGAAAATATTTATCCTCCATTATATAGTGTATTCCAGAATATAATGCATTATACTACTAGATTTGATTTCTTTTTTTTGGGAATGATTCTGCTTCCAATAATTTCTTTGCTTACAGTTTTAAGTGTATATGTTTTTGTCAGGAAAGTTTCTGGAGAAAGAAAAGCACTGTTAGCAGCTTTCCTGACTGCAGTTTCAATTTCTCTTATAGCATATGCTTTTGACAGCCCGGAAAATTTTGTTTTCTTTTTTCTTCCGGCAATAATTTTGCTTTTCAGCCAAAACAAAAACAAACTCGGGGCAGTGATTTATGCTTCAGGGCTGTTATGGAATTATCTGATTATAATTGCTTCTGTTATTCCACTTGTTTTTTTTCTGAGAAAAAGACTAAAAGAACTGGCTTATGTTTTTGTTGGACTTGGGCTTGTGGTCGTATATTATTTTTTGTTTCACGGAGAAAGCTTTTTGTACAACCACGATATCAACTTAGCAATGGATTTTATTTCTTTAAGCTTTAAACCTGCATTTATTTTTTCAGTTTCACTTGCATATTTATTGGTTGTTCCTTTGGTTTATTTTATTTTCAAAAACAAAATAGAAGAAAAAGCAGGTTACTGGAAGTATTTTGTTTTTATCAGTCTGATCGGACTAACAACAGTTTTTTTGACTCCGTTTTTAAGAGTATGGGAGCAGATAAAATTTCTTTCTTTGAGTTCAATAATAGTTTTGGCCTGCATTAAAGTGTTTGATAAAAAAGTAAAAATCTATGCAGGAGTTTATGCTTTAATTTTACTGGTTTCTGCTGTGTTTATGAGTTTTCAGGGATTTTATCCTAGCACGCAAAAACAAGATTTTTATTCAATGGAATTTCTGGAAGAATTCAGTGAAAAAGGAAGCATTTTAGCAGAGCCGAGCTTTTCTGAACACATGCGCAACAAAACTGAACTGGATAAAAGGATTTTGACTTCTTTATATTTTGAAAACACAGGAAAAAATTCTTTCCTAAAAGAAAGTCTGCATTACCTTACTTTCCAGGAATTAGAAAATGAAGAGGAGTTTTTTGAGAAAAGTGATTTGAGGTTTATTGTATTCAATTTTGAGGATAAAGCTGTAAGGAATACAGAAAAAATAGAGGAAAAGGAAATATTTAACAAAATTTATTCAATGAAATACTATAAGAAATGCATTTTCGGGGAAAATGACTTGAGTTTTGCTTGCGGAAAAAATGAAACAGAAATTTTAATGTACAACAAGGAGTGAAAAAATGGAAACAAAAGTTTTTTCTTTTAAAGTAGAAAATAAAGAAGTAGATGAAATCATAATAGGGCAGGGAAACTTTACAGTGAAAACAATAGAAGACTTGTATGATGCAATGAATTCAAGCTATTCTGGAGTGGAATTTGGAATTGGAATGAATGAAGCAAAACCAAAGCTTACAAGAAAAAAAGGAAATAACACAGAATTAGAAAAAAAAGCTTCTGAATTGGCTTTGAAGATTGCTGCAGGGCATGTTTTTGTAATAGTTTTCAGGAAAGCTTTTCCGATTCATGTATTGAATGCAGTTAAAGCTTTACCGACTGTTGCAAACATTTTTTGTGCAACAAGCAATACACTTGAATTAATCATTGCAGAAACTGAATTAGGCCGGGCAGTTTTAGGCGCAGTAGACGGAACTTCAGCAGAAAAAATTGAAACAAAAGAAGAAGAAAAGGAAAGATCAGAGCTGCTCAAGAAATTAGGTTTCAAAAAATAATTTTTGCAGTACGGGTTTATCCCGTAACGGTTTCACCCGTTAATGACGAGGTCCAGCGTAAAGCTGGACTAGCACGACTTTATGTTGTGCATTTTGATAAAACTTTTAACAAAAGTTTTTGCGGCTATGGTCTAATAGTATGATTCGAGCTTCCCACAACTGTTTCGGCAGTTGAGTACGACGCACCACTTTCAGTGAGGCTGTTTTGCTTTAAGTTGGGATAAGCTCGCTGCGCGGGTTCGATTCCCGCTAGCCGCATTCACTGTTTTAGTTTTTCTATTTCATTAAAAGGCCCTGAAACAAAAACAGAATAAGAAGAAATTTTAATCTGAATAAAAGAAAAGTAAATGAAAACTGACTGGGAAATATTCTGGGAAAAAACAAATTCAAGGAATTTCTGGAAAGAATCTTTTTTCATTGAAAAAGGAGGTTTTTTTGTTTTAATTGAAAACTTTTCTGAGAGTTTTTCAAAAAAAGCTTCAGAGCATTCAATAAAAAATTCTTCTGAATCAAAAGAAGAAAAAAAACCCGAAAGTTTTTTGATTGATTTTTTCTCTCTTGGAAGAGAAAAAGAGTCATTGAAATTCAGTTCCTTTAAAGAGCCAAGCTGTTTTGAAAGGATTTTTGAAAGATATGACAAATGTTTTATTCTGGAGTCAACCATTGAATTCAGTTCAGTTAAATCAGAAATATAAAAGGTAGCGGAATTTCTTGCGTCTTTCAGTAAATCTGAATCTATTGTAGACCTTTCAATTACCGTGTGAAGCTGTTCTACAATAGAATCAACCTCATTTAATTTTTTCTGGGAAACTGCAGTATTGAGTTTCATTAACAATTTGTTTTTCATTTCAGAGCTGATTGTTGCATTGCCTTTATCTGTAATAAAATAAGAGTTTTCTTTTTTTTTCAAAAGACCAAAAGAGACTGCATCTTTTAGAGTTCTTGAAAGGGAAGCACGGGCAGAATTTACTGAACCGAAATCTGAAGCAGTTTTTCCCAATAAAGAGTTATAAGTAATTCCAGGAGACTGCTTAACCATTAACAAAATAGAATTTTTTGCAGTCATGTTAATAAGAAGGTTTTCTGAGAATATAAATCTTGTGGGAAAAAACACATGAAAAAAGAGGAAAAAAGCATGACAAAAGTAATAAAAACTAGAATTCATTTAATATTAGAAAGAACTAAAAATAAGGAAAGGATAAAAAATGATTAAATCTTTGATTGAATCGCTTTTAACTATAGTGAAAAAGCCTGCTGTGTTACTGGCAGGAATAGTTTTTATTCTGATAAACTTTGCTTTTAGATATTTTATGGAGGAACAGGCAATAGAAGTTTTGTTTAAGTTTTTTGAATTCTCTACTTACCCTGTTTTTTCTCTGGAAAAAATGCCTTTCCAGTTGATTGCAAGCTATCCAGGAGATTTGTTTTTTTTGGGAGCAGTATTAATTTTGAATTCAGTTATTGGATTAATGCTTTCAGTTTCAATAGCAAACTATATTTTTGAAAAAAAATCAATTGTTTCTTCAATAATTTATTCTTTTTCTAATATAGTAAAAATTCTTGCATTGGTTTTATTTTTTGGATTGATTCTGGTTTTTTCGGTTATTGTTTTATGGCTTGTTTCATTGTTTGCTCTGGCAACAGGATTAATCGGCGCAATAATTTTACTGCTGGTAATTTTATTGATGGGCTTTGTGTTAATCCATTTTGCTTTTGTTCCCGCATTGATCGGAAAAGGAATGAAAATAAAAGAAGCATTAAAAGAAAGCTGGAACTTTTCTGCAAAAAACATTTTTGGATTGATTCTGCTTTTGATTGCAATAGCATTAATCAATTCAGTTTTAACTCAAATCTATATAGCAATATTAAACTCCGGAATAGGAGAAGACGAAGTATTAATGATTTTTATTGAATTAATTCTTTCATTGATTATTCTGACTTATTCAAATATTGTTTTTCCAGCATATTATCTAAATAAAAACAAGTGAAAAAAATGTCTTCCATTAAAATAGGAAAGTTAAGGTTAAAGAATTTCAAATCATTCAAAAAAGCAACCATACCTTTCAGCAAAGGGTTTACTTCAATTGCCGGAAGCAATGGTTCAGGAAAAAGCAATATTCTTGATGCATTAATGTTTGTTTTGGGAATGACTTCACTGAAAAAAATGAGAGCAACAAAATTAGTTGATTTAGTGAACAATGACTCAAAAGAAGATTATGCACTGGTAGAGGCAGAGATAAACCAGCCAGACAAAAAATACGTTGTTTCAAGAACAATAGACAAGCAGGGAAAAAGCATTTACAGAATAGACTCAAAGAGAAGCACTTTAAATGAAACAAGCTCTTTGTTAGGCGAACTTGGAATCAATCCAAGAGGATACAATATTGTAGTGCAGGGGGATATTACAAGAATAATTGAAATGAACCCTGTACAAAGAAGAGAAATAATCGATGACCTGACCGGACTGACAGAATTTGACGAAAAAAAAGAAGAGTCATTAAAAGAACTTGAAAAAGTAAATACAAAAATAAAAGAAATAAATATTGTACTAAAAGAAAGGGAAACTTATCTGGAAGAGCTGGAAAAAGAAAGAAAAGCTGCAATAGAATACAATGACTTGACAAAAGAATACAGCAGAACAAAATACACTGTTTTAAGGAAAGAAATGGAAAAAATAGAGAAAGAAATGGAAAAAACAGAGGAAATGATTTCAAAAGTAAAAGAAAAAGCAGAAGAGCTGGAGAAAAAAAAACAGGAAATTGAAGAAGAAGAAGGAAAATTAGGGGAAAACATAGAAGAAATAAACAACAAAATAATCTCCACAAAAGAAAAAACTTATTCCGGAGTGGGAATGGAAATAGAAGAAACAAAATCAGAAAAAAAACTTCTGGAAGAAAAAATCAATTCAAGAAAAGAAAATATCAATCGTTTAAGAAACAGAATTCATTCAATAACAGAAAAAGAAAACAAAAGAAAAGAAGAACACGAAAATCTTGAAAAAAATCTGGAAGAAACAAAAGGAAAAATAGAAAATTCAATTTCAGTGCTGAAAGAAAAAGAAGGGGAATCAGAAAAAGAAAAATTAAGGATAAAAGAAACAAAAAGAAAAATAGAGGAAATTGAAGCACTGGTAGAAGAAAAAACACTAAAACTGGAAAAAGAAAAAGAAAAGTTTTACAGCAAAAAAAGCGAAGCAGAAAAACTCGAAAAAGAAATCAAAATGCATTCAGGCTTTTTAAAAGAAATTCAGGAAGATTTGAATAATCAAAAATTAAAGGAAAAATCTTTTTCCCTGAAAGAAACAGAAAAAAAACTGAAAGAATTTGAAGAGGAACTGAAAGAAGCAGAAAAGCCTGCAATAAAAGTCCATGTAGAAAAGCTGAGGAAAGTAAAAGCAAAACTGGAAAAAGAAATAAAAGAAATTCTGAAAACACTTGATGAGCTTGCGAGTGTTGAAAGAGAACAGAAAATCCTGGAAGAAAAAAATAAGGCAGAGGATGAGAAGGAAAAAGCCGAGCAGGAAAAAGAAAAAATTGATGTATTGCTGAAAGAGATTCAAAAAGAAAGGGAAGAAACAAAAACAGAATTAAATGTATTAAAAGAAGAAGTGTACAGTGAAAACATTTTATTGAATGAAGTAAATGAAGAGAAAAATTTGCTGAAAGAGTTTGAATTAAAAAGAGATTCATTAAAAGAAAGGCTGAAAGAAAGAGAAGAAATGAAAACTGACTCAGGGAAAGAGATCCAGGAAATTGAAACAGAAATTACAGCAAACGAGAAAAAAATAAAAGAAAAAGAAGAAACAATCGGAGAAGTTGAGAAAAAAATAAAGGAACTGACAATTGAACTGGAAAAACAGAATAAAGAAAGCCATGTATTGTATGAAGAAAAAGAAAAAGTAAACAGAAAAATAGAAGAAATTAAAGAGAAAAAAACAAAAAACGAGGAAGTAATAGGAAAAACAGGAAAAGAAGAACAAGAGATAAGGATTAATAATTCAAAAAACGAAGTAAGGATCCAGGATTTGGCAGAAGAAACTAAAAGCTTTGAAGAAACAGAACTGATTGAAGGAAAAGAATTAGGTGAATTAAAAGAAAGGATGATTAAAGTTGAAAGAAGAATAAAAGAATTAGGCGCAGTAAACATGAAAGCAATAGATTCTTTTGAAGGCCATACAAAAGAACTGATTGAAATAAAAGAAAAATCAGAAAAACTTGATTCAGAAAGAATTGCAGTGCTGGATTTAATTGAAAGAATTGAAATAAAAAGAGCTTCAGCTTTCAATGAATGCTTTAATTCAATAAATGAAAACTTCAAAAAAATGTATCACTCTTTAGCAGAAAAAGAAGGAACACTGAAATTAAGCGATGAAACAGACATAAACAATTCAGGGTTGCTGATTGAAGCAAAGTATTCAGAGGAAAAAATGATTAATATTGATTCAATGAGCGGAGGGGAAAAAACCCTTACTGCACTTGCATTTTTGTTTTCAATTCAATTATACAAGCCTGCTCCGTTTTATGTGTTTGATGAAGCAGATGCAGCATTGGATAAAAACAATTCATTAAAGCTTTCAAAAATGATTGCAGAAGTCTGCAAAAAAAGCCAGTTTATTGCAATCACTCATAATGATTCTTTAATAAAAGAATCAGACCAGATTATTGGAGTAACTTTAAATGAACAAAAGAGTTCTGTAATCGGATTAAAACTAAAACAGAAATTAGAAAAAGAATTGTCAGAGCAGACAGAAACAATCCAAACAGTTTAACATTAGAGAAAAGTATTTATAGAATAAAACGCATATTTTAAGATGAAATTAAAAAAAATCCTTGCACTGTTTTCAATTATTTTTTTTGTTTTAATTTTTTTAAGTTCAGCTTTTGCTGAATGCACTGATTCATATAAGCAGTTTGAAACTGATGCAGGCTGCAGAATTTTTCCGCATATTAATATTGGAGGAAAAGCTTATGCCACTGAAAAAGATATTTCAGTAATACAAAATTACTGGGCACCATATTACGATATTTTCACTTTTGACACAGGAGAACAAGACCCAAGCTATGTTTTTGACAACGTAATAAACATTGAAACAGTTTCTCCTGACAGCATAAGTCTAATGTACGACAATTACCATTCACTAATATTATACCAACCAAGAAAAATGAACTTCTTTGAAGATGAATGGCTTCCAACCGACCCAAGAGCAGCAGACACAATATTTGAAGACTATTTTTTGCACTTCAAATATAATACAGTTCAGGGAACAGGAAGTTATGCAATCACAAGATTAGGATGGAATCCAGCAGACGATTTAGACGATGATGGAGTAAGAGACAGAAGTCCAAGCGACCCAAACAGAACAGCAACGTATAGATATGAAAGCAGAGTATTAGACAAATACTTTAACACTTTAAGACCATTAGCAAATGTGGCATTAGAAGAATACAGAACAATGAATGCAGAATGGTCTTACAAAGACATATACTATAATTATGCACCAGTAGAATTAGACGGAATATTTGTAGACAACACTTTTCCAATAGACTATTTATGGGCAGACTACATAATACCAGTAGATGCAGAAATAATAGAATATCCAGGATTATTCGGAACAGAAAGAGCACAAGCATGGCTTGCAGACATGACAGAAACAATTCGTTTGGCAAAAACAAGAGTAGGAGCAAACAAATTACTAATAGCAAACACAGACAGAAGCTATTTAGACTATTATTTAGAGCCAGGATTGTTAGATGGATTTTACAGAGAATGGCTTTTAGCAGAAAGACAGCGCTCAGACATACCAGGACCTGACGGAATGCCATATTATTTATGGCAAGCAAAAGACTCATGCACAAAACACAAATACACTTACTACGGAGCAGACTCACCATATATAGTAATTGACTACAATCAATTGTCTCCTACATACGGACAGATAATTGAAGGAAATCCAACATTTGATTATACAACAGGAGACTATGACAGATTTAGAATACTAATTTTAGGGCAGTATTACTTAGCACACTGCCCATGGACTTTCTTTAATTTCACAGTAACAAAACAATCAGGAAACCATTTAGGAACAGACCCAGACAGCGATGTACAATGGTTTGATGCAATGGCATACAATATAGGCCAGCCAAAAGGAGACTACTTTTTGTTTGCAAACCATACACAAACAACAGGCACAGCAAAAATTGTTGCAAGAGAATTTGACAACGCACTAGTAATAGTAAAATTCAGGCCTAAATATCATAATGAAATTGGCAGCAACTCTGACCCAAATATATTCGATTCCACTTATGCAAATACTCTTACCCTTGATTCAGGAGCAGGAAACTTGACAGGAAAAAACTTGACAGAATACATTAACGCAAAACCATTAAATGCGGATGGAACACTAGGAACAGCAATAACAAATCAAGTTACACTAAGAAATGGCGAAGCAGTAATTTTAGTGGTAAATTCAATCCCTTGCGTAAGCGGAACAACAGGAAACTGCACTACAGCAGAAAATTGTCCTGGAACACAAACATGCACAAATGGAAGCTGGGGGCCATGCAATGACATTAAAACAGACTTATGTCCTTGCTTTGAAATATGGGAATGCGGAGAATGGAGTGAATGCGATCCAGAAACAAGTACTCAAACTCAAGATTGTACTGCAACAGTCTGCGGAACAGCGCCAAAAACTGAAACACAATCCTGCATTCCTGGATTAGGAAGCATTAGTGTAAGCCAGATAACCCCAACAGGAAATATTTCAATAGAAACAGGACAAACATTTGAATTCAGCACAAGTGTAACTTGTTCAAGCTCTGACTGCGGAAATGTTACAGCAATATTAGATCCATTAAAAGTTTTTCAGGAAGGATATGGAAATTATTCAACAACATATGACTGCATGATAAGAGAAGACTTTACTAATGACGGAACTTCTTCAATAATTGGAACCCATAATGCACCAATCAATGGAATAATTGTT
The DNA here is from genome assembly GCA_017609625.1 of Candidatus Iainarchaeum sp. Taxonomy (GTDB): domain Archaea; phylum Iainarchaeota; class Iainarchaeia; order Iainarchaeales; family 1-14-0-10-31-34; genus 1-14-0-10-31-34. The sequence goes on from JAFCDN010000025.1 coordinate 12,614, forward strand.
TTTCCTGAAGTAATTGGAAACCAGGATGGACAGATTTCTCCAGACAGCCCAATTGAAAGCGCAACACTAGAACTTACAATAGATTCATCAGACGAATATGGAGACAAAACTATAAGTTTATACAAAATAATTGACCCTTCAAACAATGGAGTGCCTTTAGCTGATGAAACAACTACCTGGACAAACAGAAATAACAATACATGGAATTCAGATGGAGGAGATTATGATCCAACATCTCTTGGCACATTTATAGTACCAGCAAGCTCTGTAGGGGGAATAAAATATTCAACAGATGTAACAAGCACAGTTCAGGATTGGAGTAATGGATTTACAGCAAAAAACAACATTGCACAAGGATTTTTATTAAAGTATACTGGCGGCTGGGGATTTACATATTTTAGGAGCTCAGAACATGCAATCCAAGGAGACAGGCCAAAACTGACTGTAAGATATATAGGAGAAGGAATCAGCTCAAAAGCAGGAGCAGTTTCAACAGTAGTCGGGGCAACACCATTTTATACTTCTGATAATCCTCAAACATGTGAAAATATGCTTGTAGGACAAACCTGCACTAACACCTGGACAGTAAATGTAACAGGAAATGAAGGAGAAACATATGAATTTTTTGTTCAATACACTCCAGAAGACCCAATGATTTCAGGGCAAATGACTCCGATAATTAATGTAACAATTGGTGATGGAAGCTGTACTCCAAGTTGGGAATGCGATGAAGAATGGGGAGCTTGCATTGACAGAACACAAACAAGAGACTGCTGGGATAACAATGACTGCGGAACAACAGAAAACAAACCAGCAACAAGCCAAGACTGTGATGAATGCACTGAAGCAGAATCACCAAGAAGATGCTCTTATACAGAAGAAGAATGTTTAGGAACACAAACATGCACAAACGGTTTATGGGAAGATTGTGAAGATGCAAATCCTTATGATAATTGCCCAAAATTATTAGCTTGTGCAGTTGGAGAACTAATAACAGAAGCATGTGCATGCGGAGATTATAGTTATTCTTCTGGATACTGCTGCGCTTACAACAATTACAGAGAAACCCCTTGCCCTCTAACATGCGGAGAAATAATAACAAGTGAATGTTATTGCGGAGAAGAAATTTATTCAGGAAGCGGATACTGCTGTGATAATATATATCAAACAACAGAGTGCCCTTGTGAAGAAAATTGGGACTGTGATGATTGGAGTGCTTGTGATAACAGAACACAAACAAGAACTTGTAATGATTTAGCTTCATGCGGAACAACAAACAACAAGCCGCCAGAAAATCAAGTGTGTGGCGAATGCATTAATGAAGCAATCCAAAACTGCACTACTGACGAATTATGTCCTGGAACAAAAATCTGCACAAATAGTTACTGGCCAGAAACATGCACTGACACTCCAGATGATGACTGCCCGGAATGCATTGAAGATTGGGCATGTGAACAATGGAGCACATGCAACAACGGAATAAAAACAAGAACCTGCGAAGACCTTCAAAGCTGCGGAACAACAGAAAACAAACCATCAGAAACACAAGCATGCGGAGGCTGCACAACAGGAGAAACACAAAGCTGTATTACAACTCAAGGATGTTCAGGAACACACGTTTGTAATAGTGGAACATGGGGAAGTTGTAGTGACATCCCAAATGACGGATGCCCAAGCACAGGTCCAGGGCCAGTAAATGAATTTGATGTACTAGTAGAACCAGACACACTAAAAGACAAACAAGCTTTTACTGTAACAGTCCAAACAAAAACAGGAATTGCATTGCCAAATTCAAAAATAGAATACGCAGAAAGCGCATACTATACTAACAGCAATGGAACAGTAACACTAAAAGCAGACAAAGAATTTAATATTTTAACAATAACCAAAACAAACTACACAAAACAAAAAATCATAATAAACATACAACAATATGAATGCGGAAACACAATCTGTGAAACACCATATGAAACAACAACAAACTGCCCAGCAGATTGTGAAACAGCAGGAGAACCAGAACTAAGAATAACAACAACAAAAACAGACAACACAATTAGAATAACAGTAACAGACCAAGATGGAAATCCAGTTGAAGACGCAACAGTAACATACGGAGGAGAAACAAAAACAACAGACTCAGAAGGCCAAGTAATATTTGACGAACTAATCGGAACACAACACATAAAAGCAGAAAAAGAAAACTACAAAACAAAAACAATACTCTACGGAAG
>JAFCDN010000010.1 GCA_017609625.1 Candidatus Iainarchaeum sp.
TTCTCCTGCTTTTTTTATTTTTTTCAGCAGTTTTAAAACAATTTTTTCTCCTGCTTCTTCTTTCATTTCTTTTAATCCAATATTAACAGAATAAGCTTTGCTTGAAAAATCTTCAATAAAAGGAATATAAATTGTTGAATTGAAATGCATTTCTTTTGCTTTCTCTGGAATCTTTGAAATCAAATTGAATTCTTTCAAAACATTTTTGTCTGTTTCTTTTTCTTTTTCCACTTCAAAAACAGGCAAGCCAACTCGTGTATACTGGTTGTGTATTTCTTCCATTCCCAATTCCAATAATTTAACGCAGACCATTTCTCTTATAAGTGAAGTGGTAATATGGGAAATTTTCAGGTCCTTTATTTTTTCTTCAACTTCGCTTGAAATTTTTTCTGCAAGGCCTCTTTTTATTTTTGTTTCTTTTAGCAGAGATTTTATAATGTTTCCCCTGTTAAATGCTTCAATTTTTTGTGCTGAAGTAAATACAACCATTTTTTCAAAAGAAGAATAAGTTTCTGCGGCTTTTGGATTCAGTTCTTTGAGCATTTCAATTGCTTTTTCTTTTAATTTTGTCTGGCTTTGTGTTTCTATTGAATTCATTTCTTTAATGATTTTTGCAATATCCCATTTTGTTGCGCCTGCTTCTTCGCATTCAAATGCAATTTTTTGAACCAAAGGTTTGATTATTGAATCCATAATAATATTCTATAAAAAGATCTTTTAAAGCAGAAATCAAAGAAAGAAGTTTTTGTTAGATAAATTAACTTTTTATACCTTTTCTCTTAGTTTTATTAATTATGCCTAATGCTGTTACTTTGGATAAGATTGATCACACGATTTTGCAGAAGCTTTTGGAAGACGGAAGAGCTTCTTTTAGTTCAATTGCAAAAGAAGCAAAACTGACTGATGTTGCAATAAAAAAAAGAGTTGAATCTCTTATAAGAAAAGGAATTATTTCTTCAATCGGCGCAAACTTGAATTATAAAGTGTTAGGATATGAAAGTCCTATTTTTGTTCAGATGAGAACTGATATGGGAAAACACAAAGATTTAGTGAAAAAACTCAATTCTTTTGATTATGTTTTAGAACTCTATCAGGTTTTGGGAGAATATAATCTGATGGCAAAAATTATTGTTCCTGATTTGGAGTCTGCTGAAAGATTTATTAATGATTTAGGCCTGATTGATGGAATTTCTGACATTAAAACCCAGCTTGTTTTAAGCGAATTAAAAAAATCAAGTGCATTGCCAACCCAAGCTCTTCAAAAAAAGCTCTGATTGCACTTTAAATTCTTTTTGTTCAAAAAAATCCTAGGTTCTTTAAAGGTGTTTAATTGAAGTTAATTGTTTCAGAGAAATCAATTGCAGGAAAAAGGATTGCAGAAATCCTTGGAAAAGGAAAAATGAAAACTTTAACTGAAAGCAATGCACAATTATTTGAGTTTGATTTCAACGGAGAAAAAGCTTTTGTTATTCCTCTGCGCGGCCATATTCAGGATGTAGACTTTCCAAAAAAATATAATTACTGGACCGGAACAGATTTAAGAAAATTAGCCAAAGTTGAAGTTGAATACCTTCCTTCAGAAAAAAACATTGCAAACTTGCTGGAAAAAAAAGCAAAAGAGTTTTCTGAGGTAATAATTGCAACAGATGCAGACAGGGAAGGAGAAAGCATTGGAGTAGAAGCACTGGATTATTTAAGAAAATCAAATCCAAAAATAAAAATAGAAAGAGCATTGTTTTCTGCAATCACCAAAAAAGACATTGATGATTCTTTTTCTAATTTAACAAAAGTTGATTTTGCTTTATCTGAATCTGCAAATGCAAGAAGAGAAGTTGACTTAATCTGGGGTGCTGTCCTTACAAGATTTATTTCCATTGTTTCAAACAAATTAGGAAAAGAATTTTTAAGTGTCGGTCGGGTGCAAAGCCCTGTTTTATTCCTGATAGTTAAAAGAGAAAAAGAAAGAAAAGCATTTAAGGTAGAAAAATACTGGGAAATTAAAGCACTGCTGGAAAAGGATAAAATAAAATTTGAAGCTTTACACAAAAAAGGAAAATTCAAAGACAAAAAAGAAGCAGAAAAAGTAATGAACAAAAAACCAAAAACTGCAACAGTTTTGAGAATCCATAAAAAACACCGCTCAATTTCAAAACCGCATCCATTTAACACAACCTCTTTTTTAAGAGCAGCAACTTCAATTGGTTTTTCTGCCGGTCAGGCTATGAGCATTGCAGAAACACTGTACCAGCAAGGTTTCATTTCTTATCCAAGAACAGATAGCACAAAATACCCTGCAACCCTTAATTTGCGGAAACTTTTGGAAGAAACAGCTAAAGTAAAAGAATTCACTTCTTTAGCAAACAAGCTTCTTTCAAAAAAAGATTTAACTCCTTCTTTTGGAAAAGAAACAAAAGATCATCCTCCGATTCATCCTGTTTCAAAAGCAGAAAAAGGAAAAATAGGGGAAAGGTCATTCAAAATCTATGAACTAATTGTCAGAAGGTTTTATGCAACTTTAAGCGACAATGCAGAAACAGAAAATCTTTCAGTAGAGTTTGATATAGAAAAAGAATTGTTTGTTTCAAACGGCCAGAAAATTTTAAAATTAGGATGGAAAGAATTCTATCCATATTCTACTATAAAAGAAGTTTTGCTTCCTTCCTTAAACGCCGGAGACAAAGCTGAAGTAAAAAAACTGGATTTAATGGAAAAAGAAACCCAGCCTCCTCCGCATTACTCTCAGGGAGCTTTATTAAAATTAATGGAAGACCTAAATATTGGAACTAAATCCACAAGGCATGGAATAATCCAGAAACTTTATGCAAGAAAATATGTTGTTGGAGCAAAAGCAGTTGAGCCAACTAATTTGGCTTTTGCTGTAACAGATGTTTTAGAAAAGTATTCAAAAAAAGTAATTGAACCTGAAATGACTTCTGAATTAGAAGAGCAGATGCATTTGATTTCTGCAAAAAAGAAATCAAAAGAAGAAGTAGTAGAACACTCCAGAGAACTTCTCCTGATAATTCTTAAAGATTTGTTTGAGCATAAACTTTCAATTGGAAATGAAATAAAAGCAGCTCTTTCAGAAGACAAAATTGTAGGAAAATGCCCTAAATGCGATGAAGGTGAATTGAGAATTATTTTCAGCAGAAACAAAAAATACTTTTTAGGCTGCACAAACTATCCAAAATGCTCTAACAGTTATCCTTTGCCTCAAAAAGGAAGAGTTTATCCTACAGACGATAAATGCAAATCCTGCGGCCTGCCTACTGTTTTGGTTCAGGGAAAAAGATTCAAGTTTGAGATGTGCATTGATCCAGACTGTCCTTCAAAGGCTGACTGGAAAAAGAAAAGCGAAAAAAAGAAAGAAGCTAAGCCCGCAAAAACTCAAAAAAAGAAATAACTATTTTATGAATCTTTTTATAATCCAGTAAAGTGAAACCAAAATCAATATTACAGGCCAAATTGAAATATTCACTGGCCAGATTCCTAATTCACTGCCTAACCAGTAAATTCCAATCACTAATAATAGCAAAGGAAAACCAATTCCATGTCCTGAATGCCAATGCATTTTTTTCCAGTCGAAAAAATCTTCTCCTTCACTAACGTTCTCCCAATACTCTGAATCTTTAACTTTTTTCTCCATAAAAATCTCTTTCAGGCAAAAGAATTTAATTTCATCTGTGGAGCTACAGATGTTCAATGCAAAAAACTGTTTAGAATTAGATTTTTAGAGAGGGGGGATCTTAAATTAAACCAGATTGGCCTGGTGAGCCTATCCCCTCCTCTTTTTGTTTTTTTTTATATTTTCTCTCTAGAATTGAATCCCTCCAAAAATGTTTTTTTGGTTCTTTGCAATAATAAAACGAGTCAGGGGTATTTATATATTCTACAAACCATACTGCTCCAAATAATACAGTTAAATACTTTTCTAGTGTACTATTTTAATAGTGATTTTGCTATGGCTGTTCAAATGAGAGTAGATGATGGCATAAGATTAAAAACCCTTGAGGCTTTGCTTAAAAAAGGTTCTGTCGCTCCAAATACAAGACAGATTAAACGCTACTCTGGTTTTCATAAAGCTACAATCAAATCTTCAATTGATTTTTTGATGAAAGACGGTGTTCTTCAAGGCTATGGCCCTAAAATTGATTTCCACAAATTTGGATTTAAGTTAGAAGTAATTGAAATGCTTCAGGTTGATTTTGCCCAAAAGGATGTTTTAAAGCATTATTTGAATGCAATAGAAAAAGACGATAACATTTACATGGTTTCTGCTGTAATCGGCTCAGGAAACTGGAATCTTTTGTTAAGGCACTTTTACAGAGATATTGAATCTTTTCATAAATCAACTCAAGAAAAATATTATGAAAAAATCAAAGGAATATATAAGTTAATCAAAGACAGGCAGATAATTTATGCTACATTGCCTCACTACAAAAAAGGCTCCAGAACTTCTTCAATTATTCGTACACTAAAAAAAGAGAAAGGGATTGATTAAATGAAAATAGAAATTGATTTAAATAAAAATCTCAATGAAAATGCTTCTCTTTATTTTGAAAAATCAAAGAAAGCAAAAAAGAAATTAAAAGGTTTGGAAAAAGCAGTGAAAGATACAGGAAAAAAACTAAAAGAACTAGAAGAAAAAGATGAAGCAAAAGAAAAAAAAGTTCTGGTTAAAAAAAGAAAAAAACAATGGTTTGAAAAATTCCACTGGTTTTACACAAGCGATAATCTTTTAGCTATTGCAGGAAGAGATGTAAAAAGCAATGAAGAATTAATCAAAAAACACTTAGAAAAAGATGATTTATATTTTCATGCAGAAATCCCTGGAAGTCCTCATTGTATTCTGAAAACAAAAAAGAATTCTGCTCCGCAGAATTCAATGCAGGAAACAGCAGAATTTGTTGCGTCCTTTTCCAGAGCATGGAGCTCTGGATTGAGTTCAGTTGATGTTTATTCTGTTTTACCGGAACAGGTAAGCAAAAAAGCCCCTGCAGGAGAATCAATGAAAACAGGTTCGTTTATGATTTATGGAAACAGAAACTGGTTTAAGAAAACAGGTTTAAACTTTGCAATCGGAATAAAAAAAGAAGAAAAAGAATTAATTGTAGTTTCAGGTGCAGAAGACGCAGTAAAAAAACATGCAGAAGTTTTTTTCAGAATAACCCAAGGAAAAGATTCAAAAGGAATCACTGCAAAAAAATTGAAAAAACTTTTTGAATCAAAATTAGATGCAATTGTGGATTTGGATGAAATAATTTCAATGCTTCCCTCTGGAGAATCTGAAATAGTGGTTTAATGTTTAACAGAAAAGAATTCAAAAGACTTGTAGAAAAAGAACTGAAAACAGATTTTTTCACACCAGGCCATATCAACAGATGCTTTGAAAATTTAGAAGAAATAAAGAAATCTTTTTTTGATGAAGAAATTGTTTTTGCCGGACTCTTTTTGCATTCAGCCGGCTTTCCAATGAGTTTGAAATTCAACCAGGATTTAGTTTCAACTTCAATGAATTTAGCAAAAAAAATTCTAAATGAAGCCGGATTTCCGGCCGAGAAACGAGAGAAAGTTTTTCATTGTATTCAGGAAGCAGGAATTAAAGGACAGCCAAAAACAATCGAGGCAATTTTAGTTCATGATGCAAATTTATTGGATGAAATTTCTGCAGTCGGATTAATAAAAGAAGTTTCCCTGTTTAATTCAAGAAAAATCCTTCTTCGAAAGTTTTTGGAAGAACAAAAAGCAAAATCTTTTCTTTTAAAAGAAGCTTTTTTTTCAGAGAAAGCAAAAATCCTTGCAGAAGAAAAAATTTCTCTCTTTAATTCTTTTGTCAAATCTTTAGAGAAAGACTTAAAATAGTTCTTTGAATTCATTACTTCTTTAAACCTTTTTCAACTCAGAGTTCTTTATGATTGCTGCAGGAAGCCAGAAGAAAAAAGCACTGGAATTAAGGGTTCATGATGCAGACCAAAGCCATGTAGGTCGGGGAATAATCACTTTAGACAGAGTCTCAAAAGAATATTTAGGAGTAACTTCCGGAGACATAGTAGAATTAGAAGCAAACAAAAAAACTGCTGCAATAATCTGGCCTGCAAAAAGCACTGATGAAGGCAGGGGAGTAATAAGAATGGACTCTCTTGTCAGACGCTCCTGCAGTGCATCTTTAGGAGAAAAAGTTAAAGTTTCTAAAGCAGTCTTTAGTGAAGCAAAAAAAGTTGTTCTTGCACCTACACAGGAAGTAAGAATAATTGCTTCAGGTTATGACAGAATTTTAAAGAAAGGTTTTATTGGAAGGCCGATGAACAGAGGAGACAATATCTGGATTTCTGTTTTTGGTTCAGGTTTTGTTTATAAGGTTGTAGATACAAACCCAAGAGGAATTGTAAAAGTAACTGATTTAACGAGATTTGAATTAAAAGAAGAGCCGGCAAAAGAAGAATTAGAAGCAGTCCAGAGAGTTGCATATGATGACATTGGAGGATTAAAAGAACAAATTCAAAAAGTAAGGGAAATGATTGAACTTCCAATGCGTCATCCTGAATTATTTAACAAGCTTGGAATTACCCCTCCAAAAGGAGTTTTATTGCATGGCCCCCCTGGAACAGGAAAAACTTTGCTTGCAAGGGCAGTTGCATATGAAACCCAGGCACATTTTATTTCTGTTTCTTCTCCTGGAATCATGAGCAAATTTGTCGGGGAAGCAGAAGAAAGAATCAGGCAGATTTTTAAGGAAGCAGAAGAAAAATCTCCAAGCATTGTTTTTTTTGATGAAATTGATTCTATTGCCCCAAAAAGAGAAGAGGTAATTGGAGAAGTTGAAAGAAGAGTTGTAGCTCAATTACTTTCAGTAATGGATGGAATGGAAGCAAGAGGGGATGTAATAGTTATTGCTGCAACAAACAGAGTGAACTCTTTGGATGAAGCTTTAAGAAGGCCTGGAAGGTTTGACAGGGAAGTTGAAATCGGAGTGCCGGATAAAAAAGGAAGAAAAGACATTCTGCAAATCCATACAAGAGGAATGCCTTTAGCTCCAAAAGATAGAGAAGATGGAGTTGATTTGGATTATTTTGCTTCAATCACTCATGGTTTTGTTGGAGCAGACCTTACAGCATTAGCAAAAGAATCTGCAATGAAAGCTTTAAGCAGGTATCTGCCAAAAATGAATTTAGAAGAAGATAAAATCCCGACAGAAGTTTTAGAAAAGTTAGAGGTTAATAAAAAAGATTTTTTGGAAGCATTAAAAGAAGTCCAGCCTTCAGCTTTAAGGGAAGTTTTGGTTGAAATTCCAAATGTCAAATGGACTGACATTGGTTCTTTAGAGGAAGAAAAAGAAGAATTAAAGCAGGCAGTTGAATGGCCGTTAAAAAACCCTGAAGCATTCAAAAAAATGGGAATAAAGCCTCCAAAAGGAGTTTTGCTTTATGGTCCGCCTGGAACAGGAAAAACTTTATTAGCTCAGGCAGTTGCAAATGAATCAGAAGCAAACTTTATTTCAATTAAAGGCCCTGAATTAGTTTCAAAATGGGTTGGCGAAACGGAACGGGGCATCCGCAAGGTCTTTAAAAAAGCCCGCCAGGTTTCTCCTGTAATAGTTTTTTTTGATGAAATCGATTCCCTTGCCTCAATACGCGGAGCAGAAACTGGTTCTGGAGTAGGCGACCGTGCTTTGAATCAATTATTAACAGAATTAGACGGAATAGAAGAAATAAAAAACATGGTTTTTATTGCTGCAACCAACCGCCCGGATTTGGTTGACCCGGGTTTATTGCGTCCTGGAAGAATTGATAAAATGATTATGATTAATGCCCCAGACCAAAATGCAAGAAAAGAAATATTCAAAATCCACTTAAAAAACGTTCCATTAGAAAAAGATGTTGTTCTTGAAGAATTAGTAAAAAAAACCGATGGATTTAGCGGAGCAGACATTGAAGGTTTAGTTAGAGAAGCTTCACTTATCTGCCTGAAAGAAAATAAAATGCAATCAAAACCAGTGAAAATGCAGAACTTTCTTGAAGCACTGAAAAAAATCAGGCCTTCAATTTCAAAAGACACAATTGAAGCATACAAAGAGTTTGCAGAACAGTATTCCAGCTTTAAGCCAACTTATGTTCGCTAGTTAAAAGAAAGCAAAATACCAGATGGCAATTGGAACAAACAATATTCCCCAAACAATTGGATTCCATTGCATTACTTTTTTTCCGTCTAAAGGCCCAAAAGGCAGTAAATTAAAACCTGCTAAAATGAAATTAATAGTATAGCCTAAAGTAAAAAGCATAGTCAAAATATACTGGAACTGATTCATTAAAGGAACAACAAACAAAAGCAGTGCAAGAAAAATAAATCCAAGAATAATGTTTATTACTACTCCTGCAACAGAAATCAAGCCAAGCTCGTTATTTGAATTCCCTGAATATTCTGGATATTCTGAATCCCATCTTGACTCTTTTTCCCAGTTTCTTTTCTTTTTTGCTCCAATATAAACTGCTCCCGGAGCAGCAAAAATCGCGCCAATCAAAAAAGCAAAGCCTACTGCAAACATTAATCCTTGATTCCATTTCCTGAATTCAGCAACATAATTAAAATGCCTTGCAACATTTCTATGGCCTAACTCGTGAAAAACAAAAGCAGTTCCAACAACAAAAAGAGAAATCGGAAGCATTATAATAAATAAAGGAAGTGAAGCAACCCCTGCAAATATTCCTATTAAGTTCAGCCCGCTCAAAGCTAAAGCAAACGCGATGCTTAAGGCAATCCATGCAATTGTAATATCTTTTGTTTCTCTTGAAACCATGTAAAACACAATTAGTATTTAATAAATAATTTAAATAACCAAATTAATAAAACAGTTTGCTTTTTCTGAGTTCGTCAATCAACGTTGAAAACTCTTTTTATTCTTTTTCAAAACGCTTTTTTTCATGGAACAAAAAGCACAGGTTTCAGTTGAACTGATTGTATTGCTTGCAGCAGTTGTTGCGGTTGCATTAGTTTTGGTAAGCCAGCTGCAAAAAACAGGAACAAAAGGGGCAGAAGTAATAGAAAAAAAAACAGAAAAAATCTTTGATGAAATCAGTGACATTAAATGAAAGCAAAAGCTCAGGTTTCGCTTGAATTAATTCTTTTAATGTCAGTCTTTTTTTCTATTCTGCTTCTCTTCACTCCTTTAATCCAAAAAACATTTTTTCTTGGAATCTATGTTTTGGATGTTTCCAGAGCAAAAAATTTCTCTGATTCTTTCAGTGTAGCAGTACAGGAATTAAATGCAATGAGCAATGGATCGAAAATTTCCGTTACAGCAGAGCCTTTAACTGAATGGAAAATAAAAACAGAAAAAGAAAAGCTGACAGTAAAAGTTTTTCTTGAAAAATATTCCAAAGAAAAAACTTTTTCGTCTGAACAATTCAACATTATTCCTTTTGAAGAGTTTTCCTTAAAAGAAAAAACCCTTTTTGTTCTGACAAAAACAGAAAAAGGAGTCAAAATAGAAATTCAAAAAGTTTAAATCTTTTGGATGCACAATTTGTGTATGAAAGTATTTTTTGACGGTTTTGACATCAGGGGAGAAAACTTTAGTTTTCTTGGAGAAACTGAAACAGAAACTTTTTCTATTAAAGAAAAGCCTTCCTTAAGTTTTTCCCGTTACAGCCTTCCTTACCCTTTGCTTCCTTTCTTTAATTTTGCTTATTATCCAAAAAAATTCCTGCAAAAAAATAGGGTTGATTTGATTTATTCTTTCAAGCTTTTTCCTTTAAATAAAATCCCTTGGATTGCAGATGCAGAAAACTTCCATTATCTGAATTCTTTTTACAGTTATTTTCGCAGAGAAAACTTTTTTTCAAAAAAAATGAATTATTTAGGGTTAAAAATAATAAAAAAAGCCCTTAATTCAAACTATTGCAGAAAAGTTGTTCCCTGGAGCGAATACGCAAAAAAAACAGTTTTATCTTTTGGAGGAAAACAATTAGAAAAAAAAATAACTGTTTGTTTTCCTGCAGTTAAATGCCCTGAACAGAAAATGAAAAAAGAAAGAGAAAAAATTTCACTGCTTTTTGCTGCAACAAACCCTGTGTATAAAGGAACAGAATTTGTTTTTTCTGCTTTCGGTGAACTCAGAAAAAAATATGATGTTGAGTTAAACTGTTTTGGGAACTTTTCTGAAAAAACAAAAAAACAGTTTCCTGAAATAAATTTTGATCTTGTTTCTTATAAAAATTTTTCAGAAAAAGTTCTTCCAGAAAATGACATTTTATTAATGCCTTCTTTAATGGAGTCTTTTGGTTTTACTGCATTACAGGCTTTTGCCAGTTCACTTCCAGTTATTTCTTCAGACATAATGGCTTTGCCTGAAATAAACACAGAAAACAAAACAGGTTTTTTGGTCAACTTTCCAAAACAATATCATGAAAGCCTCTTTAAGAACCCTTTTTCTTTTTTTCATGAATCAAAAAAGCTTGATAAAGAAAAAATTGTTTCCAAGTTAGTCGAAAAAACTTCTTTGTTGATAGAAGATTCTTCTTTAAGAAAGCAGTTAGGAAGAAATGCTTTCAATGAAGTGCAAAACAGAAAGTTTTCCGTTGAGAAAAGAAAAAAATCTTTGCTTGAAATTTTTGCTGAAGCAATTAAATAAAAACTTTAACTGAAATTTCGCTTATTTTTCCGTTCTTGTAATAAAAGCCAGAAACTTTTAATTCATCTTTTCCTTCTTTTCCTTTTATTTCAATTTTTTTTCCTTTGATTTCTATTTCTCCTTTCTGAAAAGGAAACATTTTTTTGAAGTCCTCTTTCAAATTCTTTTCTTCAAAATTTTTTGTTTTAATCCAGATTTTAATCAAATCATGCTCTTTTTGTATTGAATAAATTTTTTCCAAATCGCTTTTTTCTTTTTGAACAGGAATTGTCAGAATCAAGAGAAGAACACTAAAACTGATTAAAGCTTCCAAGGTAAAACTGAAGCCTTTTTCATTTGCATGCAGAAACAAACAAAACACCTTTTTTTTCTTTTACTAAAACAAATCTTCTTGCTTCAAAACAATTCCCTTTCTTCTCTCCTGCAATTATTTTTTCTCCTTCAAATTCCAGTCTTATTTCCTTTAAATATTCTGGAAAATTTTTTTCTTCAATTTTTTTCAGCAAAGACTGGTCGATTACATTTTCTTCTACTCTCTTTTTTTCTGGATTATAAAATGCAATTCCTTTTTCTGGTTCTTCTGAATTTGAATTTTTAACAAGAGAATCTGCAAAAAATACTGCTTTGCTTTTAATGTAATAAAATTCTTCCACTTCCTTGTTTTTGTTTACAGTTTCTTCCAGTGCAGCCAGCATTAAAAAAAGCATTAGTAAAGCCGCAAGAAAAGCAGTCAGAGTATCAGTTCCAATTAATCCTTTATCTGTAATGTTCTTCCACTCCTACTTCAATTCCTTTTTCTGAATTGGCTATTTTTTTTGTAATTGTTTCTTCTTCCGCAATTTCTTTTTTTACTTTACTTTTTATTTTTCCTTTGTCAAAAAAGCAGTTTTCTTTTATTTCAATTTTTCCTCCTGAATTGGAGTAAATTGAATCTGCAAGCACTGCGCATTTAACTGCGTCAGATTTTGCCAAGAGAAAATCCTTTTTTTCTTCCATCAGACTATTTGCGTTTTGCAGTGAATTCAAAAAAATTCCAATCAGCAAAAAGTAGGCCAGAAAAAAAACTGCGGCTTCAAGATTCAGCATTCCTTTCATCAAATCCCTTTTACTGCAACCTGTTTTACTGAATAATTAAATGGAATGAAAAAATTTCTGTTGGAATTTTTTTCTTTTATTTCCGCCCCAATCAAGTTGTTTTTTTCCAGTCCTCCGGTGTAAATAAACTCTACAAGGTAAACTGTTTCCTTTAAATTGATTACAATTGTTTTGCTGTTTTTTTCCAGAAACTCCTTTTCAACTTTTTTTCCTCTTATTTTTATTTTGCTGTATTTTTTGCCTGAATTCGCTTCTTTGAATTCAATTTCTTTTTCTTCGAGAACTGAAAATACTTCAATCAGTTTTTCTGAAATTTTTTCATTTAGTTTTTTTGGTTCTGTTGTTCCAAAAGCAATTTCTTTTTTTATTTCTTCTTCTATAACAGAATCTATTGTGTTTTCTAACAAATTTCTTTTGAATGAAGTGTTTTCTATTTCAATTAATTTTGCTTCAGCAAAATTTTTCTCTGAATTAAAAGAGCTTAAAGAATAAACCAGATTGAAATAGATTAAAATAAAGAAAAAAACCAGAACAAAAGCAATTAACCCCTTGTGTTGCATTCCAGAATTTGCTTTAGAAGCAGTTAAATAGTTTTTCTAACGTTGATTGTCGAACTAAACCTTTACTTTCTTTTCGCTTGCTTTTGCTGCAAGGAATCCTGCAATTAATGCAAAAGCAACCAATAGTGTAATTAAATACGCCTGCTCTTTTATTCCTGTTTCTTTTTGTTCAGTTTCTTTTGTTTCATCTGTTGTTTCAGTATCCCCAACTTTATCTTCTTCTGGAGCTTTATAGCTTCCTGCAATTTTTGCTTCAGAATCTCTTAAATCATTTTTGACTTCAGTTGTTGGTGCAGTAAACTGCATTTCAGAGCCTGCAAGTGCTCCCGTTCCGGTTCCAAAAATAATGTAAACCAAAAAAAGCATTCCAACAATACTTGCCGCAAGCAGAATCATTATTTTTGGCTCGTTTTCCGGCTCCACTAATTTTTTTCCTTTTCTTGTCAAACAATAGTATTTCCATTTCCTTCCCTCATCTTTTTGCTGGATTAAATCAGATTTCAGCAGTGTTTCAATATGTTGTTTTATTGTGGGAGAACTCATATCAAGCTTTGCTGAAATCTCGCTTAAAGTATGATTTCTTTCATGCAAGAGTTTTATTATGTTGATTCTTGTATCTGAACTCAATGCTTTAAACTCTTCTCTGCCTATTTTCAGTTCATCCATTCTTTATATTTCGGTTTAAAGCCCTTTAAATAGCTTTCATTTTTTTAAGGCAAAATATTAAATATTCGAAAACGGGTTTTATTGTTTGTTTTTTATGAATTCATAGTATTTTGAATCAGTTGTCCGTCAAGTTTTTTATTTCCAATGCTTAAACTTTTTTCCCATTCTTTTAGCATAAACTTTCCTAAGCTGATTTTTATTATATAAATAAGGACAAGAGTTAAATACTTATTTAGCTTATTTAGCTTATGGCTTTATACTTTTCAAAAGCTTTAAGGGTTTTTGTTGAAACAGCTTCTTTTGTTTTTGCCAGAGTCATAGCTAATGCGTATTTTATTCTGTTTTCAGTAATTCTTGTATTCTTTTTTGTTTTTGTTCCGGATTTTCTGGGTTTAAGCTCCTTCCTGGTTGAAGTTTCCCTTGCAGCAGGTCTTTTTGTTTTTTTAATGTACTGGACTTTTTTCAGAAAAAGAATCATTTATGTTTTGAAGTCAGCGGAAATTGTTGCGGCAGCTGAATTCATTTCCGGAAGAAATGTTCCGATTACAAGACAGGCAAGCTTTGGTTATAATCTTATTAAAAAAAGCTTTTCTTCAATTTCAAACTTCCGTAAATTTGAATTTCTGCCGCAAAAAGTTATAAAAAAGTTTTATGGAGCAGTAGGTTTTATTTCTTTCATTCCAAATCTGAATTCTGCAGTTTTTTCCTGTATTCTTTCTTATGTTTTTGCAGACCCTTCTGTTGACAAATACACTTCTCTAAGAGACGGGCTTGTTTTGTTCTACCAGAAAAAGAATTCTCTTTTATTTCAGATTTTTGCAATGCAGATATTTTCTTATATTATTTTTATTTTATCTTATTTTGTTCTGTTCATGATTTTTAATCCAACAATTCTCGCTTTTTCTTATCCTTTCAATTTAATGCTTTATTTTTCCCTTTTCCTTTTTGTTTTATTTTTTTATTCTTCTTTTTTGTCTCATTTCCTTATCTGCTGGCAAAGCGTTTTTTTCACTGAAACAGTAAAAAATGATGTTCCCATGAAAAAAACCAGAGCTTTAATTGAAAACTATTCTTTAGAGTTCAATGAAATTTCTTCCAAAGCAAAAGTTTTTGTTCCTTTGAAAAGCCTTTCTGCAAGGCACCTTCTTTCTGCTTTGGAAAAAACAAAAAAAGGTTCTTTTTTGGATGCACTTGACGGGGCAATAAAAGACAGGGAAACCTTTGAAAAAGAAAGAAAAGGAGGGGAAGCATTAACAGATCTTGTTTCAAAAGTAACTGAAATAAAAACTTCTTCAAAAAAACAAAAGAACAAAAAAAGAGAAGAAAAACATAAGAAAAAAATGCAGGAGCGCTATAAAAAAGAAAGAGAATACAACAAAATCTTCAATTTACTGCTGGATTTTTTAGGAGAAGAATTAGGAAAAAAAGATTCTTATAAAATAACTTCAATGGAAAAGAAAGGAAAAGGCTGGACTGCAATTGTATTAATAAACGGGGAAAAGTTCAGGTTTGCTTTGGATTCAGAAGGCGAAGTAATAGATTTCAAAGAAATAAAAGAGATTTAACTGATATAAATAGTATATATTTTCTATATACCTCTGCCCTTTTCTTTCACAAAGAAAAATGCAAGTTGCCCAAAAGAAAGGTTTTCGTTTCACGAAAACGCGCATAGCGCCTATAATTTTAAGGAGTATTTGTATTTACTTTTTCTATGCAAAACATTTTTTCCAAATCTTCCAGAATAAATGAAATCTTTAAGGATGAAAGAGTATTGTATCCTGAATTTCTTCCGGAAAATCTTCCGCACAGGGAAAAAGAAATTGAATCCTTGGCTTTTTGTTTCAAGCCAATTGTTTCTGGAAAAAAACCTTTTAATGCTATTGTTGTTGGAACTCCTGGAACAGGAAAAACTGTTTCAGCTAGATTTATGTTGTCACAATTGCAGGAATTTTCCGGCAGAGCAAAAAGTCTATATGTAAACTGCTTTGAATTCAATACAAGAAATTCTGTTTTGTTTTTAATCTCAAATTTTGTTGGAGCAGCAATTCCCCGGAGAGGCCTTGCAACAGATGAAATATATTCAAAAATGCTTGATTACCTTAAAAAAATTGATTTTGTTCCAATAATTGTTTTGGATGAAGCCGACCAGTTAATTGCAAGAGAAGAAGGTTCAAAGCTTTTGTATGACCTTTTAAGAATAATTGAATTTGAAAAAATCCATTTTGGAATTATTTTGATTTCAAATGATTTCTTTCTTTCCTCTAAATTGGATTCAAGAGTCAAAAGCAGTTTAGCTGAAGAGTCAATTGTTTTTGAAAAATATTCTCCTGAACAGTTAAAAAATATTTTGAAAGAAAGGGCTTCTTTTGCTTTTTTTTCAAATGCACTGGAAAAAGATGTAATTAATGTTGCTGCAGCCCGTGCAGGGAAACTTGGAGGGGATGCAAGGATTGGAATTGAGTCTCTTTTAAAAGCAGGAAGAATTGCAGAAAAAGAAAACGCAAAAAAAGTTTCTTTAACTCATTTAAAAAAAGCTTTTTCTTCTATGGATTCTTCTTTGCTGAAAAAAGCTTTTCCTTTCCTGAGCAAACAGGAAAAAAGTATTCTTGAATTAATTTCTTCTTTTGACGGGGTTTTTTCAGGAGAATTATTTGAAAAATACTCTAAAGTTAAAAATCATCTTGAATTAAGGCAGTTCCGTGCGACAATTTCCAAGCTGGAAAATATGAACCTGATTTCCGCGCCTTTAGTGGAATTCAAGCCAAAAGGAAAAAGCAAATTCATTTCTTTAAAGGTTCCAAAAGAAGCTCTGCAAAAATTCCTCAAGGAAAAGAGTTAAATATTACTGTTGCTTTATTTATTCAGGTGATGCAATGGCAAAAAAGAAAACAAAAAAAGTTTCAGTTAAAAAATCTTTAAAGAATTCTTTTTCAATTCCTGATGAGGAAATGGCTTTCAGGATGGTTAAACTGTATTTTGAGGAAATTGCAAGGCTTGGCTTCAAAAGAACCTTGGATTTGGATGCAATAATCAATGCATACTTTTATTCTTTAACAAGACTGCAAAGAAAAGATACTGAAATGAAATTAATAAAAGAAAAAGTCCTGAAAGAAGAATCCGAGTTGGCAGAAGAAACAAAAGAAGAACTTTTCCCAGAGCCAGAGAAATAATTTATTTTTTTCTTTTTTATATTTCTATTTCAATTACTGAAACCTTTGTTTCTAACCCAAAGTTTTCCAGAACTTTTTGATTGACTTCTCCTAAAAAACCTTTTTTTCCGTTTTCAAACTGAATCAAAGCGCTTTTTCCCTGTTCTAAAAAAGAAATTGTTTCTTCTTTGAGCTTAAACTTCATGTTCAGTTCTTTTCCTATTGCTTCAAGAATGGATTTCACTTCATTGAAATTTGTTTTTGCATGTGCTATGCAGACACATGCTTTCCATTTTTCTTCCACTCCAGTTTCTTTTTCTGGATTAAATTCAACTGTTCTTCCGACTTCAAAAATCTTCTGCGGATAACTGCAATGCTTGTTTTTGCTTAAAAAACTCAAACTTTCTGGAAGCAGTTTTTTCCTGAATATTTCCCAGTTTAATGAAACAGGATTTGCAATCTGAACAAATTCTTCTTTTAGGTTCATTTTTTCTCCTTGAATTTCTTTTGAAGTCAAATGGTTTGAGGCAATCTCTTGCAATCCAAAACCAATACATAATTCCCTTACCTCATTTGTTTCCTTGCTTTTTTCTTCCAAACTTCCTAAAGTAAAAACATTCATTTCTTCTGGTTCAAGTTTATTGTAATCTGCTGCAATCGCAATATCTTCTATTACATCCCATACATGGATAATGTCTTTTCTGTAATCCCCAAACTTCACTTCCAAATTTTTTCCCTTAATTTTTCCTCTCATTCTTTTTTTCTCCAAAAGCTTCGGAATTTCTTTTATTTTGAATTCTGTTCCAAGCAATTCATTAACTTCTTTTAATGGAAAAATAATTTTTTCTTCTTTAAACTCTGGAGAAACAATTTTTTTGTTTTTGTAATTCAGTTCAACTGAATAAATTTTTCCTCCTCTGTCTGCCAAAGCCATGCACATTATTTTTAATGCAATGTCAATCAGTTCCTGGTTGAATCCTGTTACATCGACAAACAGATTTTTTGTTTTTGTGGTAATTTTTCCCGAGCTTTCTGAATTTATTATTGGAGGCATTGAAAGAACTTCATTTTTTTCGTCTGTTAGTAAAGGAAATTTCTCAAACTTTTCTATTAATTTTCCGTATTCTTTTCCTTTCTGATGTTTTATCAGAATTTCCCTTAAGCTCATGCTTTCAGAAAAACCAAGTGGAACAAATTCCATTGAAGGCTCTGCTGCAAAATATTTTACATTTCCTTTCACTTTATCAGAATCAAACACTCCGATTGCAATCTGTTCTCTTTTTTTTCCAAAGCTCTGGCAGATTTTTTCCTGCAATTGAATTATCTGCAGTAAAACCTCTTCAGTGATTTTTACATTTCTTACTTCAGCATAAGCTGCTTTAGGCCTTATTCCCTCTAATTTTTCATCAATAAACGCTTTTCTTTTTCCTTTTAATACTTTGTATTCTGGAATCCCTTTTTCTTTTCCAATAAAAGCTTTAATCTCTCTGGCAATCCCTTCTGTAGACCATAAATCCGGTCTGTTGGTATCCTTAATATCAATTTTTAGCGCATCATCTTCTATTGCGTCTAATTCCCCTTTAGCGCAAAGAACTATTTCTTCTAATTCTTCTTTTGAAAATTTTTTTCCAATAAGTTCTTCTAAATCTTTTTTTGACGCTTCAATTGTAGGCATTAAACTACCTTCCTTAACCAGTTTAAATTCTGGGAAAACAATTCTCTTACGTCATTTAACCCTAGCTTAAACATTGCAAGCCTGTCAATTCCCAAGCCCCAGGCAAGGGCTTTTCCTTTTATTCCAAGATTTTCTGTAATCTCTGCTCTGAAAATTCCTGCTCCGCCAAATTCAACCCATCCAAGTTTTGGATGCAATGCATTCAACTGAACACTTGGCTCGGTAAAAGGATAATAATCGGGCAAAAACTTTACTTTTTTTGCTCCAGCAATTTCTATTGCAAATCCTTTCAATAATCCTAATAATTTTCTGAAAGTAAAATCTTCTCCTACGACAAAACCTTCAAGCTGATTAAATTCAATCAAGTGTGTTGTATCAACTACATCTGGACGGAAGCATCTTGCAGTAGTAAAATATTTTCCTGGAACTTCAACTCCTTTAACAAATTGCCTTGCAGAATGAGCTGTTCCATGAGCTGAAGGCATTAATTGAGAAGCTATTCTTGTATTCCATTTATATCTCCATCCTTTTGATTTTGCTTTTCCTCCATTTTCATGCGCTGATTTTACTGCAGAAACAATTTTTTTGTCTGGAAGCTTTCCATATTCTGGTTTTTTTAGTCTATAAGTGTCAGTCCAAGTCCTTGCCGGATGGTTTTGCGGCTGAAATAATACATCAAAGTTGTAAAATTCTTGTGTAATCAAAGGATTTTCCATTTCTTTAAATCCTAAGTTAACTAACCTTTGCTTTACTTCATCCTGAAACTTAAAATAAGGCTGTTTTTTTCCAGGAAAAACTGCTTCAACCGGATCCATAATATTGTATTTTCTTTCCCCTGTTTTTCCGAGAACAGAAACTGCTTCAAGGCCTTTTTGTGTAACCTGAATAAATTCATTTCCTTTTTCTTTGTGCTTCAGAAACCTTTTTCTAAAACCAAGAAATTTCAAAACAGATTTTTCTTTTTCACTCAAAGAGCTTTCTTCTATTTCTTTTTCACTGAGTTTTTCCAGCATTAATTCTTCTTCTGTTTTTTTCTCTAAAAATTCTTTTCCTTTTCCTGTTCTCTTAATCAACAGCTCTTTTTCTTTTTTTAATTCAACCAATCCTTTCTTTTTTGCATTTCCTAAAGCAATGTTTATTTCCTGTTTTTGAATTGTTTTTATTTCAGAAATTTTTTTCCATTCTATTCCAAGTTCTTTCAAAAAATTCTTTTCCGGCAGCCCTTTCTTTAATGCATTTGCTCCTTCTTCTCCTAAAGAAACAAAAACAGATTTTTGAATCCTTGCTTTTCCCAGTCCTTTTTCATTCAGCCACTGAATGCTTCTTCTGGCAGAATCCAAATCAATTCCTGCGTTCTCTGAGAGTTCCTGAACGCTTAATTCTTTTTTTTCTATTGCAATTGCTTTTAATGCATTTCTTTCAATTTCGCTTAACTCTGAAACAATTTTTTCTGTCTGCTCATCTAATTTAATTTCTCCCATTTCAGCTTCTTTTTTTATTTCTTCCATTTTTTCAACTTTTATTTCTTTTTCTTGGCCAGTGATTTGAATCCATTCAACTTTTCCTTCTTCATTCAGCCTGATTTTTTTTGCCTCTATAAGATGTTCTAAAACAGTTGCAAAAGTCTGGTACATCATTTTTTTCGGCAGTTTTTTCCATAACTCTGTTTTACTGAGATTTTCTTTGCTTTTTTTGATGGTTTTTTCAACCATTGCAACTGTATCCAGTCTTGGAGAATGAATTTTTTGAACCATAAAAATCGATTATATAAATTTATATAATAAGGTTTTTATATGTTTGCCTTTACTTTTCTTTAATGCAAAAGTTTGTAATGGATTCTGCAGTTATTCTAAACAACTTTAATTTCTCTTTTTCTGAAAATGAAGTGTATTTCACTACAAATGAAATTCTGGTTGAAATAATTGACCTTAGGTCAAGACAGCTGGTTGAAACCGGCTTAAAGCAAGGCAAAATTAAAATTAAAGAGCCTTCAAAAAAATCTCTTTTTGTTGCAAAAAAAGCTGCAAAGGAATTAAACATTTTTCACAAACTTTCTCCAGCAGATTTTTCAATTCTTGCCCTTGCTTTAGAAATAAAACTTCCTTTGCTTTCTGACGACTATCAAATCCAAAAAGTCTGCTTAAAGCTTGAATTAGATTTTGAGCCTGTTTTCAGGGAAAAGATTAAAGAGTAAAATTAGCGTGGTCTTTTTCTTACTGGTTTCCCTATTTTAGGTTTAGACTTTTTTGGTCTGGAACGTCTATTGTTTTTAACATTTAGTCGTTTGCATAGTCTTGATATTTTTTCCAGTGGAAGCAATTCTCCAGGCTTTCCAGGTTTTCTTTCCCGCCATTTTTTGTATCCTTCCCAACCAAGATTATAAACATGAAATAGTTCCCTGCCTTCTTGCTGGTTAATACCAGAAAGTTTTGTGTTTAAATCTGCTCTAAACTCTGCTAGTCTAATAAAAAAAGCTTTAGTGGAATCAAATACAGGAATTCCTTTTCCCCTTCCATAAGGACGAAATTTTGTCATTCTTCTCAGTATATATTAATCGTCAACCTACTATTTAAGCAATTTGTTTTATTTCTTCTTTTTTGTTTTCTTTTCATTTCTTGTTAAAAATTATTTCTATTACATCCCCTGATTTCAGTTTGTGTTCTTTTCCAATCATCTGTTCTGTTTTTCTGTCAACTGCTCGAATGAAATTTTCTCCAATGTCTGTATGAAGTTTGAAAGCCAAATCCAGTGCATTAGAACCTTCTGGCAAAAGCAGACAATCTGGCAAAACATCACCGTCTTCATTTGTTAATTTTTTTGTTGCAACAGGAAAAACAGGAATGAACTTAAGAAGTTCAAACACTGCCTTATCTAATATTTCTTGTACGCCTGTTGAACCAAACTTTTCCAGAACATTTTTTTGAATATACCCCAAACCTTTTTCCTGCTTTTCATTTAACTCTTTTACTTTTTTGAATTCTTTTTCTCCTGCAATATACTCTAAACTTTTTTCTTTTGCTGCTTTCTTTAAGGTCAGTTCACTTACTGCAGAGCATGGAACAATAATTTTTTCCGGAAACTTTTTCCTTAATTTTTCAATCTGTTCTTCTGAAGCAATGTCTGCTTTGTTTGCTGCAATAATCATTGGCTTGCTTTCTTCTCTAACGGCTTTAGAGAAAGCTTCAAAGTTCTCTTCATTCCATTCAATAAAAGTTTTTTTCCATAATCCAAGTTTTGATACCGCCTTGTCTATCTGTAATGCGTTTGCTCCAATTCCGCTTAGATTTTGTGCCATTACTTCCAGTTTTTTATTTTTTTCTTTTGCTGGAATCTTTGCAAATTTGCTCCAGTTTTTTTTGATTATCCCCAGAAACCATAATTCAATTTCTTTTTCCAGAAACAAAATATCTTCTTCTGGATTAAAACTTCCTTTTTCCGCCGGCTCTCCTTTTTCATTTGTGCTTCCAGACAAATCAATTACATGAATTAAAATATCAGCCTGTCTTAAATCATCTAAAAATTTATTGCCTAATCCTTTTCCTTCTGATGCTCCAGGAACTAATCCTGCAACATCAATTAATTCCACTCCGACAAATCTTGTCCCATTAATGCAGTATCCTGTTTTTGGATTGCATTTTACATTGAATTCTTTTTCTGCACACTCTACTCTTACAAAACCCATTCCTTTATTTGCCTCTATTGTAGTAAAAGGATAATTTTGTATTTCCACGTCAACCAGTGTTGCTGCGGAAAAAAAAGTGCTTTTTCCCACATTAGGCTTTCCTACTACGCCAATCTGCATGTAAATCAAATAATCTTTTATGCACTAACTTATTTAATCATATTATGGCAGAATTGTGGACTGAAAAGTTTTCTCCAAAAAATTTGGAGGAATTTATCGGCAATACTGATATAGTGCAGAAGTCTTTGCTTTGGAGCAAGGAATGGAACAAAAACAAACTGCAAAAACCGCTGCTTTTTTTCGGCCAGACCGGAGCAGGAAAAACAGCTTTAGCTTATCTTTTAGCAAAAATCAACGGCTGGAGTGTTTTTGAATTAAATGCAAGCGATTTCAGAAACAAGGATGTAATTGAAAGAGTTGTTTCTGCTTCTGCAATGAATGCCTCTTTTTCTGGAGAAAAAAGATTAATCCTTTTGGATGAAATTGACGGCTTGAATTCTTATGATAGAGGGGCAGTTGGAGCAATAAACAAAATTATGAAAGAAACTCAGAATCCAGTAATCTTAACAGCAAACGAAGTCTATGGAAACAAAAAATTAGTTCCTTTGCGCAGCACAACAACTTTTATGCAGTTCAAAAAGATTAATTACCTTTCAATGGCTAAACGATTAAAAGAAATCTGCAAAAATGAAGAAATTGAATTTGAAGAAGATTCAATTGAACTGCTTTCAAAAAACTCTGCTGGAGATATGAGAAGCGCGTTAACTGATTTGCAAAACATTTGTTATAATAAAAAAGTTTCAAAAAAAGATGTAGAATCTTTAGGCTACAGGGAAAAACAAGAAGATGTTTTTAAGGTTTTGAGAAAAATTTTTACTGCAGAAAATTTTTCTGATGCAAGAAAAGCAAGGGTTTCTGCTGATGTGGATTCAGATTTTTTAATGAAATGGATTGAAGAAAACATTCCAAGGCACTTCAAAAGCGTTAATGAAATTTCAGATGCATTTGATGAATTAAGCAAAGCAGACATTTTTAAAGGGAGAATCCGGAAAAGACAGCATTATGGTTTCTTAAGATATAGCTCTGAATTAATGACTGTTGGGGTAAGTTTGGCAAAAGAAAAACCAGACAAAAGCTTTGTAATGTATCAGTTTCCTAAAGTTTTAAGCAAGCTAAGCAAAACAGTTTCAACAAGAGAAACAAAAAAATCTATTGCATCAAAAATGAATAAAGAAGTCCATGCTTCTTCTAAGGCAATTTTTTCTAAAGACATGCCTTTTATCAGACAAAGTTTTTCAAACAAGGATTTTGCAGTTGATTTTTCTGCAAGATTTGATTTAAATGAAAAAGAAATTGCCTTTCTTTTGAACACCAAACCTGAAACAAAAAAAGTGGCTTCAATTTTTGAGTCAGCCCAGATAAAGAAAAAATCCCTTTTTGCTGGAAGAAAACCTTTAGAGCCTGTAACAGAAAGCCTGCTAAAAGACATCCAAAAAGAAGAAAAGAAAACAGAACCAGAGAAAGAAAAACAATCTTCTTTAGGGCACTATTTTTCCTAACCTTCAATTTCTATTTCAGTTTTTTCTGCTTCTTCTATTTTTGAATTTTTCAGAATAAAGTTTTCTATTTTGCCGCCTATAGAATCTCTTTTTACATAAAGAACTAACCCAACAACAACCAAAACAACAAACAGAACAGTTAGTGTTTCTTTGTTGGATAAAATTCCCTGAATTGCTGCAGAAAGATTAAATGTAGGCGCGATGTTTTCTTTTATTAAGTAAACAACATTTATTTTGCTTGTTGTTTTGTATCCTTCCCACAAGATTTTTCCTTTTTTAATTTCCATGTCGCTTTGAAGTATTTCTGCATTTGCAGGCAAAGTAATTTCCAGCAGAGTGTTTTCAGGAAGGATTATTACTCCTCCAAAAACCATTGGAGTCAGCTTTTTTGAATTAAAAACCCATTCAACAAACCTTCCGCTTTTTTCTTTTTGTTCAATAAAAATCGGACTCTCATTTTCATAGATAATGTTCAAAAAACTGTTTTCTAATCCGTCTTCAACAAATTCCACTGAAGCGTTTTTTGTGTCAAAATCGTTTTCTGCTATATGGACAAAAATCCTGTTGTCAAAAGTATTCCAGCTCAACAGGCTTGAACCGTTTTTTTGTGCGTTTTCAACAAAAAATTCCAGTTCTTCCTGGCTTTTGAACTTAAATAAATATTTTTCTGAAACAACCCCAAAACCGTTTTTCTGAACTTCGATTTCAATTATTGTTTCTTTTATTTCAATTGGTTCAGGAGTTTTATCCATAGAAAAAGTCAATGCAAGCTTGTTTGTTATTATTGGCCCGGTCCATTCCACTGTATTTGAAAAAACCCTTGCTGTTGGAACAACTTCTTTTACTTTTGTTTCCCTTGGAACAACAAACCTTAAAGAAAAGTTTTCCGGGAAAATAATTTCCTCGTCTGATTTCAGAAAAGAAAATTTTGCTTCTGACAGTGAAAATTCAGTTGAAGTTATTTTTTCATTTATTAAAAAAAGAGAGTCAGAAAGATAACTGGTTTTTATTATTTTGTTTTCTCCCTGTTCTTCAAAAGAAATTACAGCCTCTTTTTTTTCAAGTTTTGGTATGATTTCAACAAACTCTTTTACTATTTCGGCTGAAATATTTTCTTCTATTTTTTCTTTGAAAGAATTATATTCGTTTTGGTCTGAAAAAGAAATAAAATATGTTTCTTCAATCAGAGAGTTTCCTTCGCTGTCAACAATAACATTTATGCTTGTCTCATCTATTTTTGCACTAAAACTAAATGAAACTAAAAAAACAAAGAAAACTAGCCAAACTGTTTTTTTCATAAAAAACCTATTACTTTATTGAAGAAAGGCTATTTATTGCTTACTTTTTTCTGTTTTTTTCAGTGACTAATAGTACTGATTTATATTTAACAATTACCTATTCATTGCTGGTGTGAGATTGGTTGAAATAACTTTTTTTGGGCATTCATTTTTTAAAGTAAATTTTGAAGGCACAAAAGTTTTGTTTGACCCTTTTATTAACAATACTTGTTCAGACGCTGCATTTAAAAGAATTCTTCCCTGCACAGCAAAAAAATGCCATTTAAATGACATTGACATGATTCTTGTTTCGCACGAACACTTTGACCATTTTGATAAGAAAACAATTGAATGTTTAGTTAAACAAAACAATTGTTTTGTTTTGTCTCATGACAGCATATTAAATAAATTAGAAATAGAAAAGCGTTTTCTGTTTCCTTTATCTCTTGATCAGAAAATAAATCTAAGAAACTTAACAATAGAATGTGTTACTGCGCATCACCCTGAATCATTTTATCCTGTTGGCTTTATTGTTTCTTCAAAAGGAAAAAGCGTTTATTTTTCCGGAGACACTTCTTTGATTGATGCTTTCTCTAAAATAAAAGCAGATGTTGCACTGCTTCCGATTGGCGGGACTTATACAATGGACTGCGTTGACGGAGTCAAGGCAACAAAATTAATGAAACCAAAATATGTTATTCCGATGCATTACAATACTTTTGAAATGATTAAAGCAGACCCAAACGAATTCAAAAGAAAAATAGAAAAAAGCGTTTTAACAACCCAGCCAATTTTATTAAAGCCCGGAGAAACATTCAAGTTTTAATCTCTTTTTCTGCTTTTTCCAGTTCTTTTATTGTTCCTACATCAAAAAATTTTCCTTTAACAGGAATCCAAAAAACCTTGTCTTTTTCTGCCAGCAGTTTGATTGCATCAGTCAGCTCTAATTCATTTCTTTTGCTGAAAGAAATTTTTTCTATCGCAGAAAAAATTTCAGGAGTAAATCTGTAAATCCCGCAGTTCACCAACTTTTTTTCAGTTCCTTTTTTTTCTTCTGAAGGTTTTTCAATTAAATCAATTACTTTTTCACCTTTTGTTTTGACCAGCCCGAAATTTTCTGCATTTTTTACTTTTCTTAATACAAGCACATTGTCTTTTTTTTCTTTCAGTGTTTCAATCAATGTGCTTTTAAAAATCAAATCCCCGTTTACCTGTAAAAAATCTTCCTTCAAAAAATCTTTCACGCAAAGTAGTGCATGGGCAGTTCCTTTTTGTTCTTTCTGCTCAACGAACTGAATTTTCACGCCGTTAAATTCTTCTCCAAATTTTTCAATAATTTTTTCCTGTAAAAATCCTGCAACAATTATAACTTCTTGTATTCCTGCTTTTTCCAGCTCTTCCAACTGCCTTTCAAAAAAGCTTTTTCCTTTAACTTCAACCAAAACTTTTGGAGTGTTTTCGGTTAAAGGCTTCATTCTTAAGCCTTTCCCTGCTGCCAGAATAACTGCTTTCATTTAAATCAAGAATCCACAATACTTTTTTTAAATCAACGCACCAAATTTTTTTTAGGGATTAAATGAAAGACGTAATAATAATCGGAGGTTCAGCTGCAGGAGCCACTGCAGGAATCTATTGTGCAAGAAGCGGGCTGAAAACAATGCTTTTAACAAAAGATTTTGGCGGCCAGCTTTTGCTTACAGAAAATATTGAAAACTACACTGGATTCAAAAGTATTTTTGGCTTTGATTTGGCAATGAAATTCAAAGAGCATTTAACTTCTTATAAAGAAATTGAAGCAGAAGATGGGGTTGAAGTAACTGGAATAGAAAAAAAAGGGGAAAACTTTCTGGTTAAAACAAAAAACAAGGAATTTGAATCAAAAGCAGTAATTATTGCTACAGGAAAAAGGCCGAAAAAAATACAAGTTAAGGGCGCAGAAAAATTAGAGCATAAAGGAATCCATTACTGTGCAGTATGTGACGGCCCTTTGTATAAAGGAAAAACTGTTGTAGTGATTGGAGGAGGCTATTCTGGAATAGAAGAAGCATTGTTTTTGAGCAATATAGTAGAAAAAGTTTTTATTCTGGAATACGGCAAAGAATTAGGCGGAGAAGAAATCACAAGAAAACAGCTTTTAGAGAAAAAAAACATTGAAGTTCTCACAGAAGTTGAAGTAACAGAAATTTCAGGGGAAAAAACAGTTGAAGGATTAAAGTTTAAAGGAAAAGAAGGTGAAAAAGAAATTAAAGTTCAGGCAGTTTTTGTTAATATTGGTGAAATTCCAAATTCAGATTTTATTGATTTAGTTGAAAAAACCGAATCCAATGAAATAAAAATAAATGAAAAAAACGAAACAAGCGTTAAAGGGATTTTTGCTGCAGGAGATGTTTCAAATATTCCAGTGCGTCAACTGATTGTTGCTGCAGCAGAAGGATGCAAAACAGCAATTTATGCAAACCAATATATTCGAGAAAAATAACCAGAGGAAATTTTATGGATTCAAAATTTGATGTTATTGTAGTTGGTGCAGGGCCATCAGGAAGCACTTGCGCCTCTTTTCTGGCAAAAGGAAACGCAAGAGTTTTGCTTTTGGATAAAGCAGTTTTTCCCCGCGACAAAACCTGTGGTGATGCAATAAGCGGAAAATCCTTGAAAGTGTTAAGAGAATTGGGCTGGGAAAAAGGAGTGGAAAAATTAGAGCACGGAAAAGTTTTTGGGATAACATTTTCTTCTCCTAATGGAACAACAATAAAAATTCCTTTCCCTAAGAAAGCAGAAAAAGGTTCTTATGCGGCAGAAGGCGGAAAAGGTTATGCTTTGAAAAGAGAAGTCTATGATAACTTTCTCTTCCAAAATACAAAAAAACTTTGCAGCACAATTGAAGGGTTTACTGTAACCGATTTATTAAAAGACGGGAAAAGAGTTTTTGGAGTAAAAGGAACTGATTCAAAAGGAAACCAAAAAGAATTCAAGGCAAAAATTATTGTTGGAGCAGACGGTTCCACTTCAACTGTTGCAACAAAACTCGGACTAAACAAGATTGATGTTAATCATCATATTACTGCTTTAAGGCTTTATTATAAAGGAGTAAAAAACTGTGATGAAAAAATTGAAATCCATTTCATTAATTCGATGCTGCCGGGCTATTTTTGGATTTTCCCTATAGGAAACAATTTGGTGAATGTCGGTGCAGGAATTATCACAAAAGATTTGAAAAACAAAAAAATCAATCTGCAGAAATCAATGTTTAATGCAATAGAAAAAGATGAATTATTCAAAGAACGATTCAAAAATGCAGAAAAAGTTTCTGAAGTTAAAGGCTGGACTCTTCCTTTAGGAAGTACGCATAGAAAAGCACATGGAAATGGTTTTGTTTTATTAGGAGATGCAGCTTCTTTAATTGACCCTTTTAGCGGAGAAGGAGTTGGAAATGCAATGACTAGTGCAAAATTTGCTTCGCAAACAATCCTCAAAGCTTTAAAGGAAAAAAATTATTCGGCTGAATTTCTGAAAGAATATGAAGAAAATCTCTGGAATGAAATTGGTCAGGAATTAAAAACAAGCTATCTTTTGCAGAGAATTGGAAGAATTAAATTTCTTTTGAATTTTATTATAGGCAAGGCTGAAAGAAAAAAAGAAGTGCAGGAAGTGATTTCCGGAATGCTTGCAAATGAGGAATCAAAAAAAGAATTTGTTTCGCCTTGGTTTTATTTAAAACTTTTATTCACTTAAAACAGAATGCACTGCATTTTTTTTTGTTTCAGGAAAATCTGTCCTAAAATGGCATCCGCGGGATTCTTCTCTATTCAAAGCAGATTCAATAATTTTTTCAGCCAAAAAAGTTGAATTATTTTCCTGCATTTTCCTGATTTCTTGCAGAGCTTTCTTTAATCCATTTTCATTTCTTTGAATTCCAACAAAATTCCGCATGAGCTCTTTTAAATTATTCAAATTAAAATCTGAATTTGATTCTTTTGTTTTTAATTCAATTTTTGTTTTACTTTTTTCATTTTTTTCCTTCAAAGAATTCCTGCCCGCAATCGAACCAAAAACCATTGCTTCTAATAAAGAATTGCTTGCCAGCCTGTTTGCTCCGTGCAGGCCGGAACAAGAGCATTCCCCTGCAGCAAAAATGTTTCTAATGTTGGTTCTTGCATTTTCATCTATTTTTATTCCTCCAATGGAATAATGCGCTGCAGGTTCTATTTCAATTGCCTTTTCTTCTATTTTTAATCCAAGTTCCCTTGTTTTCTTATAGATGCTTGGAAACCTTTGTTTTAAATTCTCTATTTTGGTGCAGTCCAAAAAAACTTTTCTTCCGGAATTAATCTGCAAAAAAATTTCCTGCGAAACAATGTCTCTTGTGGCTAAGTCTTTTCCTTCAAATTTTCTCATAAATTTTTCATTTAAATCATTTACCAAAAAAGCGCCTTCTCCTCTCAAAGTTTCTGAAAGCAGAAAATTGTTTCCTTTAATTGTGGTTGGATGGAACTGTTCAAACTCCAAATCCATTAAATGAACCCCTGCTTTAAGTGCAATAGAATTTGCTTCTCCTAAGTTTCCTTTAGGATTAGTGCTTTTGCCGTAAAGAGAAGAATATCCGCCGGAAGCAAAAACCAGTGAATTAAATTTTGCAGTGAAATCTTCAAACACTGCGGCTTTTCCAGAATTATTTTCAATTATCACTTCTTTTAGTGTTTGTTCAGGAAAAAAATGAATATTTTTTTCTTTTGCGAGTTTAAAATAAAATTTTGTTATTTCTCTCCCTATGTTGTCCCCGTCTGCATGCAATACCCTGTTTTTTGAATGCCCTGCTTCTAATCCAAGGCTTATTCCTTTTTCATTTTCATCAAATTCAAATCCTTGTTCAATCAATTCCAGAACTTTTTCTTTTCCTTTTTCTACAAGAATTTTAACGATTTTTTCTTCGCATAATCCTGCACCTGCTCTAACTGTATCATTAAAGTGTTCTTTAACCAGATCGTTTTTTGCTATTGCGGCAGAGATTCCTCCCTGTGCATTAAAGCTGCTTGATTCAAAACTTTTTTTTTCTTCGGAAAAAAAGACTGCGGTATTTTTTTCTTTTGTTGTTTCGATTGCAGTGCTTAACCCTGCAAGCCCTCTTCCTATAATTACTGAATCAAAAAATTCTTCTTCCATTTAAATCAGTTAAACTTCAATTTCATCCAAATCTTTTGCTGCAATAACATTTCCAAAAAATTCCCTTGTTTCAATTTCAAACTTTTCTGTTTCCTTGTGCCTTGGGCTGAAATGAAACAACACCAATTTCTTAACTTTAGCTTTTTCTGCAATCTTTCCAGCATCTTTTGCTGTAGAATGCATTGTTTCTTTTGCTCTTTCTTTCATTTTTTCAATAAAAGTGCTTTCATGAAACAAAACATCTGATTCCTTTACTTTGCTTATGTAAGAATTGTTTGCTAAAGTATCAAAAACAAAAGAAATTTTTTTCCCAGTCTTTTTTTTGCTTTCATCCAAAACATCTTTTGGATAAAAAGTTTTTTTCCCAACTTTAACTTTTTTTCCTTTCTGTAAAGCGCTCCATAAAGGGCCTTCCGGAATCTTTAATTTCAATGCAGTTTCTCTGCTGAATTTTCCTAAAGAATCTTTTTCCTTAAAAACAAATCCAAAGCAGGGAATATCGTGTTTTAGCTTGAATGCTTCAATAAAAAAGTTTTCTTCTTCTAAAATCTTTCCTGCTTTTAATTCAACTGTTTTAATCTCAAAATTAACTTTTAATAGGCTTAACTCCATTGATTTTTTTATTGTTTCTTTGATTCCTTTTGGCCCAAACACATATAATGGATAATCCCTTTGATGCATTGACATTGTTGCAATCAATCCCGGCAATCCAAGAATATGGTCCCCATGCAGATGCGAAAGAAAGATTGAATGGATTTTCATATAAGAAAGCTTTGCTTTCATTAACTGTCTTTGAGTTCCTTCTGGACAGTCAAACAAATAATTTAATCCGTCAAAGTTCAGTAAAATTGAACTTAAATTCCTTTCTTTGGAGGGAGTTGATGCGCTGGTTCCCAATACAAAAAGCTTCATATTAACACTTTCCTTTTTATTTTTATTATTATTTTTTGGTTCATTCTTCGATTGAATTCATTATGATTTTAATACCCAATGCAGTATTATTTTTTTATAAAGAGAGTTTTTAAAAGAGCGTTTTTTTTATGCAAAAAAAGCAACAAAAAGAAACAAAGGATTTGCAGTTTAAATCCACAAAAGAAATTGAAGTTCCAAAGAAATTAGTAGCACAGGTTATAGGCCAGGAAAAGTCGGTTGAAATAATAAAAAAAGCAGCTGCACAAAAAAGAAATGTTTTGCTGGTTGGAAAACCAGGAACAGGAAAATCAATGCTTGCACAGGCAATGTCTGAAATAATTCCAATAGGAAAACTAACTGATATTTTAGTGTATCCAAACAAACCTGATCCAAATAATCCAAAAATCAGGGTTGTAAGAGCAGGAGAAGGAAAAAAAATTGTGGAACAGGCAAAATTAAACCAAATGCAAAAAGACAATGGCTCAAGAATGCTTGGTTTTATTCTTCCAATTGGTTGGTTTATTTTAGCTTCAATTTTGTTTCATTTTGGTTTTATTGGAGAAATTACCTTTGCCGCCTTGCTTATTTTAGGCGGATTTATTTTAATAGGTTTTGCTTTAGGTTCCCAAATCAGAACAAAAGGCGAAAACGATGTTCCAAAGTTATTGGTAGATAATTCAGCAAAAAAGATTGCTCCTTTTTTTGAAGCAACAGGAGCAAGAGCAGGAGCACTTCTTGGGGATGTAAGACATGATCCTTTGCAAAGCGGGGGCCTTGGAACCCCCCCTCACTTAAGAGTTGAACCTGGATATATTCACAGAACAAACAACGGAGTATTGTTTGTTGATGAAATTGCAACTCTTACACCAAAATCTCAGCAGGAACTTTTAACTGCAATGCAGGAAAAAAAATATTCTATTACAGGCCAAAGCGAATTAAGTTCTGGTGCAATGACCAGAACAGAAGCAATCCCGACAGATTTTGTTTTGGTTGCAGCAGGAAACTATGAAGATTTGGAAAAAGTCCACCCCGCATTACGCTCCAGAATCCGCGGTTACGGCTATGAACTTTATATGAACCTTGACATGCCTGATACCTCAGAAAACAGGAATAAAATTGTGCAGTTTGTTGCACAAGAAATAAAAAAAGACAAAAAAATCCCTCATTTTTCAAAGAACGCAGTTGACTTGATTATTTTTGAAGCAAAAAGAAGAGCAGGAAAAAAAAACAATTTAACCTTAAAACTAAGAGATTTAGGCGGCCTAGTAAGGGCTGCAGGAGATATTGCAATAGAAAAAAGCCATTCTTTAGTTGAAGAACAAGATGTATTGGAAGCAAAAACTAATGCCAAAACTTTAGAGCAGCAGATAGTAACCCAATTAATTGAAGAAAGAAAAGGATATGATGTTTTCCTGAATGAAGGTTTTGCAGTTGGAAGAGTAAATGGATTAGCTGTTTCTGGAGACGGAGACGCTGGAATGATTCTGCCGATTGAAGCTGAAATTGCTCCGGCTCAAAGCTCTTCTGAAGGAAAAATTATTGCTACAGGAAAGCTTGGAGAAATTGCAAGAGAAGCAGTGCAGAATGTTTCTGCAATAACTAAAAGAATCAGCGGAAAAGATATTTCAAAATATGATCTGCATATTCAGTTTTTGCAGACATATTCTGGAGTAGAAGGGGATTCTGCTTCAATTTCTGTTGCAACAGCAATAATTTCTGCTTTAGAAAAAGTTCCGATTAAACAGTCTCTTGCAATGACCGGCTCTTTAAGTGTCAGAGGAGAAGTTCTGCCGGTTGGAGGAGTTACAGCAAAAGTTTCTGCCGCAATTACTGCTGAATTTAAACAAGTTATAGTTCCAAAATCAAATGTTCCGGATATTATTTTAACAAAAAAAGAAAGACAAAAAATTGAAATAATTCCAGTTTCAACTTTAAGTGATGTATTGAATAATGCGTTTGAAAAAACCAGTGGAAAAACCAAATTATTAAAGGATTTAGAGAGGCTTCTAAATATTGACTTTCCAAGTGTCATAAAAAAAGTATCGCATAAAATGAAATGATTTTTCAGGAAACCATTTTGCATTCACAAAATAAAGTATTGGTAAATTTCACGAAACTATGATTTTTCCTTTATGCACTTTAAATTTTGTTTTTGTAAGCTTTGTCAGTGGTTTTGCTTTTCCTTTGAATAAAATACTTTTCTCTTTTTTGTTTATTTTTTCTACTTCTCCGATCATTTTTCCTTTAGAATAAACAGGCAGACCTACAAGCAGTTCTGTTACTCTTTTTCTTACATCAAACACTTCGCTTAATTTATAAGAAATTATCAAAACAACAAAGCTTGAAATCATGCTTCCAATAAACCACAACAAATCAGCCTGGCCGATTAAAACTAGAGTTCCTGCATCCAGAATAAACCATAAAAGCAAGGTAGAGATTGCATACATTACATAATTCCTTAAATGAAATGCTTTTTTGAAGTGAAATGCATCAATACTTTTTCCTATTAGAAAAGAGATTGGAACCAAAAACAATAAAACAAAATAAACTTCCTGTAAAGCAGAAAAGCTTCTTAATAAAATATCTGTTTCCAGGCTTTCAGTGAATGCAGTGTAAACCTGATAAAATCCAAAAACAAAAATAAACAGGCTTCCAACATAAAAAATAAAGCTTGACCTTGAAATAGAAATATGCTGGAAAAAATCTCTGCTTGTGGAAATAATTTTTTCTTCTATTCCAAATCCTTTTAACAATAAATAAATTCCTAAAACCAGTGAAACTAACTGCAAGCTTAACGCGCCAAAAATGTAATATAAAATCAGGATTACTCCTGGAACCCCAAAAACAATTCTTGCTAAATAAGGGTCTTTCAAAGCTTCTTTTATTGTATAATAAGTGCTTTCAACTTCTGAAGCCTGTTTTACTATTATTGTTTCTTTTGACAAAATAATTGCCCTGGATTGTAA
The DNA here is from genome assembly GCA_017609625.1 of Candidatus Iainarchaeum sp. Classification (GTDB taxonomy): domain Archaea; phylum Iainarchaeota; class Iainarchaeia; order Iainarchaeales; family 1-14-0-10-31-34; genus 1-14-0-10-31-34. The sequence goes on from JAFCDN010000010.1 coordinate 33,329, forward strand.
AATCGGAATAACCTGGTCGTCTTCTGCGCCGTCAGTAACCAAAACAAAAGCATCTGTCTGAAACTTTTCCAAAACCTGGTCTAATTGTTCGTTTATTTCTTTGTCTGATTCAAACTCTTTTTTTCCCACTCCTGTTAAAGTTGCGATTTCCACATTAGAATAGTATTTTTTTACTTCGTCAAACTTTCTCACTGCGCCGAAAATGCAGTTTACATCGCTTTCTCCTGGATCTGCAATTCCAAGCTTTGCTGCTGCATTTAGATTTTCTTTTCTTCCGATTATCGGCCCTGAAACATTTGCTTTTCTGCCTAAATCATTGTCTCTGTCAACGCACACAATCAAAACGTTCTTTGCTTCTTTCATAATCTCATTTCTCTTTTGTTTTATTTAAATTTAATGCCTAGCTTTAAATACATCTTTACAATTTATATTATATATAAAAACAATATTTTATTAAACAATTTAAGGTTATAAAATGGTCAAGAGATTCGGCAAAACTGAAAGCTATAAAGTAAAGCAATACATCTTTATTTTTGTTTTTATTATTTTAATTGCTGTTACATGGCTTGCATGGAACAGCAGGGATGAATTTGCAGTCTGGCTTGCAGTGGTTTTTGCTTTTTTTGCAGTGGCTTTTTTAATCCGCCAGTATGATTTTTTGTTAACACTAAAAGAATATGAAAGAGCAGTAATATTTACTTTAGGCAGAGTTACAAGAGTTGGAGGTCCTGGATGGACTTTTGTTATTCCAATAATCCAGTCTTATGTGCTGGTTGATTTGCGAACCAAGACTATTGATGTTCCTCCGCAGGAAGTGATTACTACAGATAAAATAAAGCTTCAGATTAATGCAGTAATTTATTTGTATGTTGATAAAACAAAAAATTCTGTAATCAATTCAGTAATTGAAATAGATAATTATGTTACTGCTACAAGGCTTTATGTCAGGTCTACTGTCAGGGATGTAGTTGGTTCAATGGATTTATCCAGTGTTATTTCAAACATTGCTTTATTAAATGCTGAAGTTAAAAGAAAACTGGAAGAAGTTGCAATTCAATGGGGAGTTAAAATTGAAGCAGTTGAAATAACTAATGTAACTATTCCAGAAGAAGTTTTAGTTGCAATGCACGAGCAAAAAGCAGCAGAGCAAAGAAAGCTTGCAGTATTTGAAGAAGCAGAAGGCAAAAAATATGAAATTGAAGCAATTAAAGCTGCCTCTGATTCTTTAAGTGACAAAACAATTGCATATTATTACATTAATGCCCTTGAAAAAATGGCTGACGGAAAAAGCACTAAAATTGTTTTTCCAATGGAACTCTCAAGGTTTGCTCAATCTTTAAGCGAGCGCGTAGGAAGAAAAGGCGGAGGATTAGATTTAGCTTCAATTGGCATTACTCCGGAAATGGTAAAAGAATATTTAGAAATGAAAAAAAAGAAAAAGAAAAAAACTGATGAAGAATAATTAACCCGCTATCAGCATTGCTTTAATCAACACCCAAACAAAAACCACGCACTCTATTTTGTTGTTGTTTTAGGGTTTTACAGCTGAACAGCAAGGGAATATTTATAAGATTTTACTGTCTTTTAGGTTTAGGTGGTTAAATGAAAGTCAGGGATGTTTATGAAAAAAATTCCGGTTTTGTAGATAAAGTTTTTGAAAATGATTCAATTGAAAAAGTCATTGAAGTAATGGCAGAAAATAAATCCACCAGAACAGTTTTTGTGATTGATAAAAAAATGAATTTAGTCGGAGTAATAACAATCCGTGAAATTTTCGGCCAGATATTTGATAAAATGAAACCCAAAATACTAAAAATATTCAACAAAAAAAAGAATTTAAAAGCAAGGGATGTAATGAAATTTGGGATATCTGTTTCATTAGATGACAGCTTAGATGATGCTTTTCGTGCAGCTATTGTATCTAACCTGCAGGATCTTCCTGTTTGTGAAAAAGGAAAAATTGCAGGCGAGCTGGACTGCTTTGAGCTTTTAGATGGTTTGATTGCAGAAAACAAGAATTACTTCAAAGAATAATATCATTAATAATTAAATTCCTTGTTTTTCAGCCAGTTTAATTCAAAATTTCTTCCTTTATTAATGTCCTGCAGAATAGTTTTCACTTTGTCTGCTGCAATAATTGAAGGCACTAAAACAAATTCAATGCCTTCTGCATAAAGTTTTCTTGCATTATGTTTGTTTTGAGCCAGAACAATAAGTTTTGTTTCACTGTTTTTTTGAAGGAGTTTTTTTGCAAGAACAATATTTGAATTAATATCCATTATAGTTGAAACAACCACTTTTGGTTTTACTTTCAGAATAAAATTGATTGTTTCTAAATCAGATACATCTCCATAAAAAGTATGAAAGTTTAATTTGCCTGCTTCTTTTAATGCTCTTGGATCAAAATCAACAACTAAAATATTTTTTTCTTTCACTTGTTTTTCAATAAAAATTCTTTTTCCTGCTTTTCCAAAGCCAAGGCAGACAATAGAGTATTCTTTTTCTTCAGCCATGTGCAAGGAATCTTCAAAAAATCTTTTGCTTTGCAAAAAAGGCAAAAAGTCAGATAATATATTGTAAATCCTGTTATTGTAAATAATAAGATAAGTGGAAACGCTGATTGTTGCAACTGCCACTAAAGTAATCATTGAAACAACTTCTTTGGAAACATGCCCTGCTTTTTCCCCTAAAAAAATTAATATCAATGAAAATTCACTTATTTGTGCAACCGTCAGGCTTGAAAGAAAACTTGTCCTGCCTTTATAACCCAGCTTAGCCATTAAAATAAAAACTATTATCGGGTTTCCTATAAGGACAAAAATTGAAAATATTATTGCAGGGGTAAAAATTATGTTTGATGCAGTAAACACCAAATTTGAGCCTAAGACCACAAAAAACAATACAATGAAAAAATCCCTTAAATATTTTAGTTTCCCTAATACTTCATAAGTGTATGGAAGGGCTGCTATTGAAACTCCTGCAAGAAAAGCCCCAATTTCTTTGGAAAAACCAAGAAAAATAGCCGCCGCAGAAAAAACAAAACACCAGGAAATAGCTCCAAGGAAAAGAAGTTCCTGGTTTGTGGAAAGAGCATCAAATACTTTTTTAACCAGAAACTTTGAAACAATAAAAAACAACAAAAACAATGCAATCAGGCTTAAAGCAAACTGGGAAAGCTGGTCGGTTAAGTTAGTTGAAAAAGAAAAAGAAGAAATCAAAACAAGAGCCACAATTGCAACAAAATCCTGCACAAGCAAAAAACCAATTGATATTTTTCCATATAATGAATTCAGTTCGTTTTTGTCAGACAATAGTTTTACAATTATAATAGTGCTGCTGAAAGTTAATGCAATTGCTATATACAAGGATTCTAAAAAACCAAAACCCAAAAGCGTTGCAATCCCAAACCCGCCAATAGTGGTAAAAACAATCTGCCCTATTCCTGTTATGACTGATATTTTTCCGATTTCTCTGAAAATCCTTAAATCAAGATTCATTCCGACAAGGAACAGCAGAAAAGCCACGCCAAGTTCTGAAAAAACATGCAGAAGTTCCTTGTAGGTGATTACATTCAAGAAAGAAGAGCCAAGAAGAATTCCTGCAAAAATAAAAGCAAGCAGAATAGGCTGTTTTAGTTTTCTGAACAAGAATCCAAGTAAAGTGGCAACCACAATTACTGCTGCAAGCTCTAAAAAGAAATTCTCTAACACAAATCAAAACCTTTTTTTCTGTTAATAACAAATTTTATTGTTTCAGCAAATTTTTCCATTTAGGCACGCCTTAAATTATTGAGTGCTATTAATACTTATAAATAGTTTTATAATTATGCAGGCAGAGAACTCAAAAAACGCAGTTTATTGCACTGTTATTATTTAAAGACTTTAAATTAGGCAAACACTTAAAATATTAAAAGAGTCAGCCTGCAATCAGCATTGCTTCAATTAATGCTCCGATTAAAAGGAAAATTACTGCAAGCAAAATTAATCCAAGAGAATCTTTTACTAACTGTTTAATCTCGTGTTTTCTGTAATGCCCTTTTGTTACTACAATTGAAATCAATGCCCCGGCAATTGCTCCGACAAAATAACCTAAAACTTCAAATATTCCGTGGGGAACTAAACCCAAAGCTTTAATTAAACCATGAAAATAAGCTGCAATTGGAGCAAAAGCACCTAAAGAAGCATATTCAGGCAAAAGCATTAAAGCGTCTTTTCCTATTACTGCGCCGATAACTGAAGCATTCCATGCAATCAAAAACATTGCTCCTACTCCATAAACAAAAGACAAAATTATTGCCAAAAAAAGCACTCTTAAATTGTTTTGCAGTATTACATCAAACCAGCACCATAAATTTTCCCCGCACACTCCACTACTTCCAGAAAGTTGTCCAGTTAATTCTGTTCTTAATTCTCCTATTCCTTGAATTACAGTATTTTGTTCAGCAAAAACAACACTGGAAACTTCTGTCGGCAAAACAACATACCATATGCTGTAACTTAAAATCAAGCCAATAAAAAACCAAGAATAAATTGAAACAATATCAAAATGCCTTGAAATAAAAGAATGCCATTTCCCGCCTTTAGAAGCTTCTTCTGCTTCTTCTAAAATAAAGATAGTGTACAGAATTGGAACTATTCCTATTGTAATAAATCCAATGCTTAAAACACTTGCACTCTCTGGAAAAGTATAATAGCTGGTCCAGATCCCCAAAGAAGAAAGTATTGCAGCCAAAAACATCATTACTAAAGGGTGTCTTCTTACTTCAATCCCGCTTACAATTGACTCTAAAACCATTTTTTTCGCCTTTTATTACTGTTTTAAATATGTTTTCTTTCCTTATTAATATTATCTATTTTTATTTTTAGAGTGATTTTTTTGGGTAAAGAATTTGTTGTGCCAGGAGAATTTTTAACTGTAGAAGAAGAGTATTCTCCGGGAAAAAATACTTTTGAAGATGAAGAAGGAAACATTTATTCAACTAAAGTTGGAGAAAAAGACTTTGATAATAAAGAAAGAGAGGTTTCAATTAAAGAAAAAAATGCTGTAAATGACTTGATTGAAGTTGGAAGCATTGTAATAGGAAAAGTTGTTTTAATGAAAGACTCCTTTATGTTATTAGAGATTTTAAATATAGAAAAAAACGGAAAAAAACAGATTTCAGTTTTTAATTCAGCAAGATTAAGAATTTCAAATGTCTGCAGAAGTCATGTAAATGAATTAAGAGACGAATTCAGGCGGGGAGATCTTGTAAAAGCAAAAGTAGTTGAAAAAAACAAGTTTGGAATAGAGGTTTCAACTGTAGAAAGAGAATTTGGAGTAATAAAAGCTTTTTGTTCAAAATGCAGGCAGTCTTTAAGTTTATTTGGAGAAACACTTAAGTGTTCTAAATGCGGTTCAATCGAAAAAAGAAAGCTTTCAGCTGAATTCAAATGAGGTGTTATAGTGGAAATAGAAGTAATAAAAAAAGAAAAAAACCTTTTAGAATTTAAAATTAAAGGAGAAAGACATGCTTTATCTAATCTGCTTAAGACCAAATTACTGGAAGAAAAAGAAGCAGAATTTGTTGCATATAAATTAGAGCATCCAATGGACGAAGATTCAGTTTTTGTTTTAAGAACAAAAACAAAAGACCCGAAAAAAGTTTTATCAGATGCTTTAACTGACCTTCAAAAAGATTTAAATGAATTTTCAAAAGAGTTAAAAAAGAATTTCAAGTAAAATTTACTGGTTTGAATGGATATAAAAAAAGAATATGATTCTTTCAGAAAAAAACTCTCTTTTTTGAAGTGGCTTGATCCGTTTACTTATATTGAAATTCTTCTTAGAAAATTTCATCCAGAAAAAGAAAACCCTTCAAACACAGATAAATTAATTGACAACGTAGTTTATATTGTTTCAGCTTTAATTCTGGCTTTTCTTTTATACACTCTTTTAGGCCTTCTGCTTAACACAAGTTCCCCTATGGTGATTGTTTCTAGTTCTTCAATGGTTCCGGAAATGTACAGAGGAGACATTATTGTATTATATGGAGAAAAAAACCTTAAAGCAAAAGAAGTAAATTTTGACGGAAGCATTTCAGATAAAATGTATTTAGAGTACGGAAAAACTTTTCCTGATCCAGTGGAAAAATTCATTGATACTTCCACCGGACAAATTATAGTTAAATTAAATACTGCAGAAGAAATACAGATTGGAGAAGAAAAATTTCCTGTAACAAAAGACGGAGACACAATAGTTTATTTTTCTCAGTATTCCCAGAAAGACATTATTCACAGGGCTGTAGCAAAAATTAATGCAACAGACGGTGTTTTTTTCTTAACAAAAGGAGCTGCAAACCCCTCTCTTGATCAGGAATGCGTTAAAGAAACAACTGCAACAGGACAAACAGTTTATTTAGCCTGTATTTCAAAGAAAGCAGTATCAGAAGAAGAAGTTAAAGGAAAAGCAGTTTTTAGAATTCCTTTAGTCGGCTGTATTAAAATCTGGGTTTTTGACAATATCCCTGCTTTTTTTGCAACAGGAAAACTTCCTTCAGATTTTTATGGTGTCTGCTAAAACCTTTTAGAAAAAGGTTTATCAAAAACTGCTTCGCAGAAACCTTTTAGAAAAAGGTTTATCAAAAACTGCTTCGCAGAAACCTTTTAGAAAAAGGTTTATCAAAATGCTTCGCAGAAACCTTTTAGAAAAAGGTTTATCAAAATGTCCAGCGCAAGGCTGGACTGCTGTTCTAAAGAAATACTCTTTAAATTACTTCTACTGATTATTTCTTATTGTAAAAGAAAAAACAAAAAAGGTGAATAAATGAAATTAGTTTTAGATGATGCAACTCAATTCAAGAAAGCAATTGATGCAATCTCTGTTTTAATTGATGAAGCAGAAGTAATTGTTTCAAAAGACGGATTAAAAGTTAAGGCAACAGACCCTTCTCAGATTTCAATGATTGATTTTAAAATGCCAAAAAGTGCTTTCTCTGAATATACAATAGAAAACGAAACAAAGCTTGGAATAGATTTGAATTATTTAAGCCAGGTATTAAACAGAAGCAAAGCAAAAGAAAAATTAATCCTGGAACTGCAGGAAAAAGAATCAAGGTTAAAGGTTCAGTTGAAAGGAAATTCTGTCAGGACTTTTTCTGTTCCGCTTATAGATATTTCTTCTGCTGACCTTCCAACTCCAAAAGTTGAGTTTGATGCAGTAATAAAAGCAAAAGCAAACTTAATTCGAGACGGATTAAAAGATTCTTCTTTGGTTAGCACGCATGTAACTTTAGGAATCACTTCAAAAAACTTTTTTATTAAAGCAAGCTCTTCTAAAGGAGAAACAGTAAATGAAATAACAAAAGAAGACAAAGACTTAAAGGAATTAAATGCAAAAAAAGAATGCTATGCAATGTTTCCTTTGGATTATCTGCAGGACATGCTTAAAGCAACTGAAGCAGATACAATAGTTGAATTGTCTTTGAAAAGCAATGCTCCAGTGAAAATAAACTATTTAGTAGGAAAAGCAGAATTAGAATACTTTTTGGCTCCAAGAATAGAGTCATCCTAAATCTGTCTTTGACACAATCCTTTTATTTCACTTACTCTGTTATTTTAGTGCATGATAGAGTTTTTTGCTTTCTTTATTTTAGGAATCTTTTTGTTAGTTAAAGGCAGTGACTTGTTTGTTGTTTCTGCTTCTCGTTTGGCAAAAGTTCTTGGAGTGTCAGAATTAGTTATCGGCTTGACTGTTGTTGCAATCGGAACTTCTTTGCCGGAACTTGCTTCTTCTTTAATGGCTTCTTTTTATGGTAATTCAGGTTTGGTTGTAGGAAACATTATCGGCAGCAATATTGCAAATTTAGCTTTGATTTTAGGTGTTGCAGGATTTTTTCACACTCTAAGAATAGAAAAAAGATTGTTTGAAAGGGAATGCTATATTCTGATTGGAGTTACACTTCTTTTTTATATTCTGATGATGGATTTTATTATTTCTTTTGCTGATGCAATTCTGCTTGTTTTTTTGTTTTTTGCTTACATGTTTTTTATGTTCAAATTCAGGGCACAGTTTCATGAAATATTTAAAGTGAATTTATACATTGAACATCTTGCAAGCTTTAGAAAATTTCTGTACCTGCTAAAAGACAATTTCAAAAAAATTCTGGTAGGAGAAACTTTGGTTTTGATTGTTTCTCTTGCAGGGCTGCTTGTTGGCGCTTATTTTGTGGTTGATTCTGCAACAAACCTTGCAAAAGCTTTTTCTTTATCTGACACTTTTATTGGTTTGACTTTAGTTGCTTTGGGAACTTCTCTTCCTGAACTGGCAGTAGCTTTGGTTTCTTTAAGCAAGGGATTCCATAACATGCTTATAGGAAACATTGTCGGAAGCAATATATTCAATATTCTTTTAGTTGGAGGTTTTGCTTCTCTTATAAGGCCTATAGCTATAGATGAATTTATTTTAGCTGTTTTAGGGCCTTTTTTGATTGCAGTTTCTGCAGTATTCCTGTTGTTTGCCTGGAGTGATTTGCAGATAAAAAAAACCGAAGGAATTGTATTATTTATTCTTTACCTGCTTTTCCTGGCAATGGTTCTTCCGAAATGATTAGCTTAATATACTACTTTGCCCTTATTTTTTAGAATGGATTTTATTAGAAAAAACTATGAGAAAAGAACTGCAGCGTTAAGTGTAATCTGGCTGGCAGCTTTTACTGCATTTTATTTCAATGGAAACCAGTTTATGGAAATGACTTTAGTGTTTATTGTAGGCTGGTTTTTTTCTCTGGTTATATTAAATAAACCAAAAAAAGATGAATAAAAATGTCTTTTTCAAATGTAATTGCAGGTGTGCTGGCAGGAGCAATAGCTTTTCTTTCAAACTCTTTAGTTCAGTTTCTGTTAAATCAAAAAGTAGATTTTCTGGAAGCATTTCTTACAGCTTTAATTATTGCAGTAATTTTTTTTCTTATTACTTTCCGTTTTTCCAAAAATAAGAGCCTTTAAACGGGTCAATGTGAATAAACGCTCTGTCGATTTCTTCCATTGATTCAATTGAGTATTGAACATTTTTTCCAATTGAATGTGCTTTCTGCACTGAAATGCTTTCATCTACAACAACATGAATTTCAACCTGAACCAAAACCCCTAAATGCTGTGCTTTAATGTCATGAACTGATTTAATTCCTTCAACTTTTGTTGCTTTTCTTTTAATTTCTTCTATTAATTTTTTTGAAGGGGCTTTTCCGATTAATTGATTAGAACTTTCTAATGAAATTTTCACTCCGCTCCACACAATATAAAAAGAAATCAACAAAGCCATTAATGGATCCAAAAAAGAATAGTTATTCATTGCTCCAAAGATTCCGATTAAAGCTGCAACAGAAATTAATACATCAACTTTGCTGTCTTTTGCTATTGCAATTAAAGCAGTGCTTTTTGTTTTCTTTCCGACTTTTTTAGTGTAGACTGCCAAAATCACTTTTACTATAATGCTAATAAACAAAACTACAAGTGCGAGAAACCCAAATTTTATTGTGGTTCCAGAAATCAACTTTAAAATTCCTTCTTTTGCTAATTCAATTCCAATCACTGCAACCAGCACTCCAATAACCAGTCCTGCAATGGATTCTGCTCTTTCATGCCCAAATGGATGGCATAAATCAGGCTTTTTGCATGCAACCCTTACAGCAATTAAAGTAATTGCAGAAGAAAGAATATCTGAAAGAGAATTCAATGAATCTGCAATCAAAGAAAAGCTTCCTGAAAGAATCCCAATAAAAATTTTAATTAAAAAAAGAAAAATATTTCCTGAGAGATTCAGCAATGAAACAAACTTTTTTTCTTTTTCCATTTAACCAACAACTTTTTGCTTAAATATTTTATTTGTCCAGCTTATTTAATCTTTCCATCTTTTTTTATTAACATTCTTTTTATTTAAATATGATTTTTATGTTTGAAGTTAATTTAATTGAAGTTTTTATTTTAGGCCTGTTATTTGGTTTTGGTCCCTGCACTGTGTTCTGTGCCCCAATTTTGACTCCAATGGTTTTATCCAGCGCAAAATCAGCAAAAGAAGGACTTTTCGAAGGAATTTCTTTTAGTTTAGGCAGGCTTTTAAGTTATTCTGTTTTAGGAGCTGCAGCAGCTTTTATCGGAAGCAAGATTAGCACTATAATGCCTCCTTGGTTTTTTGGATTGTTTATAATTGTTTTAGGAATTCTAATTTTATTGAAAAAAACCCCAAAACTTTGTGGGGTTTTCTCTAAATACAAAGGAGTTCACGCTGCATTTGTTACAGGAGTTTTTGTAGGGTTTGCTCCGTGCTATCCTTTGGTTGCGGCATTATCGCTTGCAGCAGTTTCTGGGTCAGTTTTTTTAGGTGCATTAATTGGATTTGTTTTTGGTTTGGGAACAATGCTTTCGCCTTTGCTGTTAATCAGCCTTGCCGCAGGAAAATGGGCTTCTTTTTCAATACAGTTCCAAAAAACAAACACAATAATCAGCGGGCTATTCCTGATTTTTTTGGGCGCAATAACTTTGCTTGCAGTCTAGTTTAAGATTCTTCTAAAAGGCTGTCAATTTTCCAGGCTTTTTCTTCTTTTACAAAAAAGATGTTTCCTTTTGAAGTGTTTAAAATCATTTCTTCATTTTGAACCACAACTATTTCTGAAACATATTCAGCTGAAACCAGTTCTTCAAATTCATTGCTTTCTACAGCCCATTTTTTGAATAAATCAAAAGAGTTTTTGAATTTGTTTTCCTTAAACTCAGAAGAAAAACAGTTCCAAGCGAAATCCAAATCATTTCCTGCAGCTGCTTTTTTTAAATTCTCAAAAGTGTAAATCGGTGCAACAGGATCTTTATATTCTGCTTTTTGAGTGCAGCCAAAAGAAAAAAATAAAACAAAAAGCAAAATCAATGCAAAAACTTTTTTCATACTCTCATTTAATTTTTTAGAACAAATCCTTAATAAATAAGCTTTGGTTATTATATAAGGTTTTTTCTTTGAAGAGAATCACTTTGTTGAGAAGAACTTTTCAGATAATTTCATTCATTTTGATAGTATATCTTGGGGTAATTGTATCACAATTGATTGCAATGGAAGTATTGCCTCCTGCTTTAAGTGCAGCTGAATTCAAGGATGCAACAGGCCCGGCATTAGAAAAAGACACTACAGGAAAAGTTGAATTGACAGGAGGTCTTTATGGGCCGGTAAAAACATGCAGATATGCCCAAGGAGATGCAGAACTCTTTCAGGGCTGTGCATTATATTTCATATCCAGAAGTTTAACTTATCTGCCTCCAATCGAATTCATTTTGCCTTTTATTGTTTTTTTGCTTTTAGCTTTTTTTATTTTTGGTAGGGCGTGGTGCGGCTGGATTTGCCCTATTGGATTTTTTTCTGAAATAATCAACAGCATTAGAAGGGTTTTAGGAATAGGTTATCTTACTTTTTCTCCGCGAACTAATAATTTTCTTTTAAACGTGCGCTATGGCATGCTTACTTTGATTGTTTTGATTTCACTTGCAATTTTTTTCCCTGCAATGGTTCCTTTCCAAAAAGATTTGTTAGTGTCTAGTTGTCAGCTCTGTCCTGTGCGATTTATTTTTCAGTTCCTGGCAGGACAGATTCCAATATTTTTCTCTTTTGATTCAATAATAGTAACTTTGTTTTCAATAGTGGGAATGATTTTATTTTTGTTTTTAATTTCTGGTGTGTTATTCAGAAAACCTTGGTGCAGAATCTGCCCTTCAGGTGCAATAGCTTCTTTTTTCAACAAAACCAGTTTGCTAACAAAAGAAAAAGATGTAAAAAAATGCACTAAATGCGGAATCTGCAAAAGAATCTGTCTGGTTCAGAACACTCATGTTTATGATGAAAAAGAAAGCAAGGAATTAAACAATGCAAACTGCATCCGTTGTTTTAGGTGTGTAGAACACTGCCCTGAAAAAGACTGCCTAAAAGTAAAGTTTTTGGGAAAAACTCTTTACAGCAGCAACATTAAAAACAGGTGAATTAATGAAAAAGATTTTCTTTCTTCTATCAATTTTTTTATTATTTTTTCCTTTTTGTTCAGCCCATGCATGGGAAGAACTAAATCAGATTTTTAAATGTGAACAGCCGGCAAAAATAAGCATTGGAGAAGTAAAAGAAACAAAAGACGGTTTTTATTTTTCTGTTTTTGTTTCAAACAATTCTTTAACTGCAACAAAAGAATGTGCTCCTTGGAGAAACAAAATCCAGAACTCTAAAATTGTTTTATTTAACGGAAATGAAGAAAATCTTTTTGAAGTTTTAGTTGAGCCGGAAAAGCAGACAATAAAAATAGATGAAGAAAGTGCTTTCAAAATAACAGTAAAAAGAATCAAACCAGTTTATTATGAAACACTTTTGGATTTCAGGTTTTTTTCTGACCAGATTAATTTAGTTAAACCTATTTTTGTTAAAATTCCAAATGATGTTTCCTCAAAAAAAGCAGGGGTTTTTCTTGGAGAAGATTTTCCTATAGTTTTTGCCAGTGCAACAGAGCCTGATGAAATAACTTTTCAGAGAGGAAAAGAAGGAGAATTTAAACTCTTTTTGAGAAACGCAAGCAAAATTGATTTGCATAATGTAAAACTGAAAATAATTGAAAGTGATTTTGAAGTTGAAATTTTTCCGGAAGAATTTGAGGAAATGAAAGCAAATGAAATAAGAAGCTTTACTATTTCAGCAAAAGAAACAACAGATAAGCCTGTCGGGCAGTACAAGATTTTGTTTGAAATTACTGCAGAAGAGTTCCCTTATTCTTTGACAAAAAACATCTGGATAACTGTTGTTTTAGAAGACCTTTTTGTTTACCTTTTTGCAGGAATAATAATTTTATTAATCGCTTTGGTTTTGTTCAGATACAAAAAGTTTTTTTCAGCAAAAAACTAGTCAGCATTTCGGCTGAATTTCTTTTTTCTTGCATGTCTGATAAAAAAAGATTTCTTCGCTGAAAGTTCCAATCAACACCTGAAACTTTTGTGCGATATCATATGTTTCTACTCCGCAGCACACTTCAAATTCATGTGTTTTTGTTGCATCAGCGTAATCAAATGATTCTAATTTTCCTTCAGTTACTCCAAAATAGCTTTCTTCTTTATCGTAGTAATTTACTCCATCAATTATTTTCACGCAATGGAATTCTCTTTCAAAAAGCCATTGATTCCATTCATCTATTTTTGGCAGTTCAACTTCAAAATAAAGTTTTAGATCACAGTTTTCTTCTTTGCATTCTTCGCAGAACTCCTGCATGTCTTCAATTTTTCCTTTGCTGTTTTCTTCTTTCCATTCAAGTTTATTAAGAGAAACATCTTCTGCAGAGAATGCCTGAAATGAACCAATGCTTCCGATTATCAAAAACACTCCAAGCAATATAAGACAAAAAATAAATGCAATTTTTTTTCTTCCAAGTTTTTTCAAATCTTCTTTAAGCATTCTTAATTACCTTTTTTGAGTAAAAAAATATACAGAGAGCTGTTAATATAAGTATTGCAGTGCTCCATGGAGTAAAAGTACAATGAGAATAATAACCTAAAAGATTTTCTTTGCTTGCAGGCAAAGGAAGCACAGTTGAAACTGCTGAGATTAAAAGCAGTGCAATAAGAATTTTTTTAAAGTCTATTTTCATCAACATCCTAAAAAAATAACTCCCAAATGTTTTTAACTTTCTTGCACTTATTTTTAAACAGATGAAACTTTTTACCTTATCCAACACAAGGCGTGCAGTGCAGATAATTGCTTTTTTTCTTTTAGTTTACACTTCTATTTTTTTAACCACAGGAATAGATATTGAAGGTCTGCCTTTTGTAAGTGTGCCAAAAGATGTTGTAAGACCTGAATGGTATGCTCCGGAAAAAGGCTATACTGAAGTTTTTGATACTTATCTTCCAATAAAAAGCTGCAGGTTTATTGCAGATGAAAACAGGGCTTTTAGAGCATGTTTTATGCATTTTGCAAATGAAAGCATTGTCTGGAATTCCCCTCCAGAAGAATGGATACCTCATTTACTGTTATTTCTTTTCGCTGCATTAATTTTTGCACGAGCCTGGTGCGGCTGGATTTGCCCTTTAGGTTTTATTTCTGAAAGCGCTTTTTGGATTAGAAAAAAACTCGGTTTTAAGGAAAGGAAAATTCCTGAAAAAATAAAACAATATATTCCTGCATTTAAATATGGTTTTCTTTCTTTTGTGTTTCTACTTTCGCTTTTAGTGATTCTTCCAATTGGTCTTTCAGCTTTTCAGGGAGAATTTTCAATTGTAAACTGTGCGACCTGCCCTGCAAGAACAATCTTTCCTTTGTTTGCAGGAAAATTTTCACTGGATTTTTCTTTCAGCAATCCGGTTTACTTTTTGTTTTCAATAATTGGAATAGCTTTTTTGCTTGTTTTTATTTCTAGTTTTTTCTTTTCCCGCCCTTGGTGCAGGATCTGTCCTTCTGGAGCGCTGCTATCTCTTTTAAATCCGGTTTCTTTCCTTAGAAAAGAAAAAGAAAAAGAGAAATGCACTTCATGCGGAATCTGCGAGAGAATCTGCCCGATGGATAACACTACAATCCAGGAAAAGAAAGGAGATTCAATTAACACAGGAAACTGCATCCGTTGTTTTAGGTGTGTAGAACATTGTCCTGAAGAAGACTGCCTTAAAGTAAAGTTTTTTGGAAAAACAATTTATAAATCAAAATATAAAGAGAAAACTGAATCGCTTTTGGATTCAACTAAAAAATAAAGTTTATTAAATGTAAATGTCTTAATAATTCAAGAAGTGTTTTTATGCAGGTTTTGAACAATGTAAAAAGAGCATTGCTTGGAGATGTTACACAAGAAAAAGAAAACCCGATTTTAGAGAGAAGATATGAAGAGGAACCTTATTCAGAGCCTGGAAAAACAGAAGAATTCAGAAAAAAAATCCTTAACGCCTCAATGCAAAACCTGAAATCAATGCAAAGCAAAAAAAACAGGCCAAAAGCAATGGCTTACTTTGACAAGATTGTAACAGGTTCCAGAGAAGAAGAAATAAAAAAATCAGGAAAAAAAGTTTTAGGTTATTTTTGTTCTTTTATTCCAGAAGAAATCCTTTATGCAGCAGATGTGATTCCAATAAGATTATGTGCTGGCTCTTTTGATACAATGGATGTTGCAGAAGGAATACTGCCAAGAGATGTCTGCCCTATGGTGAAATCTTCTTTTGGATTCAAAGTTTTGGGTTTGCCTTTGATGGAGTTATGCGAGATTGCAGTTGTTCCAACTTCTTGTGATGCAAAAAAGAAAATGGGTTATTATTTAGCAGATTACATGCCTGTCTGGATGCTGCATTTGCCTCATAAAAAAGACAGCGATAAGTCAGTTAAATTATGGCTTGAAGAAATGTATGACTTTAAGGATGCTGTTGAAAAATTTGCTGGAAAAAAGATTTCAAAGAAAGCGCTTGAAGATTCAACTAAACTCTTAAGAAAAAGAACAGATGCTTTCAGAAGATTCTTAGAACTTCGTAAAGCAAAGCTTATTCCAATTTCAGAAAAAGATTTTTTGCTTGTAGTTTATGTAAGCTTTTTTGATGATGCAGAAAGATGGACAAAAAATGTTTCTTTATTGTGCGATGAAATTGAAAAAAACATTGAACGCGGAATTGGAGTTCATTCAAAAGACACTATAAGATTATTATTAACCGGCTCTGCAACAATCTGGCCAAACTTCAAGATTTTAGATATTATAGAAAAAGCAGGAATGGCAATTGCAGTTGACCAGAGCTGTGTTGGAACATGGCACTTGTATGAACCAGTTGAAGTAGAAGAATACTCTTTGCCTGGGTTAATGCAAGCAATAGCTGAACGCTATCTTTCTCCAAGCATCTGCCCCTGCTTTACAGTAAATGATGACAGGTTTGATAATTTAACTGAATTAATCAAAGCCTATGAAGTTGACGGAGTCATTTACCATATTTTAAGATTGTGCCAGCTTTTTGATATGGAAGCAGAAACAGTAAAAAAAATCCTTGAAAAAGAAAACATTCCAATGCTAAAAGTTGTGACAGACTACAGCAAAGAAGATGTAGGCCAGCTGTCTACTAGAATTGAAGCATTCAAAGAAATGATTTTGATTAGAGAGGAAGGAGAAAAATGATTACTGCAGGAATTGATGTTGGAAGCGTTACAACAAAATGCGTTTTATTTGATGGAAAAAAAGTTTTAGGAAAAGCTTTAACCCAGACAAAAGCAGATCCAAATCTTGCAGCAGAATTTGTATACAAAAAAGCTTTGGAAGAAAACAAGATTTCAAAAGAAAAGATTTCTTTTATTGTTTCAACAGGCTATGGAAGAAGAGCAATAGATTATGGAAATACCAGTGTAACAGAAATAATGGCTAATGCAACCGGAGCTTACTGGGTTGGATGCCCTAAAGGAGAAATCAAAACAATAATTGATTTAGGAGGCCAAGACAGCAAAGTGATTGCTTTAGAGAAAGGCGGGCATATAAGAAATTTTGTTATGAACGATAAATGCAGTGCAGGCACAGGCAGATTCCTTGAAAACATGGCTAATGTTTTAGGAGTTTCATTAGAAGAACTTGGAAGTTTTTCCTTGAAATCAAAAAATCCTATTGCAATCAACAGCACCTGCACTGTTTTTGCAGAATCAGAAATAATTTCTTTGATTTCCAAGAGAGCAAAAAAAGAAGACATTATTGCAGGGCTTCATATTTCTATAAGCAAAAAAATTGTTCACATGGCCAGGGAATTAGGGGTAAGAGAACCTGTTTTTTTTGACGGCGGGGGAAGCAAAAACATTGGAATAAAGAAAGCTCTTGAAAATGCGCTTGGAGTAGAAATTTATGTTCCGGAAAACTCGCAGTTTATTATTGCTTTAGGTGCAGCAATAGTTGCATTTAAACTAGCAACAAAACAGCAGAAATAAAATTTATGCTCCGCCAAATATTTTGAATGCAATTGAGCCAATGATTGCAATTACAATCACTGCATAAACAAAAATCATTAAATCAGATGGTTCACTTACAACAAGAGTGGTTGTTACAATCCTGCTTCTAGTGAATTCTCTTGCTTCAACTTCAAAGCTTAATTCAGTGCTTCCAAGCTCTGCATCTTCTGCAGTGGTTAAAGTTGCAACAAAACTTTTTATTTCATTTGGCTTTAATTCATCAATTATTTCTGGTTCAATCTTTTTTACTATTTCAGTGTTATCTGCATTCACTTTCAAATTATGCAGCCCTTCTGTATGACCATTTCTAACAAAAATTCTTACTTCAATTGTTTCTCCAGGGCGCATTTCAATTTTATCTCTGTCTCCTATGCTTACAGCAAAAGGAATTGAATCTGGATCTAAAATCTTTATTTCTACTCCTTCTTTTGCAAAAACATCAATTGAAGATGTTTTAAATCCTATTTTTTCTGCAGTGAGTTTTAGAGTTCCTTTTCTTGCGGTTAAAACAGCTTCTCCGTTTGAGTTAGTAGTTGCAGTTTGATTCAAATAAGCTATTTTCACTCCAGAAACTGGCTTTGAATCTTTATCAACAACTTTTGCAGTAAAAGATTGTTTGTCAACAATAGTTTGAGGAAGAATTACAGACATTTCTTTTAAATCAGGTGCAGTATTATGCTTGCATTCAGAATTGCATTTCCCTGGGTTTTCACAAACATCTTCAGTTAAAGAATCATTATCATTACATTCAGCATCATTTTTACATGCAGTTTCTGCACAAGAACCATTACAGCAAATTTTTTCTCCAACACAACCACAATCTTTCTGGCAGGTAGAACAATTTTCTGTTCCAGTACATTGCCCGTCCCCGCAAGTCAAACTGCAATCATTGTCATTTTCATTAGTGCATCCAGCCGGACAGCAGCCATCATTGTCTGCACATTCTTTTGGTGCATAAGAACAAGATGCACTGCAAGAGTTTGGATTATTACAAGAATCTGTAGTGCATGCATCTGAATCATTACAAGCAGAATTATCTGCACAAGCCGGAGTAATACAAGAACCATCACAGCATAATCCTGTACCACAACTGCAGTCTTCTGAACAGCTTGAACAATTTTCTCCTACTCCTGAATTACATTGTGAATTTCCACAGCAATCACTTACTTCACAATCAGAACAACCAGAACTGCATTCCCCTGTTTCACAAACTTCATTCCCGCAAATCAAACCACAATCATTATCATTTGCTGTAGTGCATCCTGAAGGACAGCAGGAATCTGAATTTACACAAGAAGTAATTGCAGGATTAGAACAAGATGAACTGCATGTTCCTGCATTATTGCAGGAATCATTTGTACAAGAATCTGAATCATCGCAGCCAGAATTATTTGAACAGGTTGGTTCTTCGCAAGAGCCAGAACAGCAAATTCCGGTTGTACAACTACAATCAGCAGAGCAACTTTCACAATTTTCTGCTCCATTGCATGTTCCGTCCCCGCATTCTGCACTGCAGTCATTATCGTTTCCTGTTGTACATCCGCTTGGACAGCACCCGTCAGAGTTTACACAGAAAGTTATTTCAGGAAAAGTGCATTCTGCACTGCAAGTTCCTGCATTACTGCAAGTGTTTGTAGTGCATGCATCTGAATCATCACATTCAGAGTTTTGTGAACAATCTGCTTCAACGCAGGAGCCTGAGCAACAGATGTCATCTCCTATACAACTACAATCTTGTGCACAAGTAGAACAGTTTTCTGTTCCATTACAGCTTCCATCCCCGCATACTGCTTCGCAATCATTATCATTTAATATTGTGCATCCGCCAGGGCAACACCCGTCAGAGTTAATGCAGGAAGTTATTGGAGGATTAGAACAAGATGAACTGCATGTTCCTGGATTATTGCATGTGTCTGTAGTACATGAATCTCCGTCAGAACAGTCTGGGTTGCTTATGCAGGTTGGTGCAATGCAAGATCCAGAACAACAGATATCCCCTCCATTACAACCACAATCTTGTGCACAGCTTGAACATGTTTCTCCTGGATTGCAGGTTGAATCCCCGCAGCAACCAGATAAACCACAGTCCGGGTCTTCTCCTTCTTCACAATATGCAGGGCAGTTTCCATTGCATCCGTCTGGAGTGCAGCTTCCACTAGTCACTTGGATATTTGTTGCATCAACATATCTGCTTGAGTAACTGTCTGGTTTTACTTTAAAACGCATACTGTAAGTTCCTGGAGCAGCATTTTTGATGGTTATTGTTACATCAAAGTCTCTTGACTGGTGAATTGGAATTCCCTGGCTTGAAGGGTTAATGTTTATTTCAAAATCACAGTTTGGGCATCCAGTGTAAGTGCAGGTTGTACAGCTGTAAACTGAAACAACTACATTAGAAAAATTTGAGCTCCATGGGTTGCACTTCCCACTGGCATTCTGGAAAGTTTGTCTGTTTTCAACATTTATTGTAAACGATATTTGGTTTCCATTATAATTTGGGCCGTCAGTAATCGTTATTACAACCGGATCAAGACAGCCATACCCTGCCTGGCTTCCTCCTGGAAGAACATCACTACACACGTGAGCAAAAGCATTAGAAAAAAAGAACAGAAGAAAAACTAAAACTAAAAAAATCTTTTTACTCATAAAAAACCTTTTTCTATTTTTAATATTATAAGGAGTTTCAATTATTAAAGATTTTCTGTTTTGTGGTTTCTATTTTTTTCGACTTAGCAGAACTTTTCCTCCGACTCTTCTAAAAGTCCCGCCAGTTTCATGCATTAAATAATTCATCTCATCAATATCCAATACTCCGTCTTTTTCAGCAGCCTTTACTGAAACAACTCTTCCAACTACAATGCAATGGTCTGCTTCTTTTAATTCCAAAACCTCGTTTAATTTGCATTCTAAAACTGCTTTGCTTTCTTTTATCCTTGGAACAGAAACTTTTTCTGAATCCTCTAAATGAAGTTGATTTTTTTCAATCCTTTTGTAGAACTCAATCTTTTCTTCACAGTTTACAGCCTGCTGTGCAAAATCTTCTGAAACAATATTTACAGTGAATTCTTTTGTTTCTTTAATGTTTTTAAAAGTCATTTTATGCTTTCCAACTCCGACTCCTATCAGCGCAGGCTCAAAACTAAAAGGATAAACAAAAGAATACGGGGCAGCATTAATTTTTCCCTCTGAATTTTTTGAAACAATCAGTGTTGTAACTCTTGGGCTTAAAAGTTTAACAAAATTTTTTTCTTCCATTCTCTCACTCTAAAAACTTTTTTAGTTCTTCAAATGATTCAATCACTTCGTTTTCTGCTCCTTTAACTTTTTCCTGGAAATAAATCATTTTAACTTTTGCCTGTTCTCCTGCTTTCATGTCTGCAATTGTATCTCCGATATAAATCACTTCTTCTGCTTTAACTTGAAATTTTTCAATTGCTTTTAGTATTCCTTCAGGAGAAGGTTTTGGTTCCTGCACATCGCTTGCGGTTACAATAAAATCAAAAAACTGAATTAATTCAAAGTGTTCTAATACTGTTGTTTTTGTTCTGTTTGTAATTATTGCAAGCTTGAATTTTTTTTCCTTCAAAAATTCAAGGATTTCTCTTATCCCTGGATTCAGATTAATGTATTCCATATATTTTTGGTATTTTTCCGACCATTCTTCCCGTATTTTTTCTCTTTCTTTTATTGGAGTTTCTGGCATAAACTTTTCCAGAACCTGTTTTATAGTAAAAAACTTTATTTCCAGATATTCTTTTTTGCTTAACTTTTTTTTTCCGTGCTCCCCAAACAAGTCATTTAGAAATCTTCTGTTTGCTTCTTTTGAGTTAATTATTACTCCGTCTATATCAAAAAAAACTGCTTTAATCATTTTTTCCCTCTGTGTTTTAATTGAATTCAAAGAAATGATTTAAAAGCATTAATGAGCATAATGTAATTAAATAGAATCAGTGGGAGAGTTTTGTATGGCAATAGAATTAAAGAAAGCAGAATCTTGGGCAAGAGCAATTAATGCAATTTCAACTTTTATTTCTGAAGGAAACTTTCGTTTTAATGATTCAGGAATAAGTTTTAAGGCAATTGACCCAAGCCAGATTGTTTTAGTTGATTATTCTGTTGCAAAAAGCTCTTTTGACAAATACTCTATTGAACCAACTTATGTTGGAGTAGATTTGGTTGAATTAAACAAAATAATGTCCAGAATCCTTCAGCATGACAAAATGACTCTGGATTTAACTGAAAACGAAATGTCAATCCATTTTACTGGAGAGCTTTCAAGAAGTTTCAGACTTCCCTTAATTGATGTTTCAGAACAGGAAATCAATGTTCCTACAACAAAATTTGACACTACAATTCAAATCAATGCAAGAATGTTTAAAGAAGCATTAAAAGACGCTTCTTTGTTTGGCAGTTCAGTTGTTTTAAGAGCAAAAGGAAACCAGTTTATGATTGAAGCAAGAGGTTCTTCCGGCACTTTAAAGACTGTTGCAAAAGAAGCAAAAAATGTTTTAGTTAAAACTTCTTCAGAGGTTGTAAGCAAATACTCTTTGAACTTCCTTTCAAATATCATAAAAGAAGCAGACTCTGATTCAATGATTAAATTAGAATTAAAAGGCGATGCCCCCATGAAAGTTTCTTATTCAATCGGAGACAACAAAATCAACTTCCATTTAGCGCATATGATCCTCTGATTGCCGGCAGTCTGCTTGCCTTCTATTTTTATTTCTTTTAATTCAATATTCTAGTATGCCTTCGAAAGAAGAATTGATTTTTGCCCAGATGTTTCCGTTTTCAGATAAAGCAAAAAACTTAATAAAAAAAGAAAAATTCCTTTTAGAAGATGTTTCAGAAGAAGTAATGGCAAGAGCAAAAATAATGCTTTTAAATGCTTTCAGAAAAAAGCCTTATTCAGTAAACGGAATATCTTTTTCAAATGAATTAATGTTAAATGAAATCTATGCTTTTCCTGTAGCAAAAATCCTTTTGTCTGAAATGAGTTCTTTTGATTTGAACAGGAAATTTGCTTTAACTTTTTCTTTAAACACTTTTGGTTTTTTAGAAAAAGAAAAAAACAACGACAAACTCCTCCGGCTCTTTGACGATTTTAAAATAAAATTCTCTTTGTCTGAAAACAAAGCTTTTTTTCTTTCAGTTTCGCTGAAAGAATTTCTTTCAATGCCTTCTTTTAGGGAACTGAAATTAGTAAACCAAAGCATTTCAAATGGTAGGGTTTTTCTGACAAAAAACGATTCAATAAGGTTTATTTCAAATTTAAGCTATAAAAAAATAAATTCTTCTCTGCCAATTGAAACAAAAGGAATCCCAAAAAAGTTCAAAGAAAATGCCAATGTATTAAAACAGGAATTTTTTTCCCTCAAAAAAACTCTGCCGGAATTCAAGTTTGCAGGAAACTTAAAAACAGAATTTATTCCTCCGTGCATGAGCTTTTTATATGGAAAGCTTTCTTCTGGTTCAAAACTAACTCATATTGCAAACTTTGATTTAGCTTGTTTTTTAATCAATTCAAGAACCTCAAAAGAAGATTTTCTAAAACTCTATTCTCGCGCTTCAAACTTCAAGGAAAAGCTTGTTTTATATCATTACAGCAATATTAAAGGAAAAGAAGCAAAACCAAAATATTCCAGTCCTTCCTGCAATAAAGTAGTAGAACACAGCTTGTGTTTGAGGAATGAAACATGTGAAGGAATCAAAAGTCCGCTGGGATATTACATCAGAAACCTGAAAAACCTGAAAAAAAGCAAAAAACCCCAAACCGAAAGTAAATAAATACTTTATGTTTTTCCTTTAATTTAAAACTTGAAGGAGGCCAATAAAATGGTTGATAAATTTAAGTTACAAGAAGAAGATGGAGAAACAGAGGATTTTCCTCCAGAAGATAAACCAGCAGAAGAAGAGGAACCGGTTGAAGAAGAAAGTTTCTGATTATTTTTATTCCTTTATTTTTTTCTTCCTTTTTTTCTTTTTTTTATTCCAATTTCTTATTTTAATTATTTCCTTTTAAGAGGTATTTATGAAGGAAAGTAATGAAATTTTTTTGAAGAAAAAATTTCGCTCTTATTATAAGTCAGGTTTTATTGATTCAGTTCCAGAGCTGGAAAAAAGAGAATTCGGTTACGGGGTTTTTGGAAAAAAAATTATTGCAAGACACCTTTCTTTTTCCACTGCAAAGGAATTCAACTCTTTTTTAAGGGAAGACACTCCTTTTTTTGTTTCTTATTCCCCTGCTTTCTATGAATTCCCTGACAAAAGGCCAATGGAAAGGAAAATCTACTTAAAATCTGACTTGATTTATGAATTTGATGCAGATGATTTGAAAACAGACTGCAAACAAAAACATGATTCCTGGAAATGCAAAGAATGCAAATCAAAAGGAAAAGGTTTGGTTGAAAAATGTCCTTCCTGCGGTTCAAACACTGAAACAGAAGAATGGGTTTGCGAAGAATGCTTAAACGAAACAAAAAAACAGTCTTTAAAACTGATTAATTTCCTTGAAAAAGATTTCAGTTTCTCTGAAGGAATTTCAGTTAATTTTTCCGGAGCAAAAGGATTTCATATTCATTTAAGAAGCGAAGAAATCCAGAATTTAAGTGCAGCCGCAAGAATTGAACTGCTGGATTACCTTACAGCAAATGATTTAGAGTTAAAAAAATTGGGTTTTGTTTATTCAAAAAACAAAATGCTCTGCCCAAAAGAATCTGAAGCGTTTGGCTGGAGCAAAAAAGTCCTTTTTTCTCTGAAAGAATTAATAGAAAAAGAAGATGCAGAAAAAATCTCTGCTTTAGGAAACTCTAGAACCTCTGTAATAAAAAAGTTTCTTGAAAAAAAAGAACTGATTTTAAAGGGAATGAAAAACGGTTTTTTGTTTCCAAAACCTTCTGCTTCAGAAAAATTCTGGACTTCTCTTCTTTCAGCTCTTGTTGAAAAAGAAAAGCTTTTTTTGGACAGGCAGACTTCAATGGATCTGGCAAAAATAATCAGGGTTCCTGATTCAATTCATGGCTCTACAGGACTGCAGGCAAAAAGCTTTTCCATGGAAGAATTCAAGAATTTTAAGCCTTTAGAGCAAGGCATAATCTTTTCAAATAATCCTTTAAGAGTTTTTATTAAAAGTACTCCTAAATTCAGTTTAAAGGGAGAAAACTTTGGACCGTTTAATTTAGAGGAAACAGAATTGCCTGAATTTGCTGCAGTTTATCTGCTTGCAAGGAATTCAGCCAAGCTGGTGTAAAAAATGGAATTAAATTATGATGAAATAAGAAGGATTTATCGTCTGGAGAAGAACACTTCAAAGTTAGTGGAAGTGCCGGAAGATTTTTTCTATTCTCTTGCAGATTTTATTGTGCAGGAAAAAGAAAACTATTTTGATTCAATGAAAGACCTTAATTTTGGGAAAGCCCGCGGTTTTACTAATTTAAAAAAAATGGTTGAAGAAATTTTAAGTTTGCGCCAGAAAAAAATTTTAAGCAAGGCTTTAGTTGCATCAAAGACTTCTGAAGAAAACGAAGAAATAATGTCTTCAGAAGAAAAAAAATTATTCGATGAAATGCTGAAAGTTTTAAATTCACATAATTCTTTGATTGAATCTGTTTTTGTAGGAAAAAAGAAAACAGTAAAAGAAAAGGATTTAAATAAGGTTTTAGTTAGAATTCTTTCTGATGTTCCTTCTTTCATTGGAACTGATATGAAAGAATACGGCCCTTATAAGAAAAACGAAAAAGTTAAATTGCCTCCGAAAATTGCAAAACTTTTTGTTTCAAGAAAAATCGGAGAAAAAGTATAGGTGATATAATGGCAGGACCAAGCATTCCAAAAACAAGAACAAGGTTTTTGGAAATAAAATGCATTAAATGCGGGAAAGAAAGAAAAGTTTTTTCTGCTTCAAACAGGGAAATAAAATGCAAAGGGTGCGATGAAGTTTTAGTTTATCCTTCAGCTTCAAGAGCAGCAATCCAGGCAAAAGTAATTAAAGTTTTATAAAGGATTTTTATGGAAAAAGAACTTCCAGCAGTAAATGAAATTGTAGTGGTGCGTGTAACAAAAGTACTGAATTACGGTGCTTTTGTTGAATTATTAGAGTATAACAATGAAAAAGGCTTTGTGCATATTTCTCAGGTAACTTCTGGCTGGATTAAAAACATAAGGAATTTTGTAAAAGAAAACCAGATTCGCGCTGCACAGGTTCTTGCAATAGACCAGTACAAAAACCAGATTGATTTGAGTTTAAATAAAGTTTCTTCCGGCATTCAAAGAAGAAAAATAGAAGAATACAGCAGATTAGTAAGAGCAAAAAAACTTATTGAAGTTTTGGCTAAAGCAAAAAAAGTTTCTTTTGATGAAGCATGGGAAAACACTGCAGATCCTTTGCTTAATGAATTTCCTTCTCTTTCTGAAGCATTTAATGAAATTTCCCTTTCAGGAAAAGTTTCTGTTTTAGTAAAAGAACCCTGGAATTCTGAATTATTAGAATTGGTGAAGAAAAATGTTTCTGTCCCGAAAAAAACAGTGAAAGGAATTCTTGAATTAATCTGTTTTGAACCAAACGGGGTTGAAATAATAAAAAAAGCTTTGAGTGAAGCAGAAAAACTTGCAGGAAAAGACTCTGAATTAATTTATTTAGGTTCAGGAAAATATCAGATTGAAGTTGTTTCTGCTGACTACAAGTCAGCTGAAAAAAAATTAAATAATTCAGTTGAAAAGGCAACTGAAATAATTGCTAAAGTAAAAGGAAAAGTAGAATTCAAAAAAATTGAAGAGTAATGTAACAAATAAAAAACCTATGATAAGTGATTTGTTTATGACTAAAGTAAAATTTCTGAAAAAGAAAAAATTCAAGAACGCAGTAATGTTTTCAGGTCTGCCTGGAATTGGTTTGGTTGGAAAGATTGCAGTAGACTATATGTTAAAACATTTTAAGGCAGAAAAAATCGCTGAAATAACTTCTGATGCTTTTCCTCCTAGCGTTCACACAAAACATTCAGTTATTGAATTAATTCAGGATGAATTATGCCACTATAATTTCAAAGGAAAAGATTATGTTTTTCTTGCAGGTCCTGTACAGCCTGCTTTAGATGCTTCTTTGGCTTCAGCAAAAGAACACTATGAATTTGCTCAGGAAGTTGTTGCTGCAGCAAAACAAATTGGAGTAAAAGAAATTTACACTCTTGCAGGAATAAATGTAGGAGAAAAAAGAATGAATTCAGAACCAAGAGTTGTTGTAGCAGCAACAGACAAAAAAATGATTGCAGAATTCAAGAAACTAAATGCAATTGAAGGCCATGAAGAAGGCTTAATTTCTGGCGCAGCAGGACTGATAGTAGGCCTTGCAATAGAAGAAAAAATTAAAGGCGCGTGTTTAATGGGGGAAACAAATGCAAGACTGATTTATGGCGACAACGGAGCAGCAAAAAAAATAATTGAAATTCTTTCAAAAAAATTTGGCTTTAAATTAAACATGAACCAGATAGAAAAAGACTCAAAAGAAATAGAAAAAGCCTTTCAGCAGTTAAGCAAGCAGTTGGAAAACAGAGACGATGAACTTCCGGAAAAAGGCCTTTCATATGTTAGATAATTAAAACTCAAACAATTTTTTCTGCTGGGCAGAAAACTGTTTTTTTTCTTTCTGCTCTAATTCAAACTTTTTCTTTTCAAAATCTTTTTTGTTTTCACAGATTATTGGTTTGCCGTACTGCCCTCCGCCGCCTTCTTCAAACAAAACCAGTCCTTTTCTAAAACAGTCAATCTTTTTTGCAATCCCTGCATCAACTTTCATCAGCTCTTCAATCGGCTCGTCAACCAAAACATTTATTTCAGAGCCAAACTTTTCAACAAAATTTTTCCACAAAAACTGAATCTTCTGTGAAGTGATTAATTTGATTTTCAGTTTGCTTTGGATTATTTCCTGCAATGGAAGCAAATGCAAATAATCAGGCCTGAAATCAGGCTTTTCATTTTTTCCGTCTGAAAGCATTTCAATTCTTTCCACTACCCCTCGTTTGATTTCTTTTTTGCATTCAATGCATTTCCATTTTAATTTTTCTGCTTCCTGCAGAGTATATTTTGTATAACAGCTCTGACAGGCTGTTCTATGATATTTTCCTTCTTTTGGATTTAATCCGACATTTAATACAATTCTTTTCTCTTCTTTTTCACTCAAAGCTTTTTGCAGTTCCTTAAAAGAAGGGTCTTTTAATTTGATTCTGTTGAATTCTCTTCCCAAACGAAAAGGCCAGGGAGAATGCGAATCAGAGTTTGAAAGAAAAATAAATTCCCTGTCTTCTTTAATTTTGTCTGCCAAAAAAGAATCTGCGCTTAACCCTAGTTCTAAAAAAGAAATTTTTTTTCCTTGCTCTCCATAAGCTTTTCTTATTGAATCAAAAAAAGCATAAACTCCAAAATACGGAGTAAAAGCATGTGCTGGACCAATCATTCCTCCTGCATCAAAAACTATTTCTGAGATTTGTTCCCCGTTTAATTTCATTCTTGGACGCCCGCCCATAATTGAATCCAGTTCATTAGTGTAGTTTCTGAATTTTTTCCTAATCTCTTCTATTGCATTAAAATCCGGCAGAAAAATAATATGGTGAACTTTATTTTTGCATTGCACTTCTGTTCCCAACACAAAAGAAATTTCATTGTTTTTTGCCTTAAATATTCCATTTTCTTCTTCAACTAAATTTTCTTTTAAATGAGAAATCCAGTGTCTGTTTAAACAGTCTGCAGAGCTTAAAAAATTCAGGCCTTTTAGTTCAGCTTGTTCTGCTATAATCGGAATAAGCATATTTTTGCTTACTCCTACAGAGTAAGGGCTGTGGTAATGCAAATCAGAGTCAAATTCTTTCATAAATAGAAAAAATAAAAGAAATGATTTTAAGTTGATTTTTCGAGTTTTTTGACTTCTTTTAGTATTTCCCTAAGTTCAGCAGTATATTCGCGAGTGATTTTTATTACGCGCTTCAATCCTTCCGCATCAATAACTTTGACGTTCTTTTTTTTCTCTGGAACCTTTTTGAGCAGCAGACTCTTTTTGGCTAAATTAGTGACTTGTATTAATCTATTTATTTCTCTTTCAATAAATCTTGTTTTGCCTACAAACGCTTTTGGTCCTTTTAATGAGTACTCCATTACAATAGAGAAATATTTCGCTTTGCGTATTCTTATAGTTGCTATACTTGCTCTAAATTGGCTTAGGGTTTCTTTTTCATTTAAAATTCTATTTAAAACTTTTTTTTCTGCTCTTTTTCTAGCGCTTTGACCTCTTTTAATTTTTGACTTAGGGTGCTTAACATAGTCAAACAAAGTTTTTTTGGCTCCAAGTCCTTTAGATTTTTTAGGCATACTATTTTGCTGAAACAAAATAGTTTTAACCTGTTACCTGCTTTTTTTAATAATGAAAGAAGCAAAATTCTGGAAAAAAGAAAAAGATTCTGTTAGATGTTTTGCATGCAAAAGAAACTGTTTAGTTGCAAAAGGAAAAACAGGCTTTTGCGGAGTAAGAAAAAATCTGGATGGAAAATTGTTTTCTTTGGTTTACGGAAAAAACCTGACTTTAGAAATTGATCCAATAGAAAAAAAACCTTTGTTTCATTTTCATCCAGCTTCAAATGTTTTAGGAGTAAGCACTTTTGGCTGTAATTTTGCCTGCCAGCACTGCCAGAATTTTCATATCTCAAAAGAATTCAATGAAAAAGCAATTGATGCTTTACCTTTTGTTTCTCCTGAAAAAGTGATTGAAGAGGCTTTAAGGGAAAATGTTGAAGGAATTGCATACACTTATACTGAACCAACTATTTTCATTGAATATGCTTTGGATATAATGAAATTAGCAAAAGAAAACGGGTTGTTTAATGTTTTTGTTTCAAACGGATATATGAGTACAGAAGTTTTAGCTGAGACAAAAAAATATTTGGATGCAATAAACATTGATTTAAAAGGAAATTCAGAATTCTATAAAAAAATCTGCGGAAATGTTGAAATCAAAGGAGTAAAAGAAAATATTAAATGGCTGTATAAAAACAAAATCCACACAGAAGCAACCTATTTAATTATCCCTTCTTTTAATGACAAAAAAGAATTTTTTGAAGAAGTTTCAGATTTTATTTTATCTCTTTCAGATAAAATTCCGCTGCATTTCACTGCATTTTATCCAACCTATAAATTAGATTATCTGCCCAGAACTTCTCCTTTAACTGTTCAGCAAGCAAAAGAAACCGCAGAAAAAAAAGGATTAAAATATGTGTATGCAGGAAACCTAAGAGAAGAAGAAAATTCTTTTTGTCCGCACTGCAAAAATCTGCTTGTTTCGCGCATGTATTTTAATGCAGAAATAAAAGGCATTAAAGAAAACAAATGTTCAAAGTGTGGAGCAGAAGTTGATTTTGTTTTAGGCAAACAAGCCTAAAAAATACAATATAAGCATTACTCCAATTCCAGCCAAACCAAAAATTGCAGTAACTATTAAGGTTGGAACAAAAGGCAGGTTAACCTGAAAAACAAAGTGAACTATTCCAAAAACAATCAATCCTATAATAGAGTTAACTATAATCTTTTTCAGAACCAAAAAAATTATTACTGCCGCGATAATAAGCACTATTCCAATAATTAGAACAGTAGGGTCTCCAATGAAATTCCCTGCAGTTTCTCCTGCTGTATGAGTTAAATCCATATTCTCTCTAAAGACTTCTTATTCTTCTATTTAAAACCTTATGCCTGTCCTAAAGCTTTTTAAACAATTTTTTTGCTTTATTTATAATGCCAAGGTTTAATGCGAACCAGAAAAAAATTGCTGTTTTGCTTTTGCATGACTCTAAAACAGCAGAAGAATTAAGAGAGCAATTAGACATTCCATATGATAAATTAATGCAGGAATTGCGGGGAATGCTGAAATTAGAGGTAATTTTAAAAAAAGGTTTTCCTACAAAATTTTCTTTGAAAAAAGAAATTGCTGAGGCTGTGAGGAATAGAAAAATGATTGCAGAAACAGACAAAAACAAATTAAGATTAAGGATTACAATAGAAATCCAGGCAATAGAAGAGAATTTACTGAAAAAACAACTAAAAGAAATCCAAGACACATTAAAAAAAGAGGATGTTTTCACTATTTATGACATAATTGAAGCAGAGCCTTTACAGCAAGGAGAACACTATTCTTCTTATTTAGACATAAACCTTTCAGTTAAAGACTTTCATGCTTTAATGAGATTAATGTTTTTATACGGCCCAAATTCTGTTGAAGTAATTAAGCCTGAAAAAGTAGAGTTTGCTTCAGGCGAACTGCAGGACGGCCTGGTTTTAATCTCTGACTTGGTTCATTCTTACACTGAATTTATTGCAACAAGATTAAACAAAGAAGAATTATCAGAATTCAACAGAAAACTCTATGAATAAAGAAAAAAATTCTCAAAAAAATGAATTAAATAAAAAGAAAAATATTCTTTCTTTAAACAAAAAATTGTATGAAAAATTCATAAAAAATTGTATAAAAAAACAAGTATTTTTTAAGGTGAATCTCTCTGAAAAACACGAAAAAAAGGCTTCGTCAATACACGAAGCAAAATTCAACAATTCCCCAAAAAAAGCCCTTATTTGGCTGTTTTGGCAGGGTTTCTTTGTTTTTCAAAACAGAAACCTATTTAAATAAAACATTATATTCAATATTAGAGCCTTTAGTTGTAGGACTGAATCTCTTGTATGGACTTCAGTTTGCATATAATGGTTCTTATTTTTTATTGAAATTGTGAGGTGAAATAAAGTATGAAATTGAATATAAAGAAGCTCGCAGCAGTTGCAGCAGGAGTAGCCTTAGTTGGTTCAGCTCTAGCTCCAATGGCTTCAGCTATCTCTTTGACAAAGTCAGACTTAATGTCTAGCACTGCAGTCAATGTAGATGTTGTTGTTGGAAAAAAAGCAGCTGTAAGCGACGGTGTATGGGCAGGAAACATTGCAGCAGCAATTGGATCTAAAGCCTATGCAGAAAAAACAGTTGCAGTTGGTGCAGCAGACTGTTCTGGTGGAGCAACTCCTTCAGTAACTGACTTGACTGTTGACTTAAGTGTCGGCGGAACCACAAGTGTTACAGGAGGAAAAGCTTTCTTTGACTATATGGATTCAACAGCTACTGAAACAAACTTTAATAGTCAGACTGTAACAGAAGCAAGTGTTCCTTCATTGTATTACAATGGTGCAAAATCATATACCTGGAATGGATCACAATATACAACTTCAATCCAAGAAAGACTTTACTTTACATCAGACGTAAAGTTTGACAGAGAAGACAATGACGACTTGATTGCAGAAATATCAGCAAATGGCCTAAAATATAATTTGAATTTAGGAACAGGAGTTCCAGCAGTAGAAGCATTAGGAGGGACAACAACTTTTACAGATGACGCAAACGATAATGTAAGAATTCCTTTCTTTGGAACAGACTATTTGTTGAAAACAAGCACACCTACAGCAGGAAGCGAATATGTTGAATTAATCCAAACATCAGGAGAAACAAGATATTCAGAAGGAGACAGAATAACTGACTTAGAAGGATATGACGGAGAATCATATTACATTGAAGTAGGACCCGGAGGGACTGTTGGCTCAACACAAAAGATACAACTTTCTTTGTATAAAGAAGATGGAACTTTAGTGAAAAGCGACAACTTTGGAACAGTAGATGTAATATTCTATGGAGATGACACAGGAGAACCAATTTTAAGCACTCTTGTAAACATCAGTGAAATCCTGAAAACAGTTGTTTCAGACGCTGAAGTATACACTCCAACAATTCTTGTAGGAAGCTCAAGAATAAGGTTATACCATAACAAAGGATATCCTTATGACGCTACAATAGTAGATGCTGACTATGACTGGAAAGTAACTTTAGGGTTTTCATCAGACAAAAACTACTTGCAGGACATTAACATCAGCAATAAGTCAAAGTATGACTTTATTGGTTTTGATGCCTTAAAGGTAGGAGATAAAGCAGCATTTCCAGAAGGTCTTGGAACTTTAGAATTCCTTGGACTGCAATTACCAGACTTTACAGGAGTTTCAAAAACAGAGAGAACAACTGTAATTGAAATAAAAGCCGGAGAACTCTTATACAGAGACAACACATATGAAGCACAACACACTGTTCCTTTGTATATATATGAGTCAGGAATATCTAATAGTGATGGATCAGGTTCTTTTGTTGTTGATGGAAAAACCATTTCCTATGCATTTAGCGGAACAGATTTAAATGTGTTTGGAACTAGTGCTGCAGACGGTTCAGGAACAAGATATTCTTGTATTGGTGACGCAAACTACCTTAACGGAGAACCAGTATCAATAACAGACATAAACTACACTCAAATGGATGGTGCATTACCAAGAGCAAACAACGCAATAGTCGCTGGAACTGATGTAAACGTTGGACAGCATGTTGACATTAACGGAATGAACTATAAAATGACCGGAGTTAGTGACAGCAACACTTGCATATATTTACAAGCCGATGGAAATGTTACTTTCAGAAAAGGAACTACTACAGGAACATTAATACAGGAAATATACTATGCAGATAACAACTACAGTACAGGTGACATAATAACCCTTGCAGGTGCAAGCGACATAACCCACAAATATGAGGTTATTGTTGAAGAAGGAAGTTCTACTTCAGAACTATGGTTATTACTTGATGCACAAAGCAAAACCACACAATATGGCAAAACTTGGTCTCTTACAGGAACAGACGTACAAGAAGATGTTAGTTTTGATGACTATGGATTCTATTTGCCACACACATCAAAAATGCCTTTGTATTTAGATGGAGACACAAACTACAATCAAACAGAATACTTCACAGCAAACTTTGAAATTGACGAAGACGAAGACGGAGCACCAGTCTATGACATAAATGCTCATGTTGACACAGGAACAGGAAATTTGATGATATTTCCAAACACTCAATTAAGCAGTTCTGGTGTCGGAGCAGAAGCAGACTATAATGGATTGAAGCAATTGAGTGAAAGCTCAGATGCATCAGTTCCTTCTTGGGCATACACTGATTGGGGTTCAAAGATTGTGGTGTTAAACCATGAATTCAAAGTTACAATACCAGAAAACAGACCTAAAGCAGAAGTATTGATTTCTGGAACAGGAACAAGCAAAACAGTTACTGGCGGAGAAGATTTGACAATAGCTGAAGGAGAAACAGGAAGCACTACAGGCGGAACAAGAGTTACTGTGACAAAAGTCAACTATAACGCAACATGTGAAGGTGGAATAGGAACAGGAACAGGAGAATGTACTGTAACTCCAACAACCTATATGTCACCATTGGCAGTAGGCCAACTTGTAACATATGATGAATCACCGTCATCAGCAACACATATTATTGTTGGTGGATGGAAAGTCAACAAGTTAGCTGAAGGTGTTACTCTTGCAGACGGAACTCCATTGAAGTCAGCATTGACTAAATCAGGAGACTCTGTTGCTGAGAGAACAAGCGATGGAGACATAATTGTTGCAGGATACAAGGCAGGCGACACAGGAACCGCTGCACAAGAATTAATCAATGCAATTGACAATCTGTAAATACAAATAAGTAGGTTTATCCTACTTTTCTTTTTCTTTTTTTTTTATTTTAGAGTTTTTTCCTTTTTAATTATAAGTTTATTTTAAATTTCTTTTGTGTGGTTTTATTCTTATGGAAAGAAACAATTTGATTGCATACTCGCTTATTATTTTAATTTTTATTTTAGCAGGAGTTTATTTATTTTATCCAGAAGAACAGAAATTCATTTACTCTGAAGAAATTAATGGAGTAATTTTTTCTTCTAATTCTTTTTCTTCTCCGCAAAAATATTTTTCTGAAACAGTTAAAGAGAGAAGCAGTTTTATTGTTGTTTCAGAAGTTTTTGAGGATGAATCAAACCTGCCTGAAGCTGCAAGTCATCTGGCTTTAACTTTAGGAGTTTTTTCTGCAGTAGGAAAATCAGTTTCTTCTGTTATTCTGGTTATGAATGAAGAAGGGGAAACAGATTACTGCCAGACAAATTTTGGGGACACTTCAAAAAATGAGAAAATAACTGCAAGACAGTGTGAAAATTTATTGGAAAACTCAACTGACTTCAAGTTTATAGTTAAATTACCGGCAGATGAAAAGCTTCAGAAGCCTGTTGTAGAAATGTACAATAATTCTGTTGTATTAAGGCCAAGGGCAAAAGAAGAAGGTCTGCCAATGCTGCAGCAGGTTTTAACTGCAATGTATCACAATTCACAGGAAATTGTTGATAAAATTAATGAGCTTTTGCATTCTGTTACCGGCTGACTCTTATGAAAAATTTAATAAAAAAATCAGTTTTTTCCCTGATTTTTTTTATTGTAGTAATTACAGTTATACTGTTTTGGACTAATGCACATATTGAATTGCTTCAAATCAACTGGCTTTTTTTTGCTGCAGCTTGTTTTTTCTTTTTGTTTTCTGTTTTTATCTGGCTTGTTTCATGGGCGTTTCTTATAAGAAAGCGTTCAAGTGTAAGCTATTCCAACTTGTTTATTGTGGGTTTCAGCTCTTTGTATGGAGCCTTAACTCCAGTTCAGTTTGGTGCAGAAGCACTGCGTTTAATGAAACTAAAAAGTTTTTTTAAAATCCCTTATAATGAATCAATTTCCTCTTCAATGATAGCCAAAGGCACTAAATTTCTGATTTTAGGGATTCTTTTCCTTTTTATTCTGATTTTTTTTATTTCTAAAGCAGAACTTGATTCAAGCACTTTTTTTGCTTTGCTTAGCGGTTTTTTTGTAATAGCTCTTGCAGCACTTTTTTTTGTTTTTCCTTTGAGCAGAAGGCTTACAGGAAAAGTTATTTCTTTTTTTGGTTTTCTTTCAAAAAACATTTCTCTTTTTGCTCATTTGGAAAAATTTTTCATTTCTTACTCTAAAAAGCTAAGACAATTAACTTTCAAGTCTTTTATTATAGTTTTGTTTATTTCAATTCTTTCTTATGTTTTTGAATTCCTTGCATTTCAGTTCAGTTTTTTTTCTGTTAAAATACAACTGGATTTTGTTCCATTGCTTGTTTTATTTATAGTAATTTCTGTTTTAGAGAGAACCCCTTTTCTTCCCCGCGGAATTGGTTTGGTTGAATTTGCAGGCCTAACTTTGCTTTCAATTCCCTGGTTTGTTAATGAAACCCTTTCACTTCCAGAGATTGGGGCGGTATTGATTGTGTTTAATTTTGTAAGATTAATTTTTCCTACAATTTTCAGCCTGCTGATTGCAGGAATATTCAAAATAGAAATCAAAGAGTAATTTTCCCAAAAACAAAAAGCCAGAAGAAACAGTTGACTGTAACTATTAACCAGATTATTAAAACAATATTTCTTTCTTTAAGCTGGCCAAAAATTTTTATTAAGAGCTTTGCAAAATCATACCTTGTTTTTCCTGTATAATCAGGAATCCCGAGCTTTTTATTCTCCAAAATTTTGTATGGTTTGATTTTTGTTTGAGTAGGGTCTTTTGGGTTTGTAAGCATTTTAAGAAACAAGAAATCAATTAAATGAGGCAGATAAAAGAAAGCCAAAACAATTAAGAGTTCTTTCTGCATTGTTAATGCAATCAATCCTGTTATTGTGCTTCCCATAAACAATGTTCCGGAATCTCCTGGAAAAACCCTTGCAGGGAAAATATTAAACACGAGCAGACCTAAAATTAAAGCCAAAATAATCGCTGCATAAAGAAAAAATCCTGTTCCAATCAGCAAAAAAGCAGTAAATAATGCAATAATGTAGCTTGAGCCAACCTCCCAGCCGTTTAACCCTGCAAAACTGTTATGAAAGGAAGAAAACACTCCGACAAAAAACCCAAGCAAAACTGCATTTACAATATTTCCTGAAACCAGAAAACCAAAAACAAAAGAAGCAATTATTACCGGAAAAGCACGTTCTTTCCAGCTCAATCCTTTTTTCTTCCACTTGCTTGTTGTATCGTCTACAAAACCCACTAAAGAAAAAACACTAACCAATCCAAGCCAGTAAAAAATTTCTATTCTGAATTCATTCAGAAAACTAACTGCAGAAACAAAAATCCACAAAAGCACAAGCAAAACAATTCCTGTGGCTTCAGGAGTTTTATTCTGCTCTTTTTTGTTAATGTCAATCCCTAAAGCAAAATTTTTTTTCCTGCTGAATCTGTCAAACAAGTAAACTCCTGTTCCTGAAAAAACCAGGGCAAAAAAAAAATAAATAATTTCTTCCATATTATTCCTTCATTATTTCTCTTAAAACTGTAGTAGCATAATTGCCTTTTGGTAAATAAAAGCTTATCTTTGCTTTTAATTTTCCTTCTTCAAATTCATCTTTACTTATTTCTTCAAGTTTTATTTTTTCAGGAAACAATACGATCTCTTTTCTTGAGCCTTTGGAAGACATTTCTTTTATTTCTTTGACATAAAACTCTTTTAATTCAATTCCTTCTTCTTCTAAAGCACTTTTTTCAATTTTGCCGGCTTTCCCTTCTGTAAAAATTGTTTCAAACCCGATTAATGGTGCAGAAGGCAGGCCGTTAACTAAAACCTCTTCTTTTGTTTTCTCCAATCCAATTCCATGTTTTATCCTTTCTTTAATTATTTTATTGAACAAGAAACTCTGATAAGCATGAACAAACATATATCTTAAAGCTTTTGGAAGCACTCTGAAAGCCCCTACAAAATCTTCGGGTTTTCTGTTTAAGCTGTCAATTATTGCTCTTTCATACCTGAATTTTAAAGGAAACTCTTTCAATGCCTGTTTAAAATCTCTTGTTTTTTTCAGATTGTTTCTTGCATTTCTGATTTCTTCTTCTTCCAGTGAATTTGTTTCAGTCAAATAAATCATAACTGCTTTTTCAGGGTTTGCTTTAACAAATTCTCTTCCAACTAAATGAGTTACCTTTCTAATGCCCCCAAACCTTTGTTCGCCGAAATAATTTGGAATCCCTTTTTTCATTTCTTTAAAACAATTTTCTATTCTTTTTTTTGTTTCTTTTTTTTCAAGTTCAATTTTTCTTATGGTTATTTCAAATTTGTTTCCTTTTAGCATGCCAATCCTTAGTTTTTCTTTTTTCCATTCCGGCTTTTCTAATTTTACGAATTTGCTTTTGAATTCTTTCAGCCTTTCCACATCTGGCTTGAAAAAACAGATTTTTTGCGAGGTTATTGCTCTTTTGTCTTTCACTCCTGCATAAGAAACCCTTTTCTTTGAAACCATATTAAATCTTGCAATTCTTCTTATTGCTTCATTTACATCCAAATTGAATTTTTGCATTTCCATATGCAAAAATTTGCATTCATTTTTGTTTTCCGGAATTTCCAAAGCATTGTGTTTTTCCAGTGAATCTTCATCCAGCCATAATTCACATTCTTTTCCTTCTTCACTTATTTCCATAACCTTGAAGTCTTTTATTCTTTCTTTTATTCTTCCTTTAACTCCTTTTGTTTTAGTGTAAAAATCAGCCTGCATAAAGATAACCCTTTAGAAATTATTTGTATCTAAGGAAAGCCGCCATTCCGCCGAACCCTTTTAGAAACTGTTCTCCTTCGCTGGTTTCTGTTGAAATTATTTTAACTTCTGCGCCGCTGTTTTTTGCTTTTTCTTCCATGAATTCAGCAAACTCTAAATCCTCTAATTCTTCAATTTTTGTTGAACTGCATTTGCTGCATTTCAGTTTAGGCTTTTCTTTTTTTACAATTATTTCTTCTATGTTTCCGCAGGAAGTGCATTCAAATCTTATTGCAGTCCATTCAATTCCTTCTGAAAGCAAAATTGTTTCTGCTTTTCCAACCTCTAAAGCTTGCATTACTTCTGTTTCTCCATAAGTTACTAATCCCTCTTTTACTATTTCTTCCATAAATCTATTAAGCAAAGCTCTTTCTTTCATTAAAGCAGTGTCTTTCAGCAGCTGCTCTGATTTCTGAATCATTTCCCTTATTCCTGATTCATCAGTATAAGAAGTGTCTAAAGTCCCGATGATTTTTTCTTTTAGCCTGTAATCAAGTTCATCTTTTTCAAGAAATTTGTTTTTTGTTATTCCAGGGCCGCCAATTATTACTCCTTTTAATTTCTCTCCATATTCTTTGAAGGTTGAATTAATTTTTTCGCTTGTTCTTTTGAAAAAATCCTGTGTTGCTTCTTCTCTTAATCTTTCAAATCTGTGTGCGCTGTTATGGACTATTAATCCATTTGCGATAAAATTCTGATTTGAAACACTAATGTCCACTAGTTTTGCTTTTTTATTTACTTTTTCTATTTTGTGGATTTTTACTGGAATTAAAGGGATTTGCATTATTTTTTCCAGTTTTTCTTTCAACTTTTTATCTTTTACATGTGAAACTATTGAATTTGCAAAAACACTTTTGCTCATTTTTCTTTCATCTCTGAAAAAATTGTTTACTTTAGGAAATAATTCAAGATTGTATCCTTGTTTTTCAATCATTTTTCTGATTTTTTTTCCTGAAACAAACATTTGTCTTACATTGCTTCTAATTTGCTTTCGATTTTTAATTAGTTTTTCCAGCTTTTCTTGTTTTGTTTTCAGGCTAAAACCAATCAGTTTTGAAAATAATTTTAGTGATTCATTATCTGATATGTCCACTGTATGCCTTGGATTGTCTGAATAAAAATTTCTTCTGTTGTCATATTTATGAAGTGAAGAGATAATTCCAAACCTTAGTAATGAAAGGTGAAGTTGTTCAGCCATTTTTTTGTTGTTGATTCCTAATCCAATTCCTCTTTTGTCTGTTGCATATCCTTCTGCATCATAAAACCCTTTAATAAAAGCAGCTAGAACATCATTTTTTGATTTCAGTATTTTTAATGGTATTTCGCTGTCTCTTGCTTTTTTTATTTCAGGAAAGTTTTTTTCAATGAATTTAACAATTGGCTTTCCATAAATTCTTATTTGATGATAACCTTTATTTTCTCTGAATTTTATTACATTATTTGCATTGAAAAAATTAGAGGTTTTGTTTTTATAGTATTCTGTAAGTTCTTTGCTTTGTTCAGAAAAACTTATTCTTTCTTTTTCAAAACTTCCGTCGCCAGCAAAATAGCCAATTATTTTAGCCAGATCTTTTGTTAATTTTTTTGGCATAAATAATTCAGAATTAGCCTTTGTTTTAGTTTTGATAAAATTTTCAAAATTAATATTTAATTCTCTGCATAGTTTCTTAAGCAAATTTTTTCTTACATTTCTTTTTCCTAATTCAATTACTGAAACCCCTGTTTTGGTTATCCCTAATTTTTTTCCCAGTTTTTTCTGTGAAAACCCTGCTTTTTTTCTTGCATCAATCAAAGTATTTTTTCCTTTCTTTGTAATATTGTATGAATTAAAGCAGTCAAATGATTCAATGGTTTGTATTTTTCCTTTAATTTCCAGTTTTTCAGGCATTAATAATTGGTCTCCGACTTTTAGTTCTTCAGCAGCTTTTTCTTCTATTTCTTCTTCTGCAGTAAAAAACAAATGGTCTTTTGAAGAAACAATTTCTGTTCTTGGATTTTTTGTAATTATTTTATAAAAGCTTTTTTTTGTTTCCCATTTATCTTTTATGTCTGAATCATCAAAAGAATAATCTTCAAAGTTTATGCTTTTTACTTTAAGAGGGTTGTGTGTTTCTTTGATTGGAATAATTGAACCGTCATTTAACTGTATTAATGTTTCTGGATGCAGGCATTGCCCTCCTGCACGCGTTTTCCCTGCAACATTGGAAGTAAAATGCCCTACAATTTCATAGCTTTTTCCTTTCAATAATGCAACTGTTGCTTCTCTTTTATCCAGCACAATTAAGGCATAAATTTCTTTTGTTTCCTGCATTTCATTTAATGGATCTAAATGAAAAGTTGAATCACACCAGTATAATTTTGTTTTCAATGCTTTAATCGGATTAACAGGAAACATCCTTATATTGTTTCTTCCTTCTGTTTCAGATACATTTCCGCAAAACAACACCAAACCGTTTTTTGGGATTTTAAAATTAATGTGCTTTAAAAAATTGTTTATTTTTCTTAATGCGCCCTGAACATTTTTTCTTGTCTGCGGGCTTTTAATATTTGAACTCTGGCTTAACTCTTCTGTTATCTGCCCCATAACAGAACTTCTATCAGCGTTTTCAGGAATGTATAAACTAATCAGTTCAGTACCTTTTCCTCTGAAATTTTTTAGTTTTTTTATTTTTTTTCTGAAAATTTCTACTGAATCGCCATCCATAAAAATCATCTTTTTTTAGTAAAAACAGTGCTTTAATATTTAAGAAAAAATATGTTTTTATAGTTGTTTGCTCTCTTTATAATTGATATTATGTTTGAGATGTTTGAAAACTACAACCAGGAAGATTCTTCTGCTTCTTCTGTTTCAACTTCTGCAGTAAAACCTGTGGTTGTTGTTTCTGTCGGAGGCTCAATGATTGCAAGAGAAAAAGTTGATGCTGCTTTAATTGCGAAGTTTGCAAACTCTATTAACAATTTGCGAAGAGAAGGATTTGAGTTTGTTCTTGTAGCAGGCGGAGGAAAAGTTGCAAGAGACTATATTGCCACTGCAAGGACTTTAGGTGTAGAGAATAATTTTGTGTTGGATGAAATTGCAATTACTGTTACAAGATTAAATGCTTTAATGTTAATCCAGGCTTTTGAAGGAGCTTTTCCTGAAGTTTTAACTGATGTTAAAAAAATTCATGAAATCCTTGATGCAAAAAAAATTCCGATTTTTGGAGGCCTTATTCCAGGCTTTACCACTGACACTGTTGCTGCAAGCATTGCAGAATACATTGGAGGGATTTTTGTTAATCTTTCTGATCAGGAAGGAGTCTTTAATGCTGACCCTCGTTATTCAAAGAACGCGCATTTAATTCCAAAAATGTCTCATGAAAAATTAATGAGAATTCTTGCAAGAACTGATTCCAGAAATCCCGGAGAAAACACGATTTTAGATTCATTTGCATGTATGATTTTAAACAGAAGTAAAATAACAACTTTTGTTTTGAAAATGCAGGATTTAGAAAACTTTGAAAACGCAATTAAAGGTTCAGAGTTTCATGGAACAATAGTTGAATCCACTCCAGAAGGAACTGAACCAGAAGAACAGGATTAATTTAAAGCTTCCTCTAATTCTTTTGCATTTAACACTGGCTTGTCATTTAGATTATCTTCCACTATTCTAGGGCATGCAGTATTAACAAAACAATCTACATTAATCCCAAGCAGGTATTCTGCTTTAATCTGGTCCATTGAAAACAAAAAAGCTTTCAAACCTTTTTTTTCAATATTTTTTTTGGCTTCCATTGCAAGTTCTTTCTGGAACTGGCCTTTTTTTCTGCTCAAAAGAATGCCAAAGCTTTTTGCGTTTTTTGCTCTTGCAATTGCGCCATATCTTTTTCTTACATAAAGGTCTTTTTCTTTTTTATAATCTTTTATTTCTCCGTTTAATGGATTAAATGAAAGAACTTTTTTGTCTGAATTAACTGCAGCACCTAATGAATGGAATATTCCGTCGCCAATGTAAAGAAAGCCGTCAACTTTTTTTTCTAATTTTCTTACTGCACTCTGGTCGCATCCTAAAACCTGGCCTGGGACAGTGCTTTTTGATCCGCCTTTTTCAATTAATACAGTGAATTTTTTCTTTTTTAATCCTTTTTCTATTGCTTTCATTGAATTAAAGAATTGTACTGCACAAATCAAGCCAACTTTTTTTATTTTTTCGTTTTTTAAAATCCTTTCCAGTTTTTCAAGTGAAACTTCTTTTACTTTATATTCCAACGGCAAATACAATACTTTTATTTTTGAATCACAGAATTTGCTGTGCCCTAAATGAATCAATAAATCTCCTGAAAACATTTTCATTTCTTCTTCTGCTAAATCACAGGCCCCCCATAAAGGATCCATTACTAAAACAACTTTTGCTTTAGTTTTTTTCTCTAAAAGTTCAACTAAATCCAAAGCTCTGCTTTTCAGTCCTTCTGGAATCTGTAATACAACAGTTTTAGCCTTTTTTTTCTTTATTTCTTTCACTGCTTTTGATACATCTAACTTTAACATTACAGAATTAGAGTGAATTAACTATTTAAATTTTGGCAAAACCCAAGCTATTTTTTCGCTTTTTCACTTTTATTCCTCAAAAACTGAACTGTAAATAATGCTTAAAGCACCGACTAAAGTAACTCCATGAAGCACTATAAGCAGATACCAGTAATCTCCTGATGCTGTCAGTGAAGTTTTTGCAAGTGAAATAGTCAGTATTATTGCTGCAAGGCACCCTGCAATAAAAAGTATTCTTTTTTTGTCCATTTTTTTCCTCCTTTTATTTTTCAAGTTTTTCCAGTAATTCTTTTTTTTCTAAAACCAAAACATGCCGTTTAATATTTTCAACTGCATCAATATTAGCTGAAACACTTTTTATTCCAT
This sequence comes from Candidatus Iainarchaeum sp., assembly GCA_017609625.1. Lineage (GTDB taxonomy): Archaea > Iainarchaeota > Iainarchaeia > Iainarchaeales > 1-14-0-10-31-34 > 1-14-0-10-31-34. Next base: position 75,688 of record JAFCDN010000010.1, read on the forward strand.
ACTCTACGAGTTTTTCAACCATTTCTTCGTTTGATGCAGCCTGACCGCAGATTGAAGTTATTACCCCTGCTTTATTGCATTTTTTTATTACATGCTCACAGCTTTTTAATACCGCTGGATGCAGTTCAGAAAAAAGTTTTTGTATATGTTCATTGTTTCTGTCAATTCCCAAGGTAAGCTGGGTTAAATCATTTGTTCCAAAAGAAACAAAATCCAGTCCTTCTTTTATTAATTCATCTATTTCCCAAACTGAAGCAGGGGTTTCAATCATTACTCCAAACTTAACTTCTTTTCTTGTCAATCCAACTTCTAAAGCAAGCTCTTTTGCTTTTTTTAATTCTGAAGCAGAAATCACAAACGGAAGCATTACTCCAAGAGTGTCAAACCCTTCTTCTACAAGTTCTTTTATTGCCTTAAATTCTGCTTTAATGATTTCAGGCTCGTCTAAACTTCTTCTGATTCCATGCCAGCCAATCATTGGATTGTCTTCTTCTGGTTCTTTTTCTCCTCCTTTTAAGTTTCTGAATTCATCGCTTCTTGCATCAAAAGTCCGGTACCATACGGGTTTTCCTTTAAATAATTCAGCTACTTTTTTTATTCCTTTTTTTACTGCGTCCACTAATTCCTCTTGTTTTCCTTCTCTAATAAATTCTGCCGGATGCATTCCTGATTCAGTTATCATATGCTCTGCTCTTAATAATCCAACTCCGTCTGCATTTGTTTTTGCTGCATTTTCTGCTGCATCTGGAAGAGCAACATTAACTTTTACTTTGATTGCTCTTTCTTCTAATAATTCCACTAAATGCTTTTTTAGAATTCCATTTTTTTCTTTTTCACTTATTTTTTCTCCTTCTTCAATAAATTCTTCTTTTACTTCCTGCACTTCTTCTTTATCTTCAAACAATTTTTCTTCTTTTTCTTCTGGAGCTTCAACTTTTACTTCTCCCCTGTAAACTATTCCATTAAATCCATCAACTGTAACTGTTTCTCCATCATTGATTTTTTGCATTGCATCTTCTAATCCAACCACACAAGGAATTCCTAATTCTCTTGAAACAATTGATGCATGGCATGTCCTGCCTCCTTCTTCTGTAACAATTGCTTTTGCTTTTTCCATTATTGGAACCCAGTCTGGGTTTGTCATTTTTGTTACAATAACATCTCCTTCTCTTACTTTTGATGCATCTTTTGCTTCTGGAATTATTACTGCTTTTGCTGTGGCAATTCCCGGAGAGGCCTTTAAACCCTGTCCAATAATTTCAGCATCAGTTTCAACTAACCTGCTTTTTTCCATTTTGTTTTTTATTCCAAGAGTAGTTATTGCCCTTGCCTGAACAATATATAATTGTTTTTCATGCAAAGCCCATTCAATATCCATTGGCTTTTTGTAATGGTTTTCTATCTGCCTTCCAATCTTTGATAAATAAATAATAAATTTGTCGCCTAATTTTTGTTTTGACTGTTTTGATTTTGGAACATCTCTTTTTTCGCTTCCTTTTCCTGCTCTTTCAATGCTCCATTCTTGTTTGCTTATTTTTTTTTCAATTATTTTAAATGTGCCTTTTTCTATTGTATAAGTGTCAGGAGTAATGCTTCCAGAAACAACTGCTTCCCCTAAACCATAGCCAGCTTCAATTAACATTTTTGTTGTGTCTCCTGTTGGTTCTGCAGTAAATAAAATTCCTGCAATCTCTGAGTCAATCATTTTTTGCACTACAACTGCAATTCCAATGCCTTCTGTTTCAAACCCTTGTTTTTTTCTGTAATAAACCGCCCGGGCAGTAAACAATGAAGCCCAGCACCTTCTAACAGCTTCCACTACGTCCATTCTTCCTTTAATGTTTAGAAAAGTGTCCTGCTGCCCGGCAAAACTCGCTTCAGGCAAATCTTCTGCTGTAGCAGAACTTCTTACTGCAACATATTCTTCTTCTCTGGTGGAAATAAATGCAATCTTTTTTTCGCCGATTTTAGAGTAAGCATCTTTTATTTCTCCTTCAAGCATTCTGTTCATTGGAGTCCTTAAAATCAGTTCTCTTACTTCTTTTGAAATCCTTTCCAGTTCTTCTGTTTTTTCCACATCAATTGAATCAATTTTCTGGATGATTTCTGCTTTGATTCCTTTTTCTTCAATAAACTTAAAATAAGCCTGTGCAGTAACCACAAAACCCATTGGAACAGGAAAAGCTTCATTTACCATTTCTCCAAGATTTGCGCCTTTCCCTCCGACATATGCAATGTCTTCTTTTTTTATTTCCCTAAACCAGAGTATGCTCTTCATAGAATCACTTTTCTATTAAAGAAAGTCTAAAGTTATTATTAAGTTTAATGTATCTGCCCTTTCTTTCTTTTCCAAAAGAAAGAAAGTGTAAGTTGGCCAAAGAAAGAAAAGGAATTGCATTATATTGCTGTGCGAAAACTATTAGACTTTTTCTAGTAAGTAGATTTTTCTTGTTATTATGCTTTCTTTTTCCATATAATAGTAAGCGAAAATTTTTATTCCAGGAACAGGATTTACAATTTTGAAAAACTTTGAAAAAACTTTTTCATTTAATCCAATCTTTTTTCCATTAGAACATTCAATTTCAGGCAAAATAATAACGATCCGCTGATTTTTTACAATCATCCCAAGCTTTCTGAAAAAAGCTGAATAAAGTTCTTCCAGCTCTGAAATTATTTTTTTTGCTTCTTTTTCTTTTGGTTTTCTTTTAAGCAAAGGCCCTAAATACGGTTCTGAAGCAACTGCATCAAAGTTTTTTCCCTGTAGAGTTTCTTTAATAAAAGCCGAGTCTCCCTGAATTATTTTCCATGTTTTTCCGGTTTTATATTTTTTTTCAAACCATTCAAGATTTTTCCTTGCCATTCCTGCTATTTCTTCTTTTAATTCTATTCCAATTGTGTTTATTCCTTTAAATATTGCTTCCTGTGAAACACTTGCTATTCCGCAGAAAGGATCAAGCAAAGTCTGGTTTTCTTTCACCCCGGTTAAATTAATCAAAATTCTTGCCAGTCTTAAAGAAACAGCATTTAATTTGCTTTGTGCAGGCCTGCCTAAATCTCTTTCTTTAAGTTCTTTTGGATTAAAACAGGAAACAGTTTTTCCAAAAAAGATCGTTCCAGAATTAAAGAAAACAAAATCGCTTTCTTCTTGAATCAGATTCCAGGAATGCACTTGAGTTGGAGAACTTCCAAATTTTTTTCCTTTATGTTTTTTATATAATGCCTTCTTTTTTTCTTCTTTAAATCTTTTCTTAAAAAACTCTTCTGCTTTTATTTTTTCTTCTAATTCTTTTCCAAAAAAGCTTATTGCATAACTGAATTTTTGATTCATCCATTCAATTAATTCTTTTTTATTAATCTGTTTTTCAATTTCTTCCAGAGAGTTTCCTTCAAACGAAATTTCAACTATTTTTACTGTTCCGCCAAGCTTTTCAATTATTTTAGGATTTAAATCAGATTCAATCAATACGGCATCGTTTTCTTTTTTAACCAGATTGAATTCAATGTTTCTGCTTTTAAGAAAAACAAAGATTTCTGCAATTGATAGTAATGGATCTCTTCCTAAAACAAAAAGATATTTTTTCATTAATAAAAAATAGATGAATCAGCTTAAATTACTTTTTTCCCTTTTCTTTTCCTTTTTCTTCCTTTTTTCCTTCTTTTTTCTTGTCTTTCTTTTCGTCTTTTTTGTCGTCTTTCTTTTCTTCTGTTTTTTCTTTTCCTTTTTCTTCTTTGCCTTCATCTTTCTTTTCTTCTTCTTTCTTTTCCTCTTCTTTTTCTTCTTCTTCCTTTTCCTTTATTATTCTCATCTTTTTTGGTAAAGTTCCAATTGATTTAACATCAGTTCCGATTTTAACTGAAATTCTGCAGGTAAGTTTTGATTTAACTTTATCCAAAGCTTTTTTTGCAATCTCTAAATGTTCTTCATCAATCAAAATACTCAAAATTTTCTGGTCTTTTCTTACTCTTGCTGCTCTTCCAATGGGCTTTCCATATGGATGGCTCATTCCTTTAGTAACACGGTCTGCTCCTGCTCCTTGCGCTTGTTTATTTTCCCTTAAAATATTAAAAGGATAAATCCTTATCCTCATAAAAAAGTTTTCTTTTCCCACATGTTTTGTTATTTCCCTGTTTACTGCAACTCTTGTTGATTCAAGAGAATTATCCCTAATCTGGACTTTTTCTTCTGAAATTAAATCTACAATATGAGAATATTTTTTCAGGGGATTTCCTACATTAAACTGTCTTGTCCTTACCCCAGGAGTTGATCCAATGTAATTTCTTTTATGTACTTTAACGGCTACCCTAGTAAAGGCTCTTTTCTCTGTTGTTCTATAACATCTGCCAGGTCTTAAACCCATTTACAATCACTTTTGTAGGAAAATAAAAGCTCTATAGAATTAGCTTTTCTACTTAAAATTTTTTGTTGGAAAAACTTTTTAAATACCCTCTTTTGCATTGAAATCTGATTTAAAAGCTTTTTCAAACCATTTCTTTTAAGTCGCTGAGGTGGCAGAGAGGCTATGCATCCGCCTGCAGACAACCCTTTCTCTTTTAGAAAAAGAGAAAGGCTATGTGTACCCAAAGAGAAAACTTTGTGCAGGTTGCCCAAAAAGAGAAGATGTTTTTGATCAATATTTCCTTTTTTTCTTTTGGGCTAACTTACACCTTTTCTTTTTTCGGAAAAAAAGAAAAGGGGCAGAAAGCGGAAGATCGAGGGTTCGAATCCCTCTCTCAGCTTTAAACCTTAATTCCGTGTCCCAAGCTTTATAAAGAGAATTGGATATAATTAATTTTGGATGACTGACATACATCATTCAGAAGAAAATTTCAGAAGACAATTAAAGTCAATTAAAGAAAATACTTCTTTTTCTTCAAAGAACAAAAAACTAATTCTTCAATTCAGTGATGATTGTATTTCTGATGGCTTAAGCAAAATTCGTGTAGCCAAATATATTTCTGGATTAAAGCAATTAATTCCTTTAATGAAAAAAGATTTTGACAAGGCAACCGAAAAAGATATTAGAAATTTAATGAAAAAAATAGAATCACGAGATTACACGGAGTGGACTAAAAGGGATTATCGTGTTCTATTAAAGAAATTTTATAATTGGCTTAAAAAAGATTATGAAAACAAAAAACAAGCAATCCCTAATGTTGATTGGATTAAAACTAATATAAAAAACAGCAAGAAAAAATTGCCTGAAGAAATGCTTTCTGAAAAGGAAGTAGAAAAATTAATTGCTGTTGCACAACACCCAAGAGATAAGGCTTTAATTTCAGTTTTATATGATTCTGGTGCAAGAATTGGAGAGCTTCTTTCAGTTAAAATTAAGAATGTACATTATGACAAATACGGAGCAATAATAAATGTGAATGGGAAAACAGGTCCAAGAAGAGTTAGGTTGATTCTTTCTTCTCCTTATTTAGTCCAATGGATGAATTTGCATCCCTTAAAAGAAAAAAAAGATGCTCCTTTATGGATTGGAATTGGAACAGTTGGAAGAGATGAAGCATTAGAGTATGCTTCAGTGAGAAAGCTTTTAGCTAAAACTTTTAAGGAAGCAAAAATAAATAAAAACTGCAACCCTCATATTTTCAGGCATTCAAGAGCAACAAGTTTAGCCCAAGATTTAACTGAAAGCCAATTAAAAGAATTTTTTGGTTGGGCAAAAGGAAGTGACCAGCCAGCAACTTATGTTCACTTGTCTGGAAAGCAAGTTGATGATGCGATTTTGCGAAGTGCAGGAATAAAAAAAGAAGAAGAAAAAGAAAAAAGCATTTTGAGCCCAAAAAAATGTAAGAGGTGTGGGGAAATTAATTCTCACGATAACAGCTTTTGCATTAAATGCACTGCCCCTCTTGATATGAAAATAGCAATTGAGATGCAGGATAAGAGGGCAAGAATTGATAATTTCTGGGAAAAAATGCTTGATGAAGAATTAATTCAAATGATTAGGAGAAAATCTATTGAAAAAGGATTGGATGGAGAATTCAAATCAATATGACTTTTCTAAATAGAACTTAAGATTTCTTTCTAAATAGAATTTGCAAAAAACAAAAAAGCTTGTTTGGATTCCTAACCAAAAAAGATATTATTTTTCAATGAACATTAATATTTAGGAGGGAAATTATGGAAAAAGATAAAGAAAAATTTTATCCACAATATTTTAATTTTCTAAGAAAAGTAAATGAATTTTTGGATGCAGGAAGCACGGGGAGCATTGCTTTCAATAACAAATGGCTTTACTTTTCTGGAACGGATAGCACACATTACAAGTGAGTTTAATGGGTGAAATATTCGAACAAAACAGTCGAACTGGTACATATACTATTCCAGAAAAAATAAAAATTTCTAAGAAAGAACTGGTTCTGTTGCTTCTTTTAAAAAAACGCCATACAAATAATGAATTGTGCAAAAAAACTGGAAAAACGAAGGGAACAATAGGAAACCAGCTTAAGAAATTAACAGAAAAAGGCTTGATTTGGAAATTTGGGCATCTTTATTATCATAAATATTCTACAAAAAGATTTTGTTCGAAATTAGTAGGTCTATCAGCGAAAAAGCCAATTGGAAACTTATTTTGGAGATTGCATAAATTTACTTTGGATTGTCCTATTAGACTAAAATCAAAGGAACTTCTGAAGAAATTAGATCAGAGACTTTTTTGTGAGCAATTTCCTTTAGATTTTTCAGAATATACTCCTAAAACAAAAAATAATTCAATTCAATACTTCCAAAATAAAATTCTAATTATAATTAAAGAAGCAATCTCTTTTACTCCTGAATTAGCTTATGCTGGTGCAATAGAACAGGCTCTTGAGTTAATTGATGCAATTGAAAATAAATACAAAGGAACGAAAATAGGTACTGAAGATTACTTATTTAGAGTTGTTGATACTCATCTTGCTTTAGTTAATCACCCTACTGCTATAAAATTTTATGAATTAAAGAAACAAAGTGGAAACCCAATTAATTACAGAGGTTCTACAATTCATCTGGATTCTTCAAATGGGAACCATGAAATAGAATTCGTTGATCCTCTTACTGCAATAGATAACGCGCATACTTTTGCAGAGTCAATGGAAAAATTATCTGACTCAAAAATATCTGAATCGGTGTTTAAGATGGGTGCTTCAGGAGGAAGATTCCTGTTTGGAAGGAATTGGCCTTATTCTAAACAAAATTATTCTGCTGGTTCTCCTTATCAATCTGTAACAGGTTCTATATGTAATCAGTCAGGAACTCAACTAATATTCTAAATAGAATTATTGCTTTTTTCTGAAAATTAACCTTTTACGGAGCACCCTAAATTTCTTGTCCCAATGCAGTTTCTTTTCTTTTAACGGGACAAAAGTTATAGTATTTTTTTAAATTCCAACAATACTAAAGTAATTGGGTCTTTTTTCAACATTTTTGAGTAATCTGTGAACTGCAGACTTAGACATTTTTGTAACATCTGCAATTTGCCTAATAGTTAATCCTTCTTTCCTTAATTCAACTATTTTGTATTTTATATTTGCATTTCTATAATACATTTTTTGGAGATTAGACCACGCCATAATTAAATTGTATTCATTCTACTTAATCTTTTTTTTGTCTTATTCCTTTTTCCAAATATAGAAATTGTCATAATCTGCATGAATGTTGCCGTTATGCCCATTTGTTGTTTCTACTCCAAAACTAATAGGATAAGTTAAAGCAGGGCAGTGAGTGGTATAAGTAAAATTGCTTCCATCAGGTCTTACAAAAGTGGTTTTAACAGAGGTTGAGTTCAAAAAATCAATTTTTATGTGCCATAAACCAAAGTTGTTTCCAACTTCACTTTCTCCATTCCAGTAACCTATATCCCCACTTGTTGCATAACCCCCAGAATTATAGCTATCACAATCTCTCATTATGCCAGAATCCAAAGGCAATCCATCATAAATTAATCTTATAATTCTGTTTCCTGTTCCAGAAATATAATTTACGTTAAATTCCAATGTTTCTCCTGGCTTAAATTCATGCCCAATTAAATTTAATACTGTTCTCTTATCTGCAAAAGTG
>JAFCDN010000011.1 GCA_017609625.1 Candidatus Iainarchaeum sp.
AGTTGTGGGGGTTAATGGGTTTTTTTATTCCTGTTCTTTTTGCTGCTTTACGCAAAACTTTCACTATGCTTGCATACCCTATTCTTTTGCCATGATTTTTTTGAATGTTAATCCATACAAAAGAGTTTGGGTCAGAGTTAAAGGAATGGGAGTTAATCCATTCCAATAAATAAGGTGCAGCGTTTACTGACCTTATTCTTCTCATTCCAGTTTTTCCGTTCACTACAATTTGGCAGCCAAAATCGTCAAAAGAAACGTGTTTCATTTGCATGGTTCCGATTTCTCCTATTCTGCAACCGGTTTCCCACATCAAAGAAATTAATGCCTTGTTTCTTTTGTGTTCGCATGCATGAATCATTTTTTTTATTTCTTCTTGTGTTAACATTTCTTCTGGCAGTTTTGTGTTCTTGCTTTCCTTGAATTTAAACCATTTCACGCAAGCAGGATATTCTTCCCCGCCATTCATCCATTTATGAAATACTTTTAGAATTTTTTTGTATGTCCAGATTGTTCCATCCTTGTATTTTCCGTTCATTTCACAAATCATTTTTTCGTATTCATCTCTTGTTGCTTTGTTGAATTCTATTTTGTAGTTTTCTGCAATCAAACGGAGTATTTCAGTTTTTCTTTCAAGCCTTGGCAGGCTTAATCCTTGTGCGGAATCAAAAGAATGGTATTTCAGAATTAGTTCTTTATTTTTTTTTGAAATTTTTGATTTCTTGATTCGTTCCAGTTCTTGTTGCAGTCTTTTCTTGTAATCAATCAAATATATTTTTTCCATTCAAACCAAACCTCCTCAACCGAAAAATATATAAAAACAGCCGGTGGAGGCGTTTGACTTGACGGGTTACGCCCTGGCCGGGAATCGAACCCGAGTCACAGCCTTTCTGTCCTTTTTCTTTTTTGGAAAAAAGAAAAAGTACAAGTTGTCCAAAAAGAAAAAACCATTTTATTTCAAACATGTTTTTCTTTGGGCAACCTACACTTTCTTTTTTCTAAAAAGAAAGGGCGGATTGACAGGGCCGTATCCTAACCGCTAGACTACCAGGGCATAAACTGTTTCGTCAGTTTAGTGCGAAGCACTACTTTCAGTAGAGCATGCACGATTAAAAATCGTGCCAGTGCTTAAAAAAGAGTTTCAGAAAAAGCTTAAAAAAGAATAAGGAAAGGGCTTAAGCCCTTTTTTTGGTTAAGCTTTTTGGAAAAAAGGTTATGTTCCATAAAGTTTTTGGATTCCAAAAATGTCTCCTGAATTCAATGTTCTTTTGTATGTTTCTCCTTCAGAACCATAACCAAACATTGTTTCCCAATAGCAATCAGAATTATACAAGTCTGCTAGTCCTGCTGAATGGCCTAACTCGTGTGTTGCAATATTCTGTAAATCCATTACAGTTGAATTAAAGTCGGCATTGCCCCAAAGGAAAAAATCATTGAACAGCATATCCCATTCAACTATTTCTCTGTATGATGGTCTTCCTCCAAAGTATCCCCAAACATTAGTTACTGCAATAACATTTGGATTTGGATAGAAACCAAAAGAAACTGTATTCAGTTCGTCTGTTTCATCGTCATTGAACCATGCATTGTAATCCAAAAAACTGTTTCCAAAGATGTTTCCTCCGTATGTTTCCCATTCTGTAACTCCTAAATCAACTGAAGTTTTAACAAAGTCAGCGTTTAAAAAATCACTGTTTAAAGGGTTAATATAATAGTCTTCTGCTGTTTTCCATTTAGCTCCTTTAGAAATAAAAGAATAGCAAGTGATTCTTTTAGGTTTAACTGGTTTTTCTGGTTTTACTTTGAATACTTTTTTTTCTCCGTCTTTGTAGTGAATAATTTTTACTTTTTCTAATGGCCCTTTTTTGTATTCAAAACCAAAAGCAATTCCAAGAATCAGAGTGAAACAAATTAAAGTAATTAACAACTTTTTCATTTAATCCCTCCTTATGAAGTTATTCTATAATATATTGCTTCAAAGTACTTAATTTAATTTTCTAAAGGAAAAGGGAAAGAAAAAGCTTTACTGGCCTAAAGCTTCATCAATTTTTGCTCTATCAAAGCCAATAATGATTTTTCCGTCAATATCTATTACCGGAACTCCTTGCTGGCCTGATTTTTCAACCATTTCTTGTCCTTTTTCTGGATTTGCTGAAACATCAATGTCTTCAAATTCTACTCCTTTTTCCTTAAAATATTGTTTTGCCATGCTGCAGTAAGGGCATGCTGAAGTAGAATAAACTATTACTTTCATTTTGTTACCTCCTTAAAATTAAGTTTTAATAAAAACAGGTTTAATATTAGTTTTGAATTCCTTACCTCTTTTAAACCTCTCTTATTTTCTAGTGCAAAAACAAAAACATTATTCCAATGCCTGCAATAAAAGCCAAAAGCAGTCCAACAGATTTTCCAATAGAGTATTCTTTGTGCAGTTCTGGAATCAAGTCAGAGCCTGCAATGTAAATAAATCCTCCTGCAGTAAATGGAAGTAAAAACACAAGCAGATTTTCTGTTACTGAAGCAAGCAGCACAACAACCACTGCTCCAAGTACTGCGGCTAAAGCTGAAAGAAAATTCATTGCCAAAGCTTTTTTTCTTGAAAACCCTCCGTGAATCAATACTCCAAAGTCTCCTATTTCTTGGGGTATTTCATGAAGGATTACTGCAATTGTTGTTGCAATCCCTAAACTAGTGTTTGCCATATAGCTTCCTGCAATAATCATTCCGTCAATGAAATTGTGCACTCCGTCTCCGATTAAATTCATATAAGTAAAGCTTTTGAGTTCACATTTTCCAAAAGCTATTCCATGGCAGTGGTGCCAGTGAATTACTTTTTCTATTGCAAAAAAGAAAACTATTCCAAAAAGAAGGTAAAGTGAAACTTCTGTTCCAAAACCATATTCTTCTACTGCTTCTGGAAGCAGATGCAAAAAAGCCCCTCCAAAAAGAGAGCCTGCAGAAAAGCTGACTAAATACAAAACAAGCTTTTTTAGTAGTTCTTTGTTTAAGCTTACAGTAAATATTCCAATTAAAGAAATAAGGCTGACTATTATAACGCTTCCAAAAACATAAATAAGGTCCATGCTTTTTAATTATTCAATAAAACTAATTTAAATGTTGTCATAACTGTAATAAACAACCAGAATTCCTTTGCTGTTCCTCAAAAACATCTGGTCGCCTGTATTGTTCCAGACATTTCCTTTTTTCCAGTAAAATTCATTTATTGAATCTTCTCCGTCTGCAGAAAAAACCCTTACAAAAGATTTTCCTTTAAGTTTAACTGCAGGAAAAAAATACAAATTTGTTGCTTCATCTTTCAGATAAAATCCATTTAAGTCAATTGAATAATCGCAGTCATTTGAAAATTCAGCATATTCTCCAGTTAAACTGTCCTGGTTGAATTCCAGTTTCTCTAATTTAATGCATTTTTCCTGAATGTATTTTTCTGTTCCTTCTCTCCAAAGGCACCCTTTTTTTTCTTGCATTGCGTTTTCCTGTAATTCCTCTAATTCAGGAAAATCTTCTGGAGAATAATAATGAGCAAAACCTTCTTCCAAGAGTTTTTTGTTGACTGATTTTTCGTTAACGCAAATGCTTCCTAAAATCCTTCCATAACGGTCTTTTTCTTTTCCTTTTAATCCGATTTTTTTTCCTAAAACTAGTTCTTCCAAAAACTCTTTTGCTTCTTCAAAGCATTTTTCTTTTTTTTCCGGAGTGTTAATTCCAACCAATCTTATTTTTTTTTCTTCTGCTTCAATTGTGTCTCCGTCAATTACTCTGGAAACAAAAACCTCTCTTGTTCCTTTACAACTAAAAAAATCAGTTTCTTCTATACAGCCAAATAAGAAAATCAAAAGAAAAAAAATCAATAAAATTCTGTTTTTGCCCATAGGTTATTTAATTAATTCAACTAATCTTTTTTTATGGACTCTTTTCAGCAGCTTCTTTATTGGCTGATTTTAGGCTCTAAAGGCGGAAAAAACCGTGCAAGAATTCTTTTTGCTTTAGAAAAAGAACCAATGAACTCTAATGCTTTAAGCAAAAAACTTAAATTAGATTACAAGACAACCCAGCACCATATTTCTCTGCTTTCAGAAAACCAATTGATAGTTAAAACAGGAGACAAATACGGCCAGATGTTTTTTGTTTCACCTCAAATGAAGGAAAATTGGAGTTTGTTTAAAAAATTGTTTGAAAAGAAAATTTTAAAGGAGGAAAAGAAATGAAAGAAAAAAATGCTTTAATCCAGACTGCAGGAGTTTTGATTGCAACTTTTGTATTTATTTATATATTGTCTTTTTTGCTGCATTATTTTATGCCTGGTAAACCAGATGGAATGATGAGAATGAAAGCTTTTTATGAAGACTTTATGATGATAAAAACATTCATTTCTGTAGTCAACACTGTTTTGTTAATTTATTTAATTCACACTTATGTTTCTTTCTATAGTGAAATTAAATCCCAATTTTCTTTGGGTTTAGTTGTAATGAGTTTAGCTTTGTTTTCTTTTTCAATTAGCGACAATCCTTTGTTTCATTCGCTGTTTGGTTTAAAAGGCGCAGGAATGGGAGCGTTTACAATTATTCCTTCAATCTTCACTTTAATTGCAGTATTGGTTCTGATTTACCTTAGTAAAAAATAAAAAAAAAATAGAGGGAAAGAAGGGGGAACCTTCTTTCATTATTCTGAAGAATTCAGGTAAGGGCAGTTTCCTGAAAATTTTCCTTTAATTCCAAAACCTTTGTTCATTTTATGCTTTCCTTTGAATTGTCCTTTTTCTATTCCTAGTTCTTCAAAGATTTCTTTTGCTCTTTCAAAGTCTCCTGATTGTTTTGCTTCATGCAATTCTGAAAGCAAATAAAAGTTGGCTTCATTGATTGCTGAAAACATGCCTCCTTGCATTGGAAGGCCATTTTCTTCATGGAGGGAAACCCATGTTTCGTAATCTCCGTTTTCTACTGCTTCCATTATTTGTTCTTTTATTTCCATCATTGCTGGGTCAAAGTTTTTATACATTGGTTTTGCCTGAGTTGAACCAGTATTTTCTGGATTTGCTAAAGCCATTGCTGTTCCTGCTGCAAGCAATACAAAAAGAATTCCTGAAATTCCTATAATTTTTTTGTTCATTTTTGTCACCTCCGTTTAAAACCTGAAATAGTATTATCCTACCTTTTAAATAGAATTTTCCAAATTTACACCCAAATTCAACCCAAAACTCTGAAGAATCAGTTTTGTTTTGTTTTCAGTTTTTTTAGTTCCAGTTCTTTGAATAATTTGAGATAATCCCTTAAATGTCTTGTAATCAAAAAGTTTTTTTTCACGTGTTCTTTTCCTTGCTTTCCTATTTTTTTTCTCAGTTTTTCATTTTTTAGTAATTTAACTGCTCTTTTTGCGCATTGATTGTTGTTTTCAACTAAATAGCCTGTTTTTCCGTTTATTACCTGCAGTGGAATGCCTCCTACATTGCTTGCTATTACAGGAGTTTCTTTCCATAAAGCTTCGCTTACAGTCAAAGCAAATCCTTCTTTTATTGACCTTTGGAAAACTATTTCACATTTTCTTTGCAGAACATTTACGAGAAAACTGTTGTTTTCTGTCAGCAAAGTAATTGAATCATTTCCATTAACCATTTCTTTTATTTTATCGTAGATTTTTCTTCCTTCTGGATCATCATCTGCAGTGTTCCCAAGCAAAACAAGCTTGCAGTTAACTTCTTTTTCTATTTTTTCAAATGATTTAATCATATTTGGAAAATCTTTCCATTTATCAAACCTTGAAATCATTGAGATAATTGGCTTGTCAAAATCCACTCCCCTTTTTCTGAGAAACTTTTTGCATTTTCTTTCTTTTACTTCCATATTTTTTTCGTTTAAAGGGTCAATTGAAGGGTGAATTATGTAAGCGGGGATTTTAAGTTTTTGGATGTATTTGGAGTGCGAGAAAACTGCTGCATCATATTTTTCTATAAAACCTTTCAAGTAATTCCATACTTCTCTGTTTGGGTTGGTTGAATCCAAATGAAACCTCCAAATCCAAGTGTGGTTTTTTTTGTAGTGGTTTATCAAAGGAATAGGCTGTGGGTCATGCACTATAACGTAATCATGGTTTTCAACATGGTGCATTAATGCATTTCTTCTGTTTGTTTCCTGGTGAATTTTCTTTTTTATTGCACTTAAGTTTATTTTTTCTCCGTGCATAGCATTATGGAATTTTTTTGTTATTTCAAAAAAATCAGGAGAACCTTTTATTACTCTCCACCCAGTTTTTAATCCAATTTCGTTCATTAAGTAAACCATGCTGTTAAGTATTTCTGCTACCCCCCCTCCATAATGAGTTGAATTTATATGCACAAAATGTCTTTCGCTTAACGGAGAAGCATCTTCCAGGATTTCTTTGATTTCTTTTTCTCCTACTATTTCAGAGTACTTTTTTAATATTTCCATGCTAATTTTTTTAGGGAAGATAAGTTTAAATTGATTGTCCTCTTTGATTATCAGTGAAAAATCTAGTATTTGCATTTGGGGGTTAAAGAAAGGATTTTTTATGTCTTATTCGGAGAAGAAAAAAAAGAAAGGAAAATTGATTCTTGTTTCAAACAGAGAACCTTATTCTCATTATTTTAGTAAAGGAAAAATTTTTCTTAAAAGTACTGGCGGAAGCCTTGTTTCTGTTTTAGATCCTTTAATGTTGAAAAGAGGAAACACTTGGATTGCATGGGGTTCTGGAAGCGCGGATTTTAAGGTAACTGATCCAAAGCATAGAGTGAAAATAGGAAAAGATAAAAATTTTTACTGGCTGAGAAGAATAAAGCTTTCAAAAAAAGAGGTAAACAATTATTATGTTGGGTTTTCTAACAGAGTTATCTGGCCTTTAGTTCATTTAATGGTTGACAAAATCCAGTTCAATGAAGAATATTGGGAAACCTATAAAGAAATAAACGAAAGGTTTGCAAACATTACTGTAGAGCAATTCAAGAGAAGTGATTTTGTTTGGGTTCAAGATTATCATTTAATGCTTGCCCCCCAGCTTATAAGAAAAAAAAGAAAAAAAGCAAAAATTGCCTTTTTTTTTCATTTGCCTTGGCCTCCATGGGAAATTTTCAGGATTCTTCCCTGGAAAAGAGAAATATTAAAAGGAATTCTTGGAGCAGATTTAATAGGTTTTCATATTCCTTTGTATGCAAAAAATTTTCTGGACTGTGTTGAAAAAGAATTCGGATTAAAATCGAAAAAAGGAGCACTAAAATTTGAGGGAAGAAAAATTTTGTGCAGAAACTTTCCTTTGGGAATAGATTTTGAGAAATTCCAGAAAACTTCAGAGTCAAAAAAACCAGTTGAAATTGAAAAAGAGATAAGAAAAAGCCTGAACGCTGAATTTATGTTATTAGGAATAGACAGGATTGACTACTCAAAAGGAATTCCAAACAAATTAAGAGCATTTAATGCCTTTCTGAAAAAACATCCGTCCTTTCAAAAAAAAGTTGTTTTGGTTCAGTTATTGACTCCTTCTAGAGCAAAAACAGCAGAGTACAAGAAACTAGAAAAGGAAATTGATGTTCTTGCAGGAGAGATAAATGGAGAATACCAAAAACTCTTTTGGGTTCCAATACGCTGTTTGGACAGGTTTGTTCAAAAGGAAAGGTTAGTTGGTTATTACAAAGCAGCAGATGTAGCTTTAGTCACTCCATTAATTGATGGAATGAATTTGGTGGCAAAAGAGTTTATTGCAGCAAACAGCAAAAATAATTCAGCACTGGTTTTAAGCAGTTTTGCAGGGGCATCAGAAGAACTAAAAGAAGCAATTAAGGTAAATCCTTTCAATCAGAATGAAATGGTCGAAGCAATCAGGAAATCTTTAACGATAAAACCTGTAACAAAAAGAAAAAAATTCAAGCTCTTAAAAAAAAGGGTAGAAAAAAATGATGTTTCTTTATGGCTGGAAAACTTCCTTAAGGAATGGGAAAAACTTTACTGAAAAACTGATTAAAATGCGGGTTTTTATTTTTCTTGATTATGATGGAACAATTGTCTCTTTTAAGCCGAAACCAGAGCAGGCAAAACCAACAAAAAAAGTTTTTAGAACAATAAAAAAACTTTCTTCAAAAGAAAATTTTGTTGTATCAATAATCAGCGGAAGATCACACAGAGAATTAAATAGTTTTTTTCCTTTCAAAAGACTGATTCTTGTTTCAAACCATGGAATACAAATAAAATTTTCCCAGAAAAATAAATTTTTCTTTGAGAAAGCAAAAAAAACAGTTTCTTTAATTAAAAAAATCGATTCAGCTTCAAAAAAAAAGTTTTCTAAAATAAAAGGAATCCTGTTTCAGAACAAAAAATATGCTTTTGTAATCCATTACAGAAATGTTTCAGAAAAAAAGCATTCGAAAATTAAATCGGATTTCAGGAAGCTAGTAAAAAAAATTGATTCAAAAAAACAGCTGGAAGTAATTAAAGGCGCAAAGGTTTTGGAGGCAAAGCCTAAAGGATGGAATAAAGGAAACGCAGTGAAAAAAATCCTTAAGGAAAAACAAAGAAAACAAAAAGACTTGATATTCTATTTTGGGGATGATTTCTCTGATGAAGATGCATTCAAAGCATTAAAAAATGATTTTACTTTTCTTGTTGGAAAAAAAAGAAAAACTAATGCAAAGTTTTTCGTTGAAAATACTGCAGAAACAATAAAATTTCTTAATTCTATTGCAGATGCATTTCTTTAAATACCTGTTCTGATTTAATTTTTTAATGAAGAGAAGAAAAAGCATTCCAGTAAAAGTTGGAAACATTGTTATTGGCGGAGACAATCCAATTGCAGTGCAGTCAATGACTAATATTTTGACTGAAGATGTTAAAGCCAGCGTAAAGCAGGTAAAAGAATTAGCTAGAGCTGGAAGTGAATTAGTCAGATTAACAGTAAAAGACGATGCAGGAGCAAAAGCTATTCCTGAAATAAAAAAACAACTCCTTGAGCAGGGTTGTGAAGTGCCTTTAATCGGAGACTTTCATTACAATGGCCATCTCTTGTTGCAAAAATATCCTGAATGCGCTCAAGCTTTGGATAAATACAGAATCAATCCAGGAAACGTCGGGTTTGGAAAAAATAAGGATGAAAACTTTGAGGCAATGATTAAAGTTGCAATAAAAAACAACAAGCCGGTAAGGATTGGAGTAAACTGGGGTTCTTTAGACCAGGAAGTTTTAAAAAAATTAATGGATGAAAACGCAAAAAACAACAACAAAAAATCAAACAATGAAATAGTAATTGATGCTCTTGTAGTAAGTGCAGTTGAAAGCATAAAAAAAGCAAATGAAATTGGTTTATCAAATGAAAAAATTGTTGTTTCAGCTAAATGTTCTAGAGTGCAGGACATGATTAAAGCTTATGAACTGTTGTCAGAAAAATGTGAGAATGCATTGCATTTAGGTGTAACTGAAGCCGGTCAGGGAATAAAAGGTGCAGTGCATACAACTGCTGGCTTGTCTGTTTTATTACAGAAAGGAATCGGCGACACTATTAGAACTTCTTTGACTCCTGCTCCTGGAAAAAGCAGAACAGAAGAAGTAAAGATTTCAAAACAGGTTCTGCAAAGCCTTGGATTAAGATTTTTTTCTCCTGAAATTACTTCCTGCCCTGGATGCGGAAGAACAACCAGCACGGTTTTTCAGGAAATAGCAAAAAACATTGAAGAATTTTTGCAGCAGAAAACTTCTGAATGGAAAGAAAAAGGCTTTAAGGGTTTTGAAAAAATGGAAGTAGCAGTAATGGGCTGTATTGTTAATGGTCCAGGAGAAAGTAAAAACGCTAATATTGGTTTAAGCCTGCCTGGAGCAGGAGAACAACCTAATGCAATAGTTTTTGCTGACGGAAAACAAATTAAAACCTTAAAAGGAAACGCAGAAGAATTAACAAAAGAATTTACTAAACTAATTGAAAAATATGTTGAATCTCATTATTCAAAATGATCCACAATTGACGTAAACATAGTTTTTTATATTCCTCTAAAAATGATTTATTTAGAGGGTGAATTTATGGAATACAAGATTGTTTTAGTAAGAGACTCTGAAACAAAATGGTTTGTTGCTGAAGTTCCAAGCTTGCCTGGCTGTATTTCTCAGGGAGAAACTAAAGCAGAAGCTTTGGAAAACATTAAGGATGCAATTAAAGGCTATTTAGAAAGTCTTAGAAAACACCCTGAAGAAATATTTTTTGAAAAAACTGTGGAAATCGCAGATGTTTCAGTGTCTTAAATGAAGCTTCCTGTTCTTTCCTGAATCAAAATAATTAAAGTACTGCATAAAATTGGTTTTGAAGTTGACCATCAAACTGGAAGTCATTTTATTTTAAGAGAAAATAAAGAACCTTTCAGAAGAGTAACTGTTCCAAACCACAAAGTTGTTGTTCCAGGAACCTTGCTTTTTATTTTGAAGCAGGCAGGACTATCAAAAAAAGAATTTGCTGAACTACTTTAATTTTTAAATTGTGAAAGTTTCCAACACAGTTTTGTATTTTAATGAATCCATTAATTCTGTTGCCTGTTCTTTTGTTTCTGGAAAACAGAATACAGTGCTTCCAGAACCAGACATTAATGCATTCAGAGAATTTTTCTGCATTAACTCTTTTACTTTCTGAATTTCCGGAAACTGTTTTAAAACAGAAAACTCAAAATCATTATGCAAAAGCTTGACAAGTTCTTCTGTTGCTTTTCCTTCTTCTATCTCTTTTTTCATTTTCTGCGAAGCAAGAGTTTTCCCTGATTTTTCATAATTTACTTTAGAGTAAGCTGTTTTTGTTGAAACTCTAATCCCTGGATTGCATATAATGATTCTGCTTTTTGGAAAATCTTTGATTTTTTCAATTTTTTCTCCTCTGCCGGAAGCAAAACAAGTTTTTCCAAATAAAAAGAATGCAATATCCATTCCGATTTTTTCTGCTATTTCCTGCATTTCTTTTTGCTGCATTTTCAAACCCCACATTTGGTTAAGGCCTTTTATTACTGCTGCAGCATTTGAACTTCCGCCTCCAAGACCGCCTGCAACTGGAATGTTTTTTTCAATAAAAATTTCAATTCCTTTTTCAATCCCTTTCTTTTGCTTTACAAGCTTTGCTGCTTTCCAGCAAAGGTTTTTTTCATTTAAAGGAATTTCAGTTGAGTTTGATTTAATGATAATTTTGTTTTCTTCAATTTCTTTTAATACAATTTCATCTTTTAATTCCAGTTCCTGCATTATCATTTCCAGTTCATGATATCCATCATCTCTTTTTCTGATTATATCTAAAGTCAGATTCACTTTTGCAGGAGAATCTATTTTGAGTTCTTTCATTCAATCACTCTTGCATCAACTGCAATAATTTCTTTTTCGTTTGCTATAAGCGGATTGATGTCCAGTTCTTTTATTTTTTCTTTCATCATCAGCTTATTCACTTTCATTAAAATAGATTCCAGTTCTTTTAGGTTGATTCCTTTTTCTCCGCGCATTCCTTTAAGAATCTGATATCCTTTTATTTCTGAAATCATTTCTTTTGCGTCCTCGCGTGTGATAGGACAAATGCGCAAAGAAACGTCTTTTAAGAGTTCAACAAAAATTCCGCCTAACCCAAATAAAATTGTCGGCCCAAACTGCTGGTCTATTTTTCCCCCGACAATCAATTGTTTTCCTTTAATGAATTTTTGCACAAAAACTCCTGTTATTTTTGCTTTAGGTTTTTTTTTCTTTATATTCCTTAAAATCAGATTATATTTTTTTAATGCATCTTTTTCTGTATTAATGTTTAACTGCACTCCGCCGACATCTGTTTTATGTGAAATGTTTTCTGAAACAATTTTCATTGCCAAAGGAAAACCTGTTTTTTTTATTGCTTGTTTTAGTTCTGTTTTGTTTTTAACCAGTTTTCCTTTTACAAATTTTATTTTATATTTTTCCACTAACTTTTTTGATTCAATGAAATTCATACAATCCTTTTGATTTAAGTGTTTTAATGAATTTAAATCTTGTGCAAAAACGCGTTATTTTAAACTTTAGCAGACTATTTTATTTAAAAATCAGGAATAAAGATAATTATGGCAAAATTAACTGCTTTAGGCGCAGCAAGAGAAGTCGGAAGAAGCTCTTTTTTGCTGGATGTGGGAGAAAAATTTCTTTTAGACAGGGGAATAAAGCTTGGCCATGATGAAACAGAATATCCTCTGCCGGTTAAAACAAATTTAGATGCAGTAATTATTTCTCATGCACATTTAGACCATTCAGGCAATTTGCCGGAGTTGTTCAAAAAATCTAATCCTTTTGTTTACATGACCCAGCCGACTTTAGATTTAAGTAATATTTTATGGCAGGATTCTCTGAAAATTGCCAAAATAGAAGGAATTCCTGTAATGTTTTCTCCTGTAGAAATCAAGGTTGCAGAAAAATTTACTTTCACTATTCCTTTTAGAAAAAAAATTAATCTCTCTGAATCAACTTCTTTGGAATTGTTTGATGCAGGCCATATTTTAGGTTCTTCTATGATTAAAATTCAGTCAGAAGAAAAAAACGTGATTTATTCCGGTGATTTTAAAATAGAAGAAACCAGATTATTTAAAGGAGCAGACAAAAGAATAGGAAAAGCTGATGTTTTGATTATTGAATCAACTTATGGTGACAGAAACCACAGGGAAAGAAAAGATTTAGAAAAAGAGTTTGCAGAAGAAGTTCAAAACACTTTGCATAACGATGGTTTTGCTATGGTTCCGGCTTTTGCTGTTGGAAGAAGCCAGGAAATAATTGACATTTTATATGAAAACAAAGTTGAAGCAGAAATATTTTTTGATGGAATGGGCCAAAGAGTTGCAAAAACAACTTTAGAATACCCTGAATTATTAAAGAATCCAAAGTCTTTAGGAAAAGCCCTGCATTCTGTTACTTGGGTAAAAAAAGGAAAAAGACATCCAGCGTTAAAAAAGCCCTGTATTATTGTCACTTCTGCCGGAATGCTTGAAGGTGGGCCAATAATGTGGTATCTGAAAAAACTTTACAAAGACAAAAACTCAAAGATTTTTCTTACAGGCTATCAGGTTGAAGGAACAAATGGAAGGACTTTAATGGAAAAAGGAAAAATGGATTTAGATGGAGAAATAGTTAAAATAAAAAACCAGGTCCAGCAGTTTGATTTTTCTGCTCATGCTTCACAGGATGAATTAATCCAGTTAGCAAAGCTTACAGAACCTGAATTGGTTGTATGTGTTCACGGAGATGAAAAAGTAATTAAGGTTTTCCAGAAGAAACTAAAACAAGAAGGGTTTAATTCTGCTGCACCAAAATTAGGGGAAGAAATAAAGTTGGATTAAAATGAAAGACCTGCTTAAAATTTTAAAAGACTCTTTTGTTGTTTTAAAAAAAGAACCAAAACTTTTTTTTCCAAAAATCTTTCTTTCATTGCTTTGGGGTTTTATTTTATTGTATTCAATGAATTTGCTGGTGAAAATGCAGGAAATCACTTTAATTGAATCAGTTGAATTAAAAGCTGTTCTGCTGGAAGAAATTTTTCCTGCAGCAATTTTTCTGCTTTTTCTTTCTTTTTTCTTTTTTTTAATTGATTCTGTGATTAATTCTGCTTATCCTTTAATGATTCAAAAATACTTGAAAAAACAAAAGTTTTCTGTTTTAAACTGCATCAAACAAGTTTTGCAGAACTTTTTCAGAATAATCCTTCCTGTTCTGATTGCTTTTTTTATTTCTTTTCTTATTTTAATTCCTTTCACTGTATTCTTTTCTTTTTCTTTTGTTTCTGGAGATTCTTTTTTAACTTTAATTTCCGGCTTGGTTATTTTATTAATAGTTTTTCTGGTTACTGTTTTGTTTTATTTCATATACCCTGTTGCTGTAATTGAAAAAAAAGGTTTGGCTTCAGTATTCAGCACTGTAAGAAAATCTTTTTCTAATACAAAAGAAGCTTCTTTTGGAACTTTTATTGCTTTAATCTTAAGCTTATTTTCTGCTTTTATTGCTTCTTTTTCTGAAACAGCAGAGATAACTGTTTTAGCTTTAATAGTTTTTGTTTTATTAAGAATTATTACTGCAGTCCTTGCAACTTATGCAATGGTTTTGAATCCAATGCTTTACTTCAAAAAGTGATTTTAAATGAGTTTTAAGTTCTGTCCCAAATGCGGAAAAAAAGAAGGAGTTTTCATTAAAGGTTTCTGCAAAGAATGCTTTCTGCAGGATAATCAGCTAATTTTGTTTCCGGAAAAAATCCAGTTTCAGTACTGCAATAGATGCAATAAAGTCAGAGTGCAAAGGCATTGGGTTGAATTTGATTCAATTAATTTAGTTGATTTCTTGAAATCAAGGATAAAACCAAAAGATTTTGAAATCCAAGACATTGAAGTTGAATTAGAAGAAGTAAATGAAAAAGAATCCAATGCATTGATTGAAGTTAAAGGACTGGCTGAAGGAATTCCTTTAATTCTAAAAAACAGAATCAAATTGGAAAAAGTTCCGGGAATCTGTGATTCCTGTATGAAGATTTCTTCTGATTATTTTGAAGCAACAATTCAGGCAAGGTTTAAGGAAAAAAACCCTGCACAAGAAGAAAAAGTTTTTTTTGAGTTCCAGAAACTGATTGAAGAAATGAGCAAAAAAGACCCTTTATCTAGAATAGCAAATAAAGGAAAAACAAACAATGGTTTTGATTTGATTTTGTCTTCTAACAGAGCAGCAAGGCTTTCAGCTGAAAGAATCGCAAGAAAATATAATTCAAAAGTAGTCCGTTCTTTTTCTGTTGTCGGAGTGGATAAAACAGGAAAAGAAAAAAGAAGATACACTTATTGTGTCAGAGTTTAACAACCCAAAGAAATCCAGATTTCTTTCCGTTGACGAAAATAGACATTCTCTGAAAGTGAGAGAATGTCATGCTTCAAATTCTTTTAATGATTCTTTTATTGCTTCAATCGGCTTATTGGATGTAACTAAAGGAATTTTTTCGCTTTCAGCTATTTTGATTGCAATCGGATCAACGTTTTTTACTCCATGCAATACTATTATTGAAGGTTTCATGTCAGTTGAAAATCTTCCGATTTTAACTGCAATCATCGGACTCCTGCCGTTTTCCACTGACTGAAAAATCAAAGCCCTTTCCGGAGTCTTTCCATATAACAGCATATATTCATGCACTGGAATATCTAAAATAACTTTTATTGAATCAATTAAAGTATAACCGTAAATTACTGTTTCTTTTAATTTGCTGGAGTTTGCAACTATTTTTCCGTCAATTTTTTTCAAAAACACCGTGCCTTTAACTGAAGCAAAAAATTCGCTTATGCCAAAAATTTCTTTTGCCGGCTTAAAGTCTTTTTCTAATTGTTTTTTGACTTTTCCGCCTCTTTTTTCGTCAATTAAAATCAATGCACTAACCAGTCTTTTTACTATTCCTATTCCAGGGCTTTCTCTTCTTCCTCCTTCATAATCAGAAATAGTTGAAGAGCTTACTTTTAAGTGGTCTGCTAATTCTGTCTGCGAGACTCCAAAGATTTCTCTCCATTTTTTCATCGATCCTCCAGGGTCTTTGCTTAAGCAGATTTCTCCTGCCATAATAGAAGAAAGTTTATCCATGCATTAAATGAGAAAAAAACCCTTAAAAAAGCCTTTCGTCAATTGTCATTTAAAAAGCCTTGTTTTTTCGTCAAACGCCAAAGTGGAGTTTTCTTAGCTGTAACAGATTTCTTTTGACTTGCCTTCAATCATATAATAGTTGCATCCTTTTTCTGGAACATCCCATTTAGAACATTTTCCTTCAGTAGAATCAATGTTTTCTGCTATACATTTTGTATAAGTTAGTCCATGATTTCCTTCAATCATGCAATCTTTTTCATCTGAACAGGTTTTTCCTTGGATTTTTTCGCCATGATCTAAAAACAATTTTGCTTCATATCCTTCACATATTTTTTCTGTTATATTGCATGTACAATAATACGGAGAATTGTAATATGTGTTTTTTATATTTTGTAATGAATTAACACAGCTTTCTTTTCCTGTTTCATCTTCCACTCTTTGACAGCCAATCGTCACTCCATCACAATATTTTTCATCAACAAAAGTTTGGTTGAAGTTTAGAATAATCAAAACAGCCAAAACTAAAATAACAAAAGCAACTATAATCAGCAAAGCTTTGTTTTTTTTGAACAAAATCTTTTAAGGTCATTAACACTAGAACGCTTTTTTTATTAATAAATCTAACTGCTGCTAGTGTAAATTTATAACCCATTACGAAGTAATGGGTTGGACGTTTCTCGTCACTCGCGAGCGAAATCGCGACGGGCCCACCGGGAGTCGAACCCGGGTCCACAGCTTGCACCTTTTTCAGAAAAAGCTGCACCAAAAAGGTTTTTGCTTTGCAAAAACGCGCGAAGCGCCTTTTTTGATTAAACTTTTTTTCGAAAAAAGTTTAGGAGGCTGTCATCCTATCCACTAGACTATAGGCCCGAAAAATTATTTGATAGATGTTTTTAAAGAGTTTATTGGTCTTTGTACCATTTTTCATATTGTTTATGGTTTCCGGCAAAGTGGATTTCTTTTTGGAGTTTTTCTTCATTTTGATAGAATGCTATTCTGTACTGCCCTACTTCTTCAACTATAGCTTTTGAAGATTTTAGTCCTCTTGCCATTAAAGGCTGTTTCATTTGATTGAATTTTTTTAGAATTCTTTTTTGAATCATATTGTCAAATTTTTTAAAGTGCCTGTCCCATCCTTTTTTAAAAACAAGATTCCAAGGCTTTAACTCCAATTAATTCACCTGTATTTGGCTAAAGCCTTTTCTTCGCTTAAATATTTTTCTCCTTTTTTATTCATTTTTGTTTTTTCTTTCATGATTTTTTTTCCAACAAATTCTAATTCAATGTCTTTAATAAGTTTGTATTCTCTGTTTAAAGCAAAAACGCCCATTCTTAGCGCGCCAGTTTTTGATCTGGCTAAACCTACTTCAACTGCTTTAGATAAAATTAATTCGTCTACTCCTTCAAATTCAACTGTAGTTCTCATGATGCATCACCATGCATTAATTATGCATCAAAATACTATTAAATATATGCATTTTTTAAATTAACAGCATTAAAGCAAAGCCTGTTGCAGCCGGAATAGTGTAATTGTCGTCTATTGGAAGATATTCCATTGCCATTCCGACAAAAGCCGCAATCAATGCAGTCTGATAAGAAAACAGGATTGATAAATAAAAGAATGAAATCAAAAAGCCGGCTGAACTGCCTTCTAATGTCTTGTTTTTTATTATTTCAATTTTTCCAAATAGTTTTCCTATAACTGTTGAAATGCTGTCGCCGAAAACTAATGGAATGATTGAGCCGATTAAAAGAACTGGATTGTTGTAGAATAAAGCTGAAGCAATCAGTGTTCCGGAAAAAAAAGTTAAAGCTCCTTTTCCAGGAATTTTTTTTTCTTCTTTTCTTCCGGCATAATCCAAAAAATAATTTATTATTGGCAGGTTGGTATTTCCTTTTTTTATCTCTAATGAAATTAAATAGCCTCCTGCCAGAATCGCAGTGTTTAATACAAGAAAGTTTGTTGCCCCGATTAAGCCGATTAAAATAATAACTATAGAACCAAAAAAAAAGTGAATAAACTGTCTTTTGTATTCTGATTTCATTTTATCCCTTTCTTAAAATAAATAAAACTGCAAATAAAACAACTGCTATTGCAATAAAATCTGTTTCCGGAAAGCTTTGGAGTTTATCTTCTTCTTCTAAAACTGAAAAAAATCTTTCTTTAATATCATTCACTGGCTGGCCGTCTGCTCTGAGTTCTTCATTTACTATCAGATAAGCTTTTGCCACAACCCTGAATTGTTTTTTTTCTTCCAGAGAAGAAGTATCCATGCTTCCTGAAAAGTCTTCTTCTTGTAATGAGAGAATTCTTTTAGTGAATATTTGGGTTGTTTTCAGGTTGTTGTCTTCATCAAAAACTTCAAATCTTACCTGAACGTCAAAATAGTTTGAGTCATACCTGTTTTCTATTGTTGCATTAAAATCAACTGTTCCTCCTCTTCTGAGTTTTTCCGGAGTTACTTCAAAAGATTTCATTTTAATTGAATCTTTTGGATAAACTTCAAAGTAAAAAGTTTTGTTTTCTTCTAATACTATTACTGGCCTATAATTCCCCAGCAGATCATAATGATAAAATTTTGCAAGGATTGCGTGTTCTCCTGGATAGCAGTTTAATGTCATTGTTGCTTCGTGTTTGCTTTCTCCTGAATCAAAAGTGTTTTCTGTATAAAGGTTTTTCAGAATACAGATATTTCCTGTTGGAGGCCTGAATAAGTTTGTGTCTTCATCTGGAGGGTTGTCACAGTTTGGGCTTCCCCAATTGCATGCAGTTAATTCTTCCCAGTTTTCACTGTATCCTCCATACATTCTGAATTGCGACGAATCTGTGAAAACCTGTTCCATTGTTAAATTAAAATCTTCATCTGAAACAAAAAAGCCGGAAAAAGTAAAGTTTTCTTCTTCTGGTTCCCATTTAAGATCCCAAGCATAAGCAAAGCCTGAGAAAATTAAAATTAAGAACAACAGCAGAGTTTTTTTGTTTTTCATGAAATATAAACAGCTTTTCTGTTATTAATTTTTTTCCCTGCATTAAATCTATTTTTCAAACAAAAAAGTGTTTGTAGATTCAAAAGGTTCAGTTAAATGATACTTAAAATCTGTTTTTTTGATTAATTTCCTTTCAAGCAAATCATCAAGAATTTTTCTTGCCTGCCTTTGGTTTATTTCCAGCAGTTCGGATAATTCATCTAAATAAAGCTCTTCAAATCTTTGAATTGCAGAAAAAACTTTTGTATGGTTTTCTGAATAAAATTTTTTTTCCTTTGAGGCTTTAATGCAGGCCATTTCAATCATGTTCATTTTCCCACCAGAAAAAAGAGACAGCCCAAGTTCTGAGAAAACGAGCCGCCTCTGGGCCTTCCGGGCCTGCAAGAAACTTCTTTTGTTTTTTAAAAAAACTGTTGTTTAATAGAAATCAACCAAAAGGTTAATTTTCAGAAAAAGATTATTTCAGGAGTATTTTTTTCTTCAGGGAAAAAGAGTTTATTTCAGCATTTTGTTTCTTTCTTCAAAGATTTTTTTTCCTTCTTTCAGCAGTTCAGAGCCTTTTTTTGTTATAGAATAAACTATTTTGTTTTCTTTTCTTTTAGAAGAAACAAAACCTCTTGCCTTTAATTTATACAGAACAACATAAACAGTAACATTTCCAGGCAAAAATTCAAATTCTTTGTGGATTTTTTTTCTTAGCAGATAAGAGTGGCAGGGTTTTTTTTCCAAAAGCTTCAGAATATAGATCCATAGAATTTCTATTCCTGTTTTTGTTTTAATCCTTTTTATTTCTGCTGAATTCATTTGCTCTTTTAATAAAAAGAAAGAAAGGTTTTAAAAGAAGGAAAGCCATATATTTTATGACTGTAAACTATATTACGGCTGTGAAGGTGTTTCTGTGGAAAAAGAGATTAGGGTTGCTGTTGCAGGAGTTGGAAACTGTGCGTCTTCTTTGATTCAGGGGGTGTATTATTACAATTCTGTTGCAGAAAAAGATGCGTTGACTCCAGGTTTGATGCATAATGTGTTTGCAGGCTATAAAATTAAAGACATCAAATTTGTTGCGGCTTTTGATATTGATAAAAGAAAAGTTGGAAAAGATTTAAGTAAAGCAATTTTTGAAAAACCAAACTGCACTCCAATTTTCCAGAAAGAAATTCCTGAATTAAATGTTGTTGTACAAAAAGGCCCTGTATTGGATGGTTTTGCTTCTCATTTAGAAGATTATCCTGAAGACAAAAGATTTGTGGTTTCAGAAGAAAAAGCAGTTGATGCTGCAAAAGTTTTGAAGGAAACTAAGGCTGATGTTTTGGTTAATTTTATGCCTGTTGGCTCTGAAGAAGCAACAAAATATTATGCAAAGTCCTGCCTGGACGCAGGCACTGGAATGGTTAACTGCATGCCTGTGTTTATTGCTTCTCATCCAGAGTTTGAGAAAAAATTCAGGGATAAGAATATTCCTATTATTGGAGATGATATTAAGTCTCAGCTTGGCGCAACTATTACTCATAGAGTGCTTACAAAGCTGTTTTCTGACAGAGGAGTAAAATTAGACAGGACTTATCAGTTGAATACTGGCGGGAACAGCGTTACAGGAGACCAGGAAATACTTTTATCTGTTGATGGGGACTTGAAAAAAGTTAATATTGGGGATTTTATAGATTCTTATTTGGATATTTTTGGAGAAAGAAGAGAGGACGGGAAAGATGTTGTGATTGCTAATGAAACCAGCCAAAAAATCCAGTGTTTTACTGTTGATGACAATTATAATGTAGTTTTATCTGATGTTGATGCTTTAATAAGGCATAAAATTTCAGAGCCTGTTTTTGAGGTTACAACAGAAGAAGGAAGGAAAATAAAAATTACAGGAGACCATAATGTTTTTACTGTGGATGATAATGGAATCTTAAGTGAAATTCCTATAAAACAATTAAAAGAAAATGAAACTTATATTGCAGTTCCTAGAGTATTGCCTTTTAGTGAATCAAGTGACATTAAAGAGATTGATTTGACTCCTTATCAGGATAAATTGTTTATTCATGGAGTTTCTGATGGTTTTTTGAATGTTCACAGCAAGCCTGAAATAAAAATTCCAGTCAAATTTCCTGTTTCTGACGAGCTTTTGCAGTTGGTTGGTTTATGGCTTGCAGACGGTAATTTTGATAGGATAGGTTCATCTAATATAGAATTGGCTTGTGGCCATGAACCTGAGTGCATGCAACTTGTTGATGAATTAACCAGCAATTTTAATATAGGCTACAATATAAGAAATGACGGGATCAGAGTAAGAATTCTCTCCAAGATGTTGGCAAAAATATTCAAACTAGCTTTTGGATTGAAGGGAAATGCTTATACGAAATGTGTTCCAGGATGGGTTTTTAATTTGTCTGACAGGCAAATAAGCTTGGTTTTGAAAGGTTATGCCAGTGGAGATGGAGGAATTACTGGAAAACAGATTAGATGGACTTCTGTTTCTAAAGGGCTTTTGAATGATGTTCAAACTTTGTTTTTAAGGTTAGGAATAAATTCTACGATATTCAAAGAAAAATACGCAGATAAAAGAACAGGTTACAACAGCGCTCTAAAATATGTGTGGCATGGATTGATTTCTTCAAAAGAAGATGTGGGATTATTTAAGAATAAAGTTGGTTTTGTTCAGGATTACAAAAATAAAGCTTTAAATGAAGTCAATAACAAATTAAAGAAATTTGCAAACCACAGGGTTCCAAACATAAAAATTTTCAAGAAATGGAAAATAAAATCAACAACGGGGTATAAACATGGTTCTGTAAGGGCATATATAGTTCTTTCTCAGTTAGACAAGGTTAAAGATTATTTTGAGAGAGAAAAAATAAAACAGATTTGTGATGGCGGGGTACACTTTCTTAAAATAAAGAAAGTGAAAAGAATCAATTTGAACTCAGTTTATGTTTATGATATAAGCACAAAGCCATTTGAAAGGTTTGTTTGTTCAAACATTTTAGTTCATAATACAGATTTTCTTAATATGCTTGAAAGAAAGAGGCTGAAAAGCAAAAAAATCTCTAAAACAGAGTCAGTCCAATCTCAATTGCCTCAGAGAATGCATGCAGATGATATTCATATTGGGCCTTCAGATTATGTTTCCTGGCAGAAAGACAATAAAGTTTGTTTTATTCGAATGGAAGGAAGAAAGTTTGGAGACATTCCATTAGAATTAGAAATGCGTTTGAGTGTAATGGATTCTCCTAACTCTGCCGGAATTACAATTGATGCAGTCAGGGCAATCAAAGTTGCAAGAGACAGGGGAATCGGAGGAGAATTAACTTCTTGTTCTTCTTATTTTATGAAGCATCCACTTCACCAGTTTCCTGATTCAGTTTGCAGAACAATGGTTGAAGAATTCATTAAAGGAGAAAGAGAAAGGTAATTGAAGATGAAAAATAATTTGTGCAGCACGGCTTTATGCCGTGCCCGCATGCAAACTGGGCGTGACAGTTTATGATTTCTGAGAATCGCGAAAAATTCAGGGGAATTTCAATTAAAGTCGGTTTGCTGTTTGGAAAGCTTCCTTTAAACCCAAATCAGTGGACTATTTCTGCTTTTATTCCTGCAGTTCTTTGCTTTTATTTTTTAACCAAATCAGATTTTTTGCTTGCAACAGTTTTTTTTGCTTTAACTGCTTTTGTTGATTTAATTGACGGCGCAGTAGCCAGGGTGCAGGGAAAAACAACAAAAAAAGGAGCTTACTTGGATACAATTGTAGACCGCTATGTTGAATTAATTATTTTCACTGGATTGTCTTTTGTTTCTCTTCCTGTTGTATATTTTGATGCAAAAATCTGGATTTTTTTGTGTTTGTTTGGAACAATGATGACAACTTACAGCAAAGCTGCGGCAAAAGAAAAACTTTTTTTGGAATCAGAATTAAAAGGCGGTTTATTGGAAAGGCCTGAAAGATTGTTGATTTTATTCTTTGCTCTTTTGAGTGCAATATTTTCTCTGCAATACATTGTATACTTTTTAATTTTGATTGCAGTGCTCTCTAACTTTACTGCATTGCAGAGAATATTAAAAGCATTAAAGCTTGCTTAACCTTCAAGTGGATTTGCAACTTTTCCCATGAATAAAATGCTTCCAGTTTCTTTTTCCTGTATTAAGAAAATAAACGGGCGATCTGCCCTAAACTCTTTTGGAGGTTCTATTGACATTGCCCTGTGATACATCACTACTGCTGTTGCAGCTGCAGCTTCTGTGCCTTCTTCGTTTACTTCAACAAAAGCCTGATGAATTACATTACTGACATAAAGATTTTTTGTTCCAGTCATTCCAGAAAAATCTGCGTCATATGAAAAAGCATTTGGCATCCCCATATTTTCAAATGTTTCTTTCATAAAATATTTTGTTTCAAACTTAAATTTAGGAAAGTAAACTTCAACATCATAATCGTTCATTAAACTTTTCCATTCTTTCAACTTTTCTGCACTAAGCATTCCTTCTATCTCTTCAACACTATTTTTTGGTAAAAGTACTAACATTGAAAGGTTTTCTCCTTTATAAGGCATTTCAAGCATCTGTAATTCATCTGTTTCAGCATAATTAAACCCATCTTCATCTTCTTTTAAGTACATCATTGGAACCTTAATGGTCTTTTCTGGACTCACTTTAAAATCAGCCTGCTTTGTTTCAGCCTTATCAAACTGTTTCAACCATTTTCCTTTGAAGTAGATTGCATTTGTTAAAACCAATCTGGTTAAAGGATTTAGATTTTCTGCTGGAATTAAATCTTTTATTTTGTTGTTTGTTTGTTCTTCAATCCATTGATTGATTGTTTTTCTTGATTCTTCTGTTTTTGTTTTGAAATCCATGTTTCTTACTTCTGCCAGATAATATTGCTTGTTTATGTTCAAGTATTCATCTAAAAACTTATAGTCTTCTTGTGCCCATAAAGCGTTTGCTGTTTTTAGTTCGTATTCTTTGTCTGGTTTGTTTATTGTATTGAATAGTTTTGCAAAAGCTGCTCTTCTGGTTAAATCGTCTTTTGGGTAATGCAGTACTGACTGCATTTCTTCTGCTGTTGTTCCTCTAGCTCCTTCAAAAGTCATTCCTAAAGCTGAAGAAATACTCCAAGGAGAAAAAAACAAATTTTCTCCTTCCTCATTTATTTCTGAATATAATTCTAAAGCAAGCTGGTTGTTTCCATTAACCAGTTCTTTTACTCTTTTAGCTGTAGCTTTACTGTCATCCAATTTTGTAGCTGGTTCAGGATCAGGTTTTGGCGGTTCAAAACAGCCTGAAAGTAAAATAATCATTATTGCAATTCCGACAAAAATTTTTGAGTTCATGTTTAATTATAGTGTTTCAGATTATTTAAACATTTCTGAGAAGTTAGGCACAAGCCTAAGAAACTATTTCTTTTCGCATAAAACAAGCAGATGCTCTTTTTGGAATGGATCTAAAAAAACAGCGTGTTTGACGAAAAACTCTTTTCCTAGTTTGTTTTTTTCTTCGTTTAAAATTTGTTTAGCGCTTTTCTGGCTGATGCTTCTTGCTTTAATTGAAATCATTGCAGGATTTCCTTTTTTCAGAAAAGTTTTTGCATTATTCAGAAAGATTTCTGTCTGGTTTTTTTGGGAAATATCCTGAAACAAAAAATCAAA
This sequence comes from Candidatus Iainarchaeum sp., assembly GCA_017609625.1. Classification (GTDB taxonomy): domain Archaea; phylum Iainarchaeota; class Iainarchaeia; order Iainarchaeales; family 1-14-0-10-31-34; genus 1-14-0-10-31-34. Next base: position 24,209 of record JAFCDN010000011.1, read on the forward strand.
AACAACTTCCTGAAGTTCTTTTTTTGTTTCATCCACTTTACCTGCGTCTTCTAAATAAGGAATCAGATTTTTCCTTTCTTTACTTAGTTCCACTAGCTTGTGCATTACTCTGGCGCTTATATCAATTCCTACAATTACTCCTTTTTCTCCTATTATATCTGAAATATGAGAAATAGTTGTTCCTTCTGCTGCGCCTAAGTAAAGGACATTGTTTCCTTTTTTTATTGGGCTTTTGATTCCTTTTTTTATTCCTGCTCCAAGTTTTGAACGAAAAGGATTCCATTCCCTGAACTCTTTTCCTTTAGCTGAAAGAAGCCTTTCACCATAAACTTTTTTTCCTTTAACAGAGTTTTCTGTGTAAATTCTTCTTCCGTCAGAATAAATTCCATCAAAAATTTGTTTTAATTGCATAAAATCATTTTTATTAATTTTTTTCAGTTTTTTTATTTTTTTTCCTTATTTAGTTCTTCAATTCTTTTCTCTAATTTCTCTTCTAATTTTGTCGGCTTGGTTTTGTTGCCGAAAAAATCTTTTCTTGCTGCAATGCTTAGCTTGCATGCCAGACTTCTAGCTAATTTTCCCTGTTCTTTTCTTTTAACTTTTTTCAGTATTGGATGGGCATAAATAAAACCATATTTTGGAGGTTTTGCCTTGTTTTTAATATGCAAAAACAATGCTTTTTCTGCTCCAAGCAGTTGAACTGTAGATGAAGGCATTAATGCAAGTTTTTTTATTGAACCTGCTTTTTCCAGCATTCTTGCTGCGATTAATGGCTCGGCTAATTCAGAAAAGTTTGGCAGCATAATTTTAATTTCTTTTTCAATAAAAGCATTTAATTCTTTTCTCTGCTTTTTCAAATCAATTCCTTTTCTTGCAAGCTCTTGAATTTGTTTTAGTACAGTTTCTTCTATTTTTGAACCCATTGAAGTTTTGGCTTTTGATTCAATCTCTTTTGCTTTTTCTTTATTATTGTAAAATTCTAAAACTTTTTTTTCTGAAAAGTTTTTTCTTTCTCCAAGCAAGACAAGCTGCAGAAAAGTTTCATTGTCTTCTACTAAGGAATTCAGTTCAGGAAAATGCATTCCATACCATTCTCTTGTGTTTTCTGAAATCAAATTAGACATTTTATCTAATTCATCAATTAAAGAAACTGCTTTGATTACATGCACTTCTTTTCCTGTAAATGCTTCTGCTACTCTTTCTTTTGTTTTTTTTGTAAGTTTTTCTTTCAGGCTTTTCATTTAATCCACTTATAAGCTTTTATCGCAAATTATTTATAAAGAATTACAGCTATTTTGATATCATGGTGCAAAAAAAGTCTGAAGTTTTAATGGATCTGGCTTTAAGGAGAAGTATTTTTTTTCCTTCAGCTGAAATTTACGGAGAATCTTTTAGCGGTTTCTGGGATTATGGTTTTTATGGAACTGCAGTTAAAAACAGAATAATTGATTCCTGGAGAAAAGATTTAGTTGAAAAAGAAGGTTTTATTGAAATAGACGGAGCACAGGTTTTACCTGAAAAAGTTTTTGTTGCTTCAGGTCACTTAGAAAACTTCAATGACCCTCTTGTTCAGTGTTCAAAATGCCATGGACTGCACAGAGCAGATTCTTTATTAGGAGCAGAATTTGAATTAACTGAAGGAACTCCAACAGACAGATTTGATGAACTAATTGAAAAGCATAAAATTCAATGTCCAAAGTGTAAAGGAAAGCTTGGAAAAACAAAAAAATTCAATTTAATGATGGGCTTGGATATTGGCGCAACAGGAAAATTAAAAGGATATTTGCGTCCAGAAACCTGCCAGAATATTTTCCTGAATTTCAGCAGAATTCAAAAAACAATGCGAAAAAATCTTCCATTTGGAATAGCACAAACAGGAAAATGCTTTAGAAACGAAATTGCTCCAAGAAATTCTATTTTGCGTATTAGAGAAATAAGCCAGATGGAAATTGAAGTATTTTTTAATCCAGATAAAATAAATGAAATACCAAATTTCAAGGAAGTGGAAAATTTCAAAGTTCGAGTCAGATTAAATACAAAAAAGAAAGAAGAAGAAATTAGTGCAAAAGATTTAGTTTCAAAAAAATTAGTTTCAGGAAAACTGGTTGCATATTATTTAGCTCGATTGCAGCAGTTTTATCAAGGTTTGGGAATTCCAACAGAAAAATTAAGGTTTAGGGAAGTTTCAGAAGAAGAAAGGCCGTTTTATGCAAAAGAAGGCTGGGATTTTGAAGTTGAAACCTCTTTAGGCTGGATTGAATTAGTTGCAAATAATTATAGAACAGATTATGATTTATCAGGCCATGCAAAAACCTCTTCAACTAATTTGAAAGTAAAAGAAGATGAAAAAGAATTCATTCCTCATGTTTTTGAAATCTCTGCAGGAGTTGACAGAACTCTTTATGTCCTGCTTGAACTCGCACTGAAAGAGGGAACCAAAAAAGGAGAAAAAAGACTTTTCCTTTCATTAACCCCAAAAACTGCTCCGTTTATTGCCGGAGTGTTTCCTTTGGTTAACAAAGACGGCTTGGATAAAAAAGCAAAAGAGATTTATGAAAATCTTTTAGAGCATAAGCTTTCTGTTTTTTTTGATGCAAAAGGTTCTATTGGAAAACGTTATGCCCGTGTAGATGAAATTGGTGTTGCTTTTAGTTTAACTGCTGACTTTGACACTCTAAAAGATAAGGCTGTTACTATTAGAGAAAGAGATTCAACTGAACAAAAGAGAGTTTTAATCAAATCTCTTCCAGAGCTTTTATGGAAGCTTTCAACTGAACAAACGACGTTCACGCAGATTAAATAACTTTTTGCGCTATTTTTTTTACAGCTCTATCTAGCGAAGAGGGATTTATCCCTCGTTTTCGTAAACCTTTGCTTGCAAAGGTTTGAGCGAAGATAGTGTGCGCATGTCAACTGGGCGAACAGTTGTGCCGCCGTAGCATAGCCTGGTTTTATGCAGCGGTTTCGTAAACCGCAGATCGTGGGTTCAAATCCCACCGGCGGCTATCCATCTTTTTCACCAGCAGTGTGGTTTCCATTAAAATAAAAACGATTAAAACAAAATATTTCAATGCATTATAATCGAATAGGTTTTTTTTTCTGCAGAAGACAGAACTTTATTTTTTGAAATTGGAAAAAGAGTGTTCCAGTGTGATTCTTGGAAACAATTTTATGCAAAAATAGGTCTCCAAAGATCGATGGTTGAGTACTATTGCAATGGTAAACTTTTATTGCCGGAATGGCTCTTTCTGCATTTGGCAGAACAATTTTCTTCAGAAAAAAGAGCTTTTTTTGAATTAAAGGTTTTTTTGAAACAATCCAATTGGGGGCAGAGTATTGGCGGTAGAAAAACATCGGCTTCCCACTCAGAATTTATTGTGGCTGCGCGTAAGTCTGCAAGGGAAAAGTTATCGCGTCTTCCAAGGAATTGTTTTGATTTAAATCAAGAACTGTCTTGTGAGCTGTGCGAATTTATTGGCGCTTTTATGGGTGATGGCCATATGGGTTTATATGGTCACCATGCTGTAGTCGGTTTTACTGGACACGCCAAACTCGATAATGAATATTATTACAGAACCATTATTCCGGCCGTAAAGAAATTGTTTCAAATTCAAACTTGTTCCATCTGGAAAAAAGAAAATATAATGCGTGTTACTTTCCATTCTAAAAGACTCGTTGAACTGTTGATTAAACGATTTGGTTTTTCAACAGGAGTAAAATTTGATAAGATTGTGATTCCAGACGAAATTTTGTATTCTTCAAACGAACAACATGTTGCGGCGGTATTGCGTGGAATGTTTGATACAGATGGCTGTGTTTTCTTTGATAAGAGGAAAATCTACCGTAATCCCTATATGAGATTTAATCTGACTATGTATAATCCGCCAATTCTAGATCAAGTAGTTCAGGCACTTGCCAAACTTGGTATTCATTCTTCTAGAGCTAATTCCAAAAAAAGCATCCAAATCACCAACAGTAAAAATATCGAAGGTTTCTCAGGTTTGTTGGGTTTTCAAACCCAAGACATATAAGCAAAGTTCTGCAGGCATATCCTGACTTTAATTCTTTTAACCCAGGAACAAAATTGCTCTCGTAAAAACTTTTTGAAAAAGTTTTATCAAAACGAGTCAAGTGGAGATTGGGGGTGCGATTCCCTCCAAGGGCTTTAAATCCTTTTTGTTCTTTTCCTGTTTTTCTGATTCAAATGAATTGTGCGAAATGCGGTAATCCTGCAACAAAATTAAATAAAGAGGAAGTGCCTGTCTGTTCAAGGCATGCAAAAGCTTCAGTTAAATCTCCAAAATGCCCTGACTGCAAATTAGAAATGGTTGTAAGAAAAGGAAAATTCGGTGCTTTTTGGGGCTGCAGGGCTTTTCCAATGTGTGAAGGGATAAGAAAAATCTAGTTTTTTGAAACAACTTAATCATTAAATATTTTAACTTAAGCTTGCCTGATGTTGTAATGAAGTTTGCTGTTTTTGATGTTGATGGAACACTGGTTAAAGGCTCTGCCGGAGCAGATTTTGTTTCCTGGTTAGTGGAAAGAAAAAAGTTTCCGAAAAAAAATTCTGAAGAAATTGCAGAAGCAATAGAAAAAAACAAAAAAGAATTAATTTCTTATGAAGAAAGAGGAAGGATTGCAACATTAAAGCTTGCTCAAGGTTTTAAAGGAAAAAGCCAGAAAGAAATTCAATCTCTTGCATTCAAATTTGTCAGAACTTATGATAAAGTTTTTCCAGGTTCTGTTGGGCTGGTAAACTTTCTGAAAAAAGAAGGTTTTTATCTGATAATCCTTTCCCGTTCTTTTAGGGAAATCCTGAAAGCATTGAATTCTAGGTTGGGTTTTGACTGTATTATTTCAACTGAATTTGAAGTTATAGAAGGAAAATTCACTGGAAAGGTTTCAAATAAAATGTGGGATGAAAAAATAAAAGGAAAAAAGCTTTTGGAAAAAATAAACAAGAAAAACTTTAATTTAAGAGATTCTTTTGCTTTTGGGGATTCAGAACAGGATTCTTTTATGATGGATTTGGTTGAACATCCTGTCTGTTTGAATCCAAATGGAAATCTGAACAAAGTGTGCAAAAACAGGGGCTGGAAAAGTTTTGATGATTTAAAAGATCTGGTTGTTTTATTAGAAGAAGGAAAAATTATTGCCCAGCGTTCGTGGTTTGAACATTATTCAATGAAATACAAAAAACTTATTATGGATGAAAAAATGTTTGGATCTGTTCTGAAAAAAGAAAAAGCTTATTTAGATACAGTAAAAAAATACACTCCAGCAAAAGGAAGGATTTTGGAAGCAGGCTGCGGTTTGGGAAGAATTGTTTCTGCATTGTCTTTAATGGATTACAAAATCACTGCAATAGACAATGACCCAAGGCTTTTGGAGATAACAAAAATAAACTCAAAAAACTATGGGAAAAAAAGAAACATTGAATTAAAAGAAATGGATTTTTTTGAAATAAAAAAGAAATTCAAAAAAGATTCTTTTGATGCAGTCACTCATCAGGGAGTTTTAGAGCATTTTTCTCCTTTGCTTATGAAAAAGCTTTTGGATTTGCAGTTACAGTCTGCTCCGCTGGTTATTTTTTCTGTTCCATTGAAAACAGAAAAAAACAAAGAATACTTTAGGTTTGACCAGATAGGTTATAGAAATCTCTGGGAAGAAGAAAAATGGGCTGAATTTCTTTTAGATTATAAAATAAAAGAATTTTTCACTGCAGAGCAGAGAACAGACAATTTAATTGTTGTTTTGGGCAGAAAATGAATTGAAAAACTATTAAATATTCTTTCCTTCATTTTTTTGTAGAGAATATGGATTTAACTGACGACAAGATGGATGATTTTCTGTTTAAAGGACTAGTAATAGTTTTGGTTATAGTTATTGGAATACTTTTGGCTGCATCTTTTATTGGAGTTGAACCAGAAACTTTTACTCAAGTTTATCTGATTCCAGACAAGATAGTTAACTCTGCAGGAGCAGGAGAAAAAGTTCCAGTAGAATTTGAAATAGATAACAGAGAAGGAAAAAAAACAGAATACACTTACAAGATTTCTTTCAAAAAACAAACTCTAGTAGAAGAAACTGTTTTAGTTGAAAATTCAGAAAAGAAAAGGATTATTGAAGAACTTTCTTTTTCTGATCCAACAGAAGAAAAAGAAAAAGTTTTGATTGAAATATTCAAACCAGAAGATGAAGAACCTTATTCAATCTGGTTCTGGTTAGAAGTAAAATAATTTTTTTTAGCCTGGTCCTGCTCAGCTTATTCATTTTCCAAATATTTTTCTTTTATGTATTTTATGAAAGGCCTTTCCTTACCTTCAATTTGGTATTCATCTAAAACATTATAATATTTTTCCAGTTCTTCGATTTTAATGTCTATTAATGGATACTTTTTTTTCCACAAAACCCAATTCATTAACAACCTTGAAACCCTGCTGTTGCCGTCAACAAACGGCTGAATTGAAATTATTTTCAAGTGAATTAATGCAGCCAATTCCAATGCATGAAGTCTTCTGTTTTCTGAGTGATACCATTTAAAAAAATTCTTTAATTCTTTTTCCAATGAATTCCATTTTGGCGGAACATATGGAGTGCCGCCTATTTTTACATTTCTTTTTAATTCGCTTCTCAGTTTTCCTGCTATTTTATCATCAACTCCAAAAAGCAGAATTTTGTGCAGTTTTTTTATGAATTTAATGTCTAGTTTTCCTTTATGTTTTGTTATTGCAACAACCCCTTTTTCATGGTTTTCCAGTTCTTTTACTGTTTTAAGATTCTTGAAATCTTTTGGGATTATTCCATCTTTAAGTATCAAATATGTCTGCCTTAAGGTTACATCTACTCCTGCTAATTTACTGCTGTCATAGGTGAACCTAATCATAAAATTTTCAAAATATTTGTCTTTCTCCAGTTTGCTTAGTTTTCTTGTTTCTTTCTTGTATTCGTTTTTCTTTTTTTCTATTTCTTTTACTTCTTCTTCTGAAAAATATTTGTATTTCTGTTCTTTAATTTCTTTCAAAAACTCTTTTTTCATCTGCTCTAATCTTTCTTTTGATGGGAGTTCCTTGCCGATATATTTTGTTTCCTGCACTATTTTTTTTCCTTTTCTTACAGAGTGTGCAAGCACATAATAATCTTTAATCTTTCTTAAGAACACCATAACAATATTATACACTACGTTTATTTAAACCTTTCTTTTATACACTACATTTGAATTGATTTTATAAAACAAGGTTCAAGTTCTCTTAGGAGTTATTTTCTCTTTTTCTTGCGTTTCTTTTTTGGTTTGGATTCAAACACCTGATTCAAAATCTTTTTTGCTTTTTTATAGCCTAAATCTCTTTCCAGCTCTGTAATTCTTTTGTTTCTGTCATCAACGATTTTTTCAAACTGCTCTAATAATTTGCTTTTTTCTTTTAGTGATTCTTTTTCCATTGCCATTTTTTCCCTTAACTCTGCTTCAACTTCTCTTTTTATCTGAACTTTTGCTTCATTTAATTTCAGCAGTTCTTTTGAATACATTCCGCGCAAAGAAAGGCTTTCAGATTCAATTTCCATCAGCATTTGTTTTGCATTATCTCTTTCAGTTTTAAGCATTGAAATTAATTCAGTTCCTTTAGAGGTTAATTCGGCTGAAAGATTTTCCAAAACCTTGCTTTTCAATCTTAATTCATTGAATTCTGAATTTATTGAATCCATTTTTTTCCTGAAATCCTCAAAGTTTTTTTCTATTAACTCTGCTTCTGTTTCAACTTTTCTTGCAATTTCATTAAACTCTTTTTCTGTATCAGGGACATTTTTGTCTGCAATTGAAACAGATAAAGCTTTATGCTGGAGTTTTTCATATTTTTCTTTTAATTCTTCAAATTCTTTTTCTTTTGTCTGCAATAAACTCAAAATATTTTTTGCTGTTGCTTTTTCCTGTGCAGGTGTAACCCTTTCTCTTACTGCATGCAAATGAACTCTTTCAACTCCAAACCTTGTTTTAAGAAGCAAAGACATTACTTTTTCTCCAATAAAAGCATATAGTTCTGGAACTTCTGTTTTATCCTTTAAATCAAATGGAACTTCTTTTTTTGCTTCTTCTAATGCAACATTCCTTCTCAAAGTAATAAGAGTTTTATTATAAGCAGAAATTAAAGGGCTTAAATCAGGAGAGTTAACTGAAGGCTCTTTTTCAATTCTTTTCTGCAGTTCTTCAATTATTTCTAATATATCTTCTAACTGTGAAATTGTTTTGTTTACTGCATGCACAAAACTTTTTCGGCTGTATTGTTTCCATTCATTGGATGTAATGCTTTCATGCAGTTCATTTAATTTAAACAGCAATCTATCAAGAATGTTTTCCATATGTTTCCCATATTTAATGGAGCCTTTTGGTTTATATTTTTATTTGATTTTTATTATTTTTATGGTTAAAGTAAAGCATTCCAAAGGGGTTTTATTGGAAGATGTTATAATTGACCCTTCAAACCTTTTATCCAAAAAAAAGAATTTCATTATAACCCATGCGCATTCAGATCATGCAAAGGTTTCTGTTTCAAAAGAAAAAACTTTTTTTATGACTCCAGAAACAAAAAAGCTGATTCAAACCAGAAACTCAAAAAAATTCAACTGCAGTGAAGTTTCTTTCAAAAAAAAGTTTTCTTTGGAAGACAAGAACTTTCGTTTTATTCATTCCGGGCATATTCTTGGTTCATCGCAGATTGAAGTCAATGACGGAGAAGTTGTTTTGACTTCTGATTTCAAATTAAGCGATTCAATTTTATTCAATAAAGCAGAAATTCTGCAGGCAGAAACTTTAGTGATTGAATCAACTTATGGTTTGCCTCAATACACTTTTCCTGAAAGAAAAAAAGTTTACGAACAAATAGAAAAATGGGGCAAACAGGAATTAAAAGAAAACAACTTGCTGGTTTTAGGCGGTTACAGCATTGGAAAAGCACAGGAATTAACAAAACTTTCCAATACTCTGCTGGATGAAACTCCCTTGGTTCATGAGGCAATTTTAAAGCCAAATCAAGTGTATATAGAGAGCGGAGTAAAATTAGGAAAATTTGAACTGCTCAATCACAACCTGAAAGAATTTAATGTTTTGATTATGCCTCCTCATTTTTTGAATCCAGACTTGGTTAAAGCTTTAGAGATTTCTTCTGGAAGAAATGTTTCTGTTGGAATTTTTTCAGGCTGGAACGGTTTTTTTGGCTCTAAAAGTTTTCCTTTGTCTGACCACGCAGATTTCAATCAGTTGTTAGAGTATGTAAAGAACAGTGGCGCAAAAAATGTTCTCACTTGCCATGGTTTCTCAAAAGAATTTGCTGCAGCTATCAGAAGAAAGATTGGAGTTAATGCAAGGCCGTTAAATGAAGACAGCCAAAGCAGTTTATTGGATTTTTAAATACTGTAATAAACTTTTTCTTTTCTATTTCTTTTATGCAAGCTTTTTCTTTATATAAAAAACTCTTTTCAGAGTATGGAAAACAAAACTGGTGGCCTGTAACAGAAAAAGGAAAAACAAAACCTGAATACAAGAACAGAAAAAAATTATCGGAAAAGCAAAAACTGGAAGTGTGTTTTGGTGCAATCCTTACGCAAAACACTTCCTGGAAGAATGTGGAAAAAGCAATAATCCGTCTCAACAAAAAAAATTTGATTGATGCAGAAAAAATCCTTAAAACAAGAAAACAAACTCTTGCAAAAGCAATAAAATCTGCAGGATACTTCAACCAGAAAGCAGTTTATCTAAAAGAGTTCTGCAGACATTTGAAAAAATACGATTTTTCTTTAAACAAATTTTTTGCAGAAAAAGATTTACGCACAGAGCTTTTGTCAGTTAAAGGAATAGGAAAAGAAACAGCAGATTCAATTTTATTGTATTCTGCAGAAAAGCCTGTTTTTGTAGTGGATGCATACACCAAAAGAATTATTTCCAGGATCAGCGGAGAAAAAGAAAAATCTTATGATGAACTGCAAAACTTTTTTCACAAAAATCTGAAAAAAGGTGCTGAGTTATTCAATGAATTCCATGCATTGTTTGTAGAGCACGCAAAACAGTTTTGCATGAAAAAACCTCTATGCAAAAACTGTTTTTTGAAAAAAGAATGTGTTTTTGGTAAAGCTTTTTTGTAAAAAGGTTTTTTTGGAAGAAAACAATCTTTTTAAAATAAAACTTCAATATAAATTAGAAGAGTGATGAAATGAAGAGAACACATTATTGTGGCGAGCTTAGAGAATCTGATGAAGGAAAAAAAGTTGTGTTAGAAGGCTGGCTGCACAGAATCCGAAGCCAGAAAAAGTTTGATTTTATTGACTTAAGAGACAGGACAGGGTTTACTCAAATTTTTGTTTCAAAAAAAGATAAAGAGATGGCAGAGAAAGCTGAAGCTTTAGGAAATGAGTTTGTTTTAAGAGTTAAAGGAACAGTAAAAAAAAGACCTGACCCAAATCCAAAAATTGCAACAGGAAAAATAGAGGTTACTGCAGAAGAACTAGAAATATTAAATCCTTCAAAAGCTCCGCCGTTTAATGTGGAAAATTTAAATGAAGTAAAAGCAAATGAAGATACAAGATTAAAGTACAGGTTTATTGATTTAAGAAGAGAAGAAATGTTTCAAAATCTCTTGTTAAGACATAAAGTGATTAAAGCAATGAGGGATTTTTTTGATGAACAGGGTTTTTTGGAAATAGAAACTCCAGTGCTTTCAAAAAGCACGCCAGAAGGTGCAAGAGATTATTTAGTTCCAAGCAGAAAAACCAAAGGAAATTTTTTTGCTTTGCCTCAAAGCCCGCAAATATACAAGCAGTTATTAATGATTTCTGGGATAGACAAATACTTTCAGATTGCAAAATGCTTTAGAGATGAAGATTTGCGTGGAGACAGGCAGCCGGAGTTTACTCAGCTGGATTTGGAATTAAGCTTTGTTGAAGAAGAAGACATTTATTCTTTGATGGAAAAAACAATGAAGTTTGTTTTTGAAAAAGCTTTGAATGAAAAAATTAACATTCCTTTTCCCAGAATGACTTATGCAGAAGCAATGAAAAAATACAAAACAGACAAGCCTGATATAAGAAAAGAAACCAAAAAAAAGCATTCTTTTTTGTGGGTAACAGATTTTCCTTTGTTTGAAGAAAATGATAAAGGAAATGTTGCTCCATGCCACCATCCTTTTACTCAATACAATAAAGAAGATGAAAAGTTTTTTGATTCAAAAAAGAAAAAAGATTTGCTTTCAATTCGAAGCAGATCATATGATTTGGTTTTAAACGGCACAGAACTAGGAAGCGGTTCAATCAGGATTCATGACAAAAAAATGCAGCAAAAAGTCTTTGACTTTTTGGGAGTAAATGAAAAGCAGGTAAAACAAAAATTCGGGTTTTTGTTGGAAGCATTTGAATATGGTGCTCCTCCGCACGGAGGGTTTGCTATTGGATTAGACAGATTAATAATGCTGTTAACTGAAACTGATTCTATTAGGGAAGTGATTGCTTTCCCGAAAAACAAAAACGCGGTTGCTTTAATGGAAAACGCGCCAAGCGAAGTCTCTGCAAAACAATTAGATGAACTGAATTTAAAACTGAAAAAATAGCGTCTGTTCGCTACCTGATTCTTGGAAGACTTTTTTTTTGGCAAAGGGGTAAGCATTATTCTTTTTTTCCTTCTTCTAACACAACCATTGTAAGAGTGTCTTCAATTCCTTCAATACTCCTTAACTGATGGCCTACAACATTATTCAAATGATCAACATTTTTTGCCCTGACTTTAATTATCAAATCTTTTTCTCCAGTAATAACATCAGCTGATTCAACAAAATCAGACTTCAGGATTTTTTCTGTCATTTTATGCCATGCAGCTCCTTTTTTTGTGGCAGGGCTTACAGAAGCCATTATAAAAGCACATAAATCTAATCCAATCTTTTTATTGTTTACTTTAACAGAATATTTTTCTATTACTCCATCTTTCTCTAATTTTTTTATTCTGTGGTGAACTGTAGTCAAAGGAATTTTTGTTTTTCTTGAAATTTCCCTTGAAGAAAGCTTGCTGTTTTCTTTCAAAACCTCTAGAATGCGTTCGCTTTTTTGATCCATAATGGAACAAATGTTCCAAAAGTATATAAATTTATTGATTTTTTTGTCATTTTGTTTCATTTTTTAGCAGTTTTATTTAAATACTTCTTTCTTCTTTACTTTTTTCGTTCAACTTTTCAGAGGAGGATTGTGTAACTGCTCAGAAATAGAGCTTAAGCAGCTTTTCTCTGAGGTTGAACAAATTGCACATAAAATCAGTCTACTTCTTCCAATACTGATATTGTTTTTGTTTTGTCTATTTCTTCAATGTTTCTCAGCTCTTGTGTAATTAGTTTATTTAATTGCGGCATGTTTTTTACTCTTACTTTTATAAGCAAATCCATGTCTCCTGTAATTACATCAACTGATTCCACAAAAGAGATTTTCTTTATTTTTTTTGCGATTTCTTTTTGTGAAGTTTTTCCTTTTGGATTGTAGTTAACTGAAGCCATTATATAAGCACAAAAATTCATTCCTAGTTTATCATAATCAAGTTCAATTGTATATTTTTTTATTATTCCTTCTTCTCTAAGCCTTTTGATTCTGTGGTGGATTGTAGTTAAAGGGATTCTTGTTTTTTTTGAAAGCTCTTTAGAAGAAAGTTTTGAGTTTTCGCTTAAAAATTTCAGAATTTGCTCTGTTTTGTCGTCTATTTTTACAACTTTTTGCTTCATTATTGTAATATTCTACAAAAAACATATAAATATTGGTGTTTTTTCGTATTTTTTCCAAGTTTTTTTGGAGTATTTATTTATACTTTGTCTGCAGCTATTATTTCAGGCGATTTTATGGAAGAAACATTAAAGCATTTAAGCAAGCCAGAGTTAAGAACTATTTTGAAGATTCAGTCAGCAGCATTAAAAGCAGTGGATTCTTTTATGTATTCACGGGGCATTTTACATTTAATGCCTGTAATGCTTTCCCCTGTTACTGACCCTTTAAGCCACGGGGTTTATGATTCTTCAATAATCTATCTTGACCAGAAATTAGAGTTAACTAAAAGCATGATTCTGCACAAGCAGCTGGTTATGATGTCAAATTCTATTCCAGGGGTTTATATTGTTTCTCCAAACATTCGGCTTGAATCAGAAGAATGCGCTAAAACCAAAAGGCATTTAATTGAGTTTTCGCAGGTAGACATTGAACTTCCAAAAGCTTCTTCCAGAGAATTTATGGATTTCACTGAAGAACTCTTTTCTTATGTTTTTTCTTTTGTGAAAAAAGAATGCGAAAAAGAATTAAAAGAACTTGGAAGGGAAATTAAACTCCCAAAAAAACCTTTAAAGGTTTTTGATTCTTCTGAATTAAGAAAAAAATATGGAGAAGATTTTGAAAGAATAATTTCAGAAAAAGAAAAACATCCTTTTTGGATTACAGATCATTACAGAGAATTCTATGACAAAGAAGACCCAAAAACAAAAAAACACATCAACTATGATTTGGTTTATCCAGAAGGATTTGGAGAAGCCTTATCCGGAGGAGAAAGGGAATTTGAGTTTAAGGTAATTAAAAGAAAAATGCTGGAAAGAAAAACAGACCTTTCAGCTTTTGCGCCTTATCTTTCTGTTGCAGAAAAAGGTTTGCTAAAACCAACTGCAGGAGGAGGATTTGGAGTTGAAAGACTGGTTAGATTTTTGACAGGAAAAGAACACATTAAAGACGTTACCTTGTTTCCCAGAGTTCCAGGAGAAAAAATCGTTTTTTGAATTCAAAATGCACGGCGTAAAACTGTGCTGCCTCTCTGGATTAAGAAAGCCATTTAAATTTTTAATGCACCAAAATTAATGTGTGGTTTGATGGAAAAAAAAGAATTCCTTTCAATTAAAGAAGCCTTTGGAAAAAACGGAAGTGTTTCGGTCAGAGGCTGGATTAAAAGAAAAAGAGAGTTAAAAGAAAAGATTTTTGTTTTGCTTAGGGATGAAACCGGAGAAATGCAGTGCATTATAGAACCGTCAATTGAAAAAAAATCTTTCGAGGAGCTGAAAAAAAATTCTATTGAAGCTTCAGTTGAATTCAAAGGAAAACTAAAAGAAGACAAAAGAGCTCCAAACGGAAAAGAATTATTAGTAGAACAAGCAAAAGTTGTAGGGCCTAGTGAGAGTTTTCCTATCCAGAAAGATTTAAGCGAAGAATTTTTGCTGGATGTAAGACATTTATGGATGAGAAGTTCTAAAATGACTGCAATAATGAAAATAAGGTCAACAATATTGTATGCTGTAAGAGAGTTTTACAAAAAAGAAAATTATTTTGAATGCTCTCCTGCAATTATCACTCCAAACGCCTGCGAAGGCGGAACAACCTTATTTCCTTTTGCTTATTTTGGAGAAAAAAGGTTTCTTTCCCAGAGCGGGCAGATGTATTTAGAGGTAATGATTTTTGCTTTAGGAAAAGTTTTTGGTTTAACCCCTTCTTTTAGAGCAGAAAAATCAAAAACTGCAAGGCATTTAACAGAATACTGGCACTTGGAAGGAGAATGCGCCTGGATGGACATGGATGACCAAATGCATGAAATAGAAAAAATGGTTTCTTTTGTCTGCAGCAAGGTTGCAGAAGAAAACCTTGAAGAATTAAAAGTATTGGGAAGAAACCCAAAAGACTTGGAAGCAATCAAGGTTCCTTTTGCTAGGATTTCTTATGATGAAGCACTGGAAGTACTGGAAAAAAAATACAAGAAAAAAATCCCTTGGGGGGTTGATTTAAGCATTAAAGAAGAAAAGCTTTTATCTCAAGATGAGAGCATTCCTTTTTTCATTCACGGCTATCCAACTGCAATAAAAGCTTTTTATGCAAAAGAAACTAAAGATCCAAAAAAATGCTTTAGTTTTGATTTGATTGGCCCAGAAGGCTATGGAGAATTATGCACTGGCGGGCAAAGAGAAGATAAAAACAAAAACATGCTGAAAAAACTGAAAAAAGAAAAGATTCCTTTAGAAAACTATGAATGGTATCTGGATTTGAGAAGATTTGGAAGTGTACCTCATTCAGGTTTTGGTTTGGGCATTGAAAGACTGTTAAGATGGATTTGCAAATTAGATTCAATCAAAGATACAATTCCTTTTCCCAGAACAATAAACAGAAGCTATCCTTAAGCTGCAAGCTTGTGTCTTCTTTTTTCGTCTTCTTTAACCGCTCTCCTATGAGCTGTTCTTTGCATCCTTGTAGCATAGTTTATTCTGGCTTTTTGGTCTTTTGCTGCGCCAGTTCTTTTTATTTTTTCCATGTAACGCTTTAGAGTGTTCCATTCAGTTCCTCTAAGCAAAATCTTTCCGGTTAAATACTGGTTGTAGTATTTTTGAAGCAATAAAATTAGAGCTCTTCTTTCCCCAAAATTTAATTTTTTAATTCCTGAAAATCCCTGAAGCCTTTCAGGTATTGCATCATATTGTAAAGCTTCCATTATTTCTTCTAATTCTGCTTGGGTTTCAGGTCTTAGCCTAACTCCTGCGCATTCAACTGGAATATTTGCTTTTGCAAGTATTTCCCTCTTTTCCAGCCTGTCTAAATTTCTTCTAATCCTGCTTCTAAGACTTTCCCTAAACTGTTTTCTGTATTTTGCCTGCCTTGCAGAACTTGCCAGTCTTGCTTGTCTTGACGCTTTTGCAAAAGTTCTTTTTGCTATAGCTCTAGCAGGCTTTCTTACAATAGGCATATTTTCTATTAAAGATGAAATTAGTTAAATACTTTACTGTGCTATTTTTTTAAGATGCTTTTAGAAGAACACTTGGATGGGATAGATAAAGGAATAAAAAGCATTATTCTGAATGTAGCAGAAAAATCAAAAGAAATACAAAAAGCCTTTTTTTCCCATAATATGCTGGCAGGAACAAAAAACGTTTATGGAGAACAGCAATTAGAGTTAGACAAGTTTGCAGACAAGCTGGTTCTTTCTGCAATGGAGAACTCTGAAATGGTCAAAAACCTTGCTTCAGAAGAACAGTCTGAAATAGTGCAGATAGTTAAATGCAAAGGAGATTATGGAGTCGTGGTTGATCCTTTGGATGGAGTAAGCTGTGTCAAAACAAACCTTTCAGTCGGGACAATTCTTGGAGTGTTTGATGAAGGAGCAGTATTAGAAAAAGGAAAAAAAATGGATGCAGCAATGTATGTTTTATACGGCCCTTTAACAAGCCTGGTTTACACTGCAAAAGACGGAGTGCATGAATTTGTTTTAAACCCTAAAAACAAGTTTGAGTTAAGGGCAGAAAATATTAAGATTCCAGAGAAAGGAAAACTTTATGGTTCAGGCGGATTCAGAAGAGAATGGCCAAAAAAACATTTAGAGTTTATTGAAAGACTGCATAAAGAAAAATACAAGTTAAGGTTCAGCGGTTCTTTTACTGCAGACTTCCAGCAGATACTTTCTTATGGCGGAGTGTTTTCTTACCCTGCAACAAAATCTTATCCAAACGGAAAATTAAGGTTATTGTTTGAATGCAATCCAGTTTCTTTTATTACAAAACATGCGGGAGGAGATTCAACCAATGGAAAAAAATCAATCTTAGAAATAAAACCAGAAAAAATCTCCCAAAGAACCCCGATTTATGTCGGGGGAAAAAAAGAAACAGAATTAGCAGAAAAAATTCTGAAGTGAGAAAATGAAAAAAAGAATTTTTGTGGACAAAAGAATTCCAAAAGATTATTTTATTACAAAAGGAAAAGGAGAAAGCGATTTAACAACTCATGCAGGTTCTTATCATTTTGCTTTGCATGATGCAGGAATAATGGAATGCAATATTATAACTTACTCTTCAGTTTTGCCGGCAGAAGCAACAGAAATAAAAAAACCAGAAAAACTTACTTTTGGTTCTGTAATGGAAACAATAATGGCTGTTGCAGATTCAGAGAAAGGCCAGAGAGCAACAGCAGGAATAATTTTTGGCTGGTTTTACAATAAAAAAACAGGAGAAAAAGAAGGGGGAATTGTCTGCGAATACCATGGAAACATGGAAGAAGAAATAGCAGAAGAACACTTAAAAGAAACTTTAAATGAATTATATGAAAAAACTTTTGCAGAAAAATTTGAATTAAAAGAAAAAAGAATTATAATGCAAAGCTTTGTTCCGGAAAAAAAATTTGGGACGGCTTTGGTTGCGTTATGCTTTATTAATTATCTCCACCCAGTAATTGAATAGAGCAAAAATTGAGGTGAATTCATGGGAAATTTCAAGCCGGTTCCGGGAAATATAATTTGTGATGCATTAAAAGACGAAAAAACAATTATTATGGCATGCAATGTGCGTGTAACAAAAGGAATTTTACGCGGAATTTTTAAGGCAGCAAAAAAAAGCGATTCAGTAGTAATGTTTGAACTGGCAAAATCTGAATCAAATCCTGATGGAGGATACACCGGATTAAAACCAAAAGATTTCTCTGAACAATGCAGGGAAACTGCCTCTGAAGTAGGGTTTGATATTTGGGCATTACATGCAGACCATTTGACAATAAAAAAAGGAACACCAGAAGAAATTGAAGAAATGAAAAAATTAATTGATGTGCTTGTTAAAGCAGATTACACTTCTTTTGCAATAGACTGTTCTTTTTTGTTTGATTTTGAAAAGAACACAGTGGAAGAAGAATTAAGCAAAAATATTGAAGTTACAGCTGAGATTGCAAAATATATTGAAGAAAAAATGCAGGGAAAAGAATTCGGTCTGGAAGTAGAAGTAGGAGAAATCGGAAAGAAAAATGAATCCGGAATGGTTTTAACTACCCCAGAAGAAGCTGTTGTTTTCATAAAAGAATTGAATAAAAGAAAAGTTTTTCCAAATCTTATTGCAATAGCAAATGGCTCTACTCATGGAAACATTTATGATGAAAGAGGAAAAGCAACTGAACAGATTTCAATTAATATTGAACAGACCATTGCAGTAGGCAAGGCACTAAAAAAAGAGGTTTCAAATACAAGGATTGCCCAGCACGGGATAACAGGAACTCCAAGAGAGTTAATCAAAAGAAAGTTTCCGGTTGAATTTATTTTGAAAGGAAATGTCGGAACTTTCTGGCAGAATATTTTTTATGAAGTCTTAAAAACAATGAATCATGAATTGTATGAAGAAATAACTAAATGGACTTTAGAAAATTTCAGAGAAAAGGCAGAGAAAGCAGGATGTAAAAGTGATGAAGAAATAATAGGAAAATACATTAAATATGCTTCTGGAGCAAAAGACGAAAACGGAAAACTTCTTTTCTTTGACAAAATTTATTCTCTGGAAAAAAACATTGAAAAAGCGCTTGAAGCAAGGGCTTATTCTGAAGCATTAATCTTTTTTGAATCATTCCATGCGGTTGGCTCTGCAGAAAAAGTAAGACAGCATTTAAAGCGCATTAAAGGTTAATTTTGCATTTTTTAGCAGCAGAAAGCCTTAATTCGAGCATTGTATTATTCTGCAAGCATTGTACCAAAAAGCCTTTATAAAGACGAAGCTACTATTATTTCAGATAAAATTTATCTTCCTTCACCCCGGAAAAAATTTCGCCTCACGATTTTTTTTCCCTCCTTCTTTTTTTTTTAAACTTTTTGTTTTACTTGATTTTTTTTTTGACAATGTTAAGTTTTTGTGGGGCCTGTACAAAGTGAATCATCTGTTTTTTCAACTTCATTAACAAGGTAAGTAACAGTTATTTTTTCATACATTTTTTCTGGGAAGATTCCTTCTAAATACGCGTAATATGATTTATTTGTCTCTATTTCTTCAGGACTGCCTTCAGTTTTGTTTGTCCAGTCAATTGGAATTGGCATTCCTGTAAAGTCGGTTATTGTTATTTTGTAATCTGAAATATTCATTATTTGCCATTGAATGGAATCAGAATTAAAGATGTTTTTACTTTGTCTTTTGGAACTTCAAAAACTGAGTCTTTTACTGAACCTATTTTGATGTTTTTTAGTTCTACAAACATTTTTCCTGTTTCCATTTCTATTTCGCTTTTAACCATAATTCCATATTTTTCTGAAATCCAGGATTTTACTTGAACTTCTTCTGAAGGGCCAAATGGTTTTGTTGCTGTTGTTGTGTATGTAATGACTCTTGTGTTTAGTCCGTTTAGTTTTTCTCTTCCAATTTCTTTTAATGTAGGATTGTCTAATAAATTTGATTCTGGTTCTGATTCTACTCCCATTAATTCCAAGACTTCTTCTAAACTGGTTTCGCTTTTAATATAAATATCATCTTCATAAATGTAAGCATAAAAGTTTTTTCCATCAAAAATGGCGGTTGTCTTTAATTCTATTGCTAATCCAATTGCTTCTGATTCAACTCTGTATTTTTCTCCTTTTTGATATACTTTTGATTTTAATATGACTCCTGTAATAGTGTTATTTGTTTCCATATCATATTCTAGATTAGTATAGTTTTCTGCTTTTGCTAAAATTTTTTCAAGAGTTTGAGTTGAAGGGTCTTTTTCTTGAGTACATCCAACAAAATACACAAGCAGTAGAATTATCAAAATCAACAAAATTTTTTTCATTCTATTAACAAATCATATTCTTTCTTAATAAATTTATCGTTTTTCTTGTTTGAAATAGTTTGAAATAATTAGTTATTGCCAAGTTTTTTTTGAAAAAAGTGTTTTTTAACACTTTTGTTTTACTTTATTTTAAGGTGATTCTTTTATGAAAAAGTTTTTTCCTTTGATTTTGATTTCTTTAATTCCGTTAGTTTTTGCTTCAGGGCCCTGGGATTTTTTAAGGCCTTTATCTGATGCAGCTTCAGCTTTTGATTCCATAACCAGACTGCTTGTATTTATTTTTGCTCTGGTTTTATGTTTTATTGCATTAAAAGCTTATTTTAAAATCAAGTCAAGGAGATTTTTGTTAATCGGCGGAGCATTTTTTTTGTTTGCAGTCAAATGGTTTTTGAAAATAATTGATTTGTTTTTAAGCCCTGGCTGGTTTATGCCGGATTCCTCTGAAAACGTTTTTGAATTATTTATTCTTGCGTTTTTGTTTATTGCATTGTTTTTCAAAATGAAAAACAAGGAATAGTGTATAGGTATTTTTTATGGAGGAAAGGTCTGCTCTGGAGTTAGATTCCAGAAAAAAGATTTATGATTTGATTCAAGAAAACCCGGGTTTGCATTTCAGAGAAATAGAAAGAAGAACCGGGATTGCAGTTGGAAGCCTGCAGTATCATCTGGATTTTATGCAGAAAAAGCATCTAATAAAGACTTTCAGGCAAGGCAAGTTTTTGCGCTACTATTCAGTGCAGGAATCTGTAGTGGAAGAAAAAGCTGCAATGGCTTTTTTGAGAAAACCCAGTTCAAGAAAAATAATTATTTTTCTGTTAAACAAAAAAAAAGCAAACAATCTTGCTATTGCAAAACAGGCTGGTTTGTCTCCTTCAACTACTTCCTGGCATTTAGAGCAATTGGTTAAAGAAGAGGTTATTGGAAAAGAAAAAAGAGGAAGGGAAAGCTTGTTTTATATAATTAAACCAAATGAAGTTGCTTCTCTTTTAGTTGAACACAAAAAATCTTTTGTTGATGAACTGGTTGACAACTTTGTTGAAGTCTGGAAAGAAATTTAATCACTCTATTAATTCTGTTTCTTCATCGTCTATTTCTTCTGCTTCTTCCCCGCAGCATTCTTCTGCTTGTTCTTTTTTATCGTATTCATTTGAACATCCTGCACAAAGATATTTTTTCATAAAGCCCAACCCCCTGAAAGCTTTTTGAATACTTTATTTTTTATTGAATAGTTTATTTAAACCTATTTTGTGATTTCTGTGCCTGTTTTTCCCTGCATTGCAGGCAGGAGTTTTTCCAGCGAAGTGATTACAGCTTTTTTTCCGCCTTTTTCTATGAATTTAACGCAGGCCTGGATTTTTGGTTTCATTGAACCTTTTCCAAACTCTCCTTTTTCTAAGAGTTTTTTCAGTTCTTTTATTTTGATTTTCCTTATCTTTTTTTGGTTCTTTTTTTTGTAATTCAAGTAAACAAATTCCACGTCAGTCAGAATAACCATTTGTTTTATTCCTAAAGAGTTTGCCAGCAGTTGAGAGGCTTTATCTTTGTCTATTACTGCTTCAACTCCTCTTCTTTTTGTTCCCTCCTTTATTATTGGAATGCCGCCTCCGCCGCAGCAAATCACTATTTTTCCTTTTTTAATTAACTGTTTTATTGTGTTTAACTGAATTACTCTTTTTGGTTCAGGTGAAGCAACAACTTTTCTGTATCCTCTGCCGGAATCTTCAATAAAATTTTTTATTTTTAATTCAGAGCTTTTTCTTTTTGAATAAAACGGTCCAATGGGTTTTGAAGGATTTTTAAATGCAGAATCATTTTTATTTACTTCAATTTCTGTAATAAGGGTGGCCATTTCTTTTTCTGGAATAAAGTTTCCCATACTTTTCTGAATCATATACCCTATCTGTCCTTGAGTCATTGCATCTTCCACATCTAAAGGCATTTTTGGAATTTCTTTTGCACAGCTCATCTGCATTTCAAGGCTTCCTACCTGCGGGCCGTTGCCATGAGTGATTACAACTGAATAGCCTTTTCTTATTAGTGAAGCAATTTTTTCTGTTGTTTTCTGGATGTTTTTCTTTTGCTCTTTAAATTCTCCTGTTTCGCCTTCTTTTATCAAAGCGTTTCCGCCTAAAGCAATCAATATTCTTTTCATGAGAATTAATTCTTTATTTGCTAACTTTTTTATACTATACTGTTGTTTTTATTTAAATGAACACAAAAACAAGGTTTCTTTTGACAGTTTTTGCAGTAATAGTTTTTTTTGGTACACTCTACTCTCCGCTGGAAATTGCGCCTTTGCAGAAAGTTGTTTTGGCTGTATTGTTTCTTTCAATGATTTTATGGTTTTCTGAATTAGTTCCATTGCATATAACTGCTTTTATTGCAGCGTTTTTGCTGATTGCGGTTGGAGGGTTTTTTGGAGGAAAAGAAATTTTCACTCCAAAAGAAGTTTTTATTCCTTTTTTTGATCCAGTGATAATGTTGTTGCTTGGAGGTTTTGTGCTTGCATTAGGTTTGCAAAAACACGGCTTGGATAAAGTAATGACTTTTTTTCTGCTGAAAAAAGTCGGGCATAAACCTAAGAAATTTTTGTTTGGCTTAATGTGTCTGGCTGCTTTTCTTTCTTTTTGGATGTCAAACACTGCTTCAACGGCAATTTTACTGCCGATTGCAATTGTTGTTTTGGCTTCAAATAAATTAAAGCCTTTGGATTCAAACTTTGGAAAAGCAATGGTTTTGGGTATTGCGTTTGCTGCTACAATCGGAGGCATTGGAACAGTGATTGGTTCTCCTCCAAATGCAATGGCTTTAAGCTACCTGCAGGATGAAGGAATTGCTTTTGGTTTTACTGACTGGATGATGTATGGCCTTCCTTTGGTTATTTTATTGCTTCCAATTGCATGGTTTATTTTAATGAAATTTTTTCATCCAGAAATCCATTCTATTAAAAGTGATTTTTCTTTTGAGCCTTTAAATAAACAACAAAAAGTTGTTTTATTGATTTTTGGAATAACTGTTTTAGCCTGGCTTACAACCAAAGTGCATGGGCTGACTTCAGCCACTGTTGCTTTGATTCCAATTATTTTATTATATGCGTTTGGCTTGCTTGAAACAAAAGACATTAATAAAGTCAGCTGGAGTGCATTGATTTTGTTTGGAGGAGGATTAACTTTAGGCAAAGCAATTCAGACAGTAGGGTTAGATGAAGTGTTTGCCGGAGTGATGTTTGAATATTTGTTTGGACAACCCCTTCTTTTGATTATTGCAGCTTTGGCTGTTTTTGCTGTGATTTTTACTTTGGTTGCAAGCAATACTGCTGCAGCAGCAATTAGCATTCCTTTAGTAATCCCTTTAGCAAAAGGTTTGGGTTTTCCTGTAGAAATTGCTGTAATGATTATTGCAATCGGAGTTTCTTTGGATTTCATTGTTCCAATTGGAACTCCACCCAGCACTATTGCATATTCATCAGGATATATTAGAACTTCTGATATGGCTAAATCAGGGATTTTTATTGCTTTAATCGGAATAGCTTTGCTTTCTTTGCTTGCATATTTTGTCTGGCCTTTGTTACTCGCCTAAAACTTTAATTAAAACTCTTTTTGTTCTTTGTCCGTCAAATTCTGCGTAATAGATTTGTTCCCAGGTTCCTAAATCCAGTTTTCCGTTTGAAACTGCAACTGTTGTTTCTCTTCCCATTATTGTTCTCATCAAGTGTGCGTATGCATTGTCTTCTCCGGTTAAGTTGTGTTTGTAGTCTTTGTCTGGAACTAGTTTGCGCAGCCATTCCTTGTAGTCTTCAATTAAGCCTGATTCTGCGTCATTAATGTAAACTGAAGCAGTAATATGCATTGGATTAACCAATACAATGCCTTCTTTTATTTTGCTTTTTCTTACAGTTTCTTCAACTTCTTCTGTAATATTGATAAACTCTATTCTGTTTTTTGTTTTAAGTGGGTTTTCATAAATGGGAAAGGAGGGATTTGAACCCTCGACCTTTCGATTATCAGTCGAATGCTCCACCAAACTAAGCTACTCTCCCAAAAACTTTTTAGAAAAAAGTTTTATCAAAAACAACTTTTTAAGAAAAAGTTGTATCAAAAACACCTTTTTAGAAAAAAGCTGTACCAAAAAACAGGCTTTTCTAAAGCTGGTGCTAATTATTTGATTCAATAAAGAATTAAAACTTTTGCTGAAGAATCCGTAGATCCCTTCTGTAAAGCATTAAAAAATCTTGAATGTAAGGAAATTTAAACCTATTGAAGTTAAATTATTTAAGGTCCTATTTCTATTCTATATTAGCTTTTATAGCCCCGTAGTCTAGCAACCTTTTAAGAAAAGGTTGAACAAAATTTAGACTACGTTGCTAGCCCCGTAGTCTAGTGGCCAAGGATGACGGGCTTTGAACCCGTTGACAGGAGTTCGAATCTCCTCGGGGCTATTCTTTCGCGGTTGCGTCCGCGAGTAACGCGTGCTATCTGCGATAGCACTGTCATAACATTCGCCGTTTAAGCACGAGGCACGGGATAAACCCGTGCTGTCTGCGATAGAACGGTAATATTTATGAGGGATTGAAAATCCCTCGACGTATACGGTGCCAGCTAACGTTTCAGCTGTTTTTCTAATCCACAACCATTAAATATCGCTTTGCAGTATTCTTTTCGGCGATTTAATGAAAAAAGTGTTTTTAGTTTTGATTATAAGTTTGACTTTACTGTTTGCAGGTTGTTTTGCGCCTTTTGACCCGCCAAAAGAAGGTTCAGAAGAAAAGGCAATTGAATTAGCAGACCAAGTTCCAGAAATAAAAGTAACCCAGAGAATGATTGATAGTCTGAATAAAGCAGATTCTTGTACAGTAGAAAGATTTATTGACGGCTACACTGAACTTGCAGTAACAAGAGGAATGGAACTTCCTGAACTAACTGCAGAAGAAAGACAGCAGATGGAAGTAGGAATTGAAGATACAAAGAAATGGGTTAAAGAATGCAATCCAAGATTAAGAAAAACTGCAGAGAAAGAATTAGAAACAGTTTATATTGTTTCCTATTCTTTTGACATGAATCCAGGACCTGATTGTGGCAGCACTAGTTCACAAGATTTAAAAGTAAAAGTTGATTTAAAAACAGAAAAAGCAGAATTGCAAGGTGCAGGTTCAATGGATGCGCAATCAATAAAAGACTTGGGGGATATTTTGAATTACCTGCCATACTGCGGAGGAGTAATGTTTTTCTCTGCTGGAGCTTCAGGTGGAGCTACGCCGGTTTGATGGAATGTAAATGAAAAAAGTTTTTTTTTCATTGGTTGTTTTAATTTTTTTCAGCGGCTGTGTTGGATTGTTTGATGAATTAGATAGCCCAAAAAGCGGTTCAACTGGAGTTTCAGGCGGAAGCAGTCCAGGAGGAACCGGAAGTCCTTTTACTTCCAGCTGCAGTACTTCAGAAGAATGTGCAGTTTTAGCAATGCAATCTGAAAACTATAATTACTGCAATCAGGTAACAGGAGATGGCAGGGATTACTGCATTAATGTTGTTGCAACTGCTTTAAGAGATTCAAAAGGCTGTGATACAATTGTTTCAAAAGACATTTATAAAGTTTGTCTGCAGTCACTTGCAATAGCAATGAAAGACAAAAGTTTTTGTGACAAATTAGAAGAAAATGAAGAAAGATTATTTTGCATTGAAGTTTATAATGAGACTTTTGTTTACGGAGACACTAAAGCTGAATGCGATGCAATTTCAGACAATTGGACCAGAACAAAATGTTATGCTTCTGTTGCAAGAGAAACAGGAGACTATACTATTTGTTTTGAAGTTAATCCAAGAGAGGCAAGCGTAAGAGAACCAGGAATAAGCGGAGTAATAGATTACTTGTGGAACTGCTGTGACTTATTAAAAGATGTTGGATTAAAAGAAATCTGCTGGGATGAAAGTCCTGTGTAGTAATCAGAGTTTTTCTGCAAGAATCAGAGTTATTTTTCCGTCAAATCCTGTTTTGTGTTTTTTTCATTTTATCAGAAAAAGCTTTAAATATTTTTTTTCTGTTTTATTTGTATCTGTTTTTATAGAACTCTGAATTTTCTTGCATAAAAAAACTCAGAGAAATTAGCTTTTTAAAGTTTTCTTATTATTATCTTTTTCTTTAGAATTGAATCGGGTGGTTTTTTGTCTGAAAGTATAATTTTTGAAGTAATGTTAAAACTAATTGTAATTTTGGTTGCAGCCAAACTTGCAGGGTATATTTTTGATTTAATAAAACAGCCAAGGGTTTTAGGAGAACTTTTGGCCGGTGTTTTGCTTGGGCCGAGTTTGTTTGGTTTTATTACAGGGCATGAGGAAATTTTATTGTTTTTATCTGAAGTTGGCGTAATAATTTTATTGTTTTTAGTTGGACTGGAATCAAATATTCATGAACTGCTGAAAAGCGGAAAAAGCGCTTTAATGGTTGCAGTGATTGGAGTGGTTGCTCCTTTATTGCTTGCAATGCCTTACCTGCTTTATATTGAAGCAATAGACTTTAATGTTGCATTGTTTGTTGCTGCTACTTTAACTGCAACTAGTGTTGGAGTAACAATGCGTGTTTTAAGTGAAATGAAAAAAATCTCTTCGCTTGAAGGAAAAATCATTTTAGGAGCCGCAGTAATAGATGATGTTATTGGATTGGTTATTTTGTCTGTTTTAGTTGGAATTGCAGAAACTGGTTCAGTTGAAATGATGGGAGTAGCACAAACGATTATTACTGCTTTCCTGTTTTTGGCTGTAACAGTAATAGTCGGAATGAAACTGGAAGAACCTATTTTGAGGCTGATAAGGCATCTTAAAGTCAAAAGAAGTTTTATTGTTACAGCAGTAATTTTTGCTTTGCTTTTAGGTTATTTGGCAGACTATATTGGTTTGGCTGCAATTGTTGGAGCATTTGCTGCAGGATTGATTCTGGAAAGAGAAGAACACAAAGAACATATAATGAAGAAAGCAGAAGTAATTGGAGATGTTTTTACTCCAATCTTTTTTGTAATGGCTGGAGTAGTAGTAAACATTTACACTATTAATATGGATTTATTGCCTTTAGCTGCAGTTCTTTTGGTTATTGCTTTAATTTCAAAAATTGTTGCAGGCTTTGGTGCAATTGGAACAAAGGCATCAAAAATGGCTGTTGGAGTTGGAATGATTCCAAGAGGAGAAGTTGGATTGATTTTTGCAACAATTGGTTTGAAAGAATTAGTGCTTGGAGAAGGAATCTATTCAGTTCTGGTTGTAGTGATAATGCTGACAACTCTAGTGACTCCTCCAATACTGAAAAAACTAATGGAAAAGAAATAACTTTCTTTTCTCTTTTTCTTTTTTTTATTTAAGTAAACTTGTTTCTTTTTCTTTTATTTTTGCTTTAGTGAAGTTTAAAATTCTTTTTCTCTTTTTTTCTTTAGTGATTGAAATGGGTTTAACTGATATGTTTAAAAAAAAAGAAGAGGAAGAAAAAAAAGAAGAGCAGATTCAGCCTGAAGGAAGATTTAACCAGGCTTGTGCATTATGCGGCGGGACAGGAACAGAAAAAAAATGGGCAGGACAGTATTGGCATAAGCGTTGTGTCAGAAGGGCAAGAAGGGGAGCTAAAGGAATGTTTTAACATTTGGAATTTACTTTTTTTCTGAATTATAAAAACACCTGCAGTTAGGTCTCAAAGCGTTTTTATAAGAACAAAACTTTATTTTATTGTGGACAAAATAATTGTTGATGAAGATAAATTTTTTTCTTTGTTTTCTTTGAGAGATAGAAAAAATGCTAAGAATTATTATGGTGCGATTGAATTATCCAAGACTATCAAAAATAAGTCAAAAATTGCAAGAACCATAAATCAACCAAAAAGAACTGTGCATTCTTGGATCAAGAATGAACAAATCCCTATTGCAGTAAGAGCTATTAATGAGCTAAAATCAAATAATTTGCTTTCTTTAATAGAAAACAAGTCTAGTGCTTTTAATTTATTTGTTGATGTTTTTGCTTTTATTTATGGAGATGGCTCGCTTAAAAAAGATCTTTTTGGATTTGACTTATTTGGACAAAAGCAAGACCTCCTTTTATTGAAAAGAAAATTTGATGAACAATTTGATTTTAACAGTAAAATATGTGAAAATAAAGTTACAAGCGAAATAACAAAGGAAAACAAAGGTGTAGTTTCTACTAAGCCAGTTATCGGCTCTTGTTATAGGTTAAGGATTTATTCTGCAGTGTTTGCCAAACTTTTATATTTGGCGGGCGCGCCAAAAGGAGATAAAGTTTCTCAGCCAACTTTTGTCCCTTCTTGGCTTATGAATTCTTCAAAAGAGACAAAAAGAAGATTTTTGAGTGTTTTATTTGGAAATGAATTACAGTGTCCTCAACTGAGAGCAAAAAATGCTTTTATTTCTTCACAGTTTGGTTTGCATAAAATTGAAAGCAAAAAGACAGATCTGAAAATATTTCTTGAGCAAATAAAGCAATTGCTTAATGAATTCGGAATTTCAACATCTCCAGTAGCTTTTGAGAAATCTAGAACAGTCCGTAAAGATGGAGATCTTTCAATGAAACTTTATTTCCATATTGATTCTCATAGCCCTAATGTCCTGTGCTTGTTTAAAGAAATTCCATTTAAATATGCAGAAGAAAAACAGAAAAGATTTGAAGAAGCTGTTCAGCTGTTTCTGAAAAGTTCAAAACATTTAAAGCAGGAATGGAAACTTTATGAAAAAGTCCTGCAAATGCGTTCTGATGGTTTTGGTAGAAGAACAATATTTAAGAAACTTGAATTGCCAAAAAAATATTTTTACAAGATAAATGCTTAGATACATTATGGACAAAAACCTTTGTATTATGAAGAGAGAAATTTATTTGATGGGTGGGATGGCGTTAAAGAAATCTTCTAGTTACTGCTTAAAGGAATTAATAGATTATTCTCCATCCAAATAGTCTGCTATGATAAGACCGTCTTTATCTGAATAACAGTTTTCAGGTAATTTTTTCTGATTTGTGTTTTTCAGAAAGTCTTTAACTGTGTAAGGGCTTTTTAGGACAACGTATTTTTGGCTGTTTTTGGTTTTGTATTTTAATTCACTGTTGTGAATCAATCTTATCTTTCCAACCTGTGTAACAACAGCATAGTGCGGGCTTATCAAGCCAGATAATTTAGAAAGTTCTTTTAATATGTCTATTCCTTTTTGAACAGGAGGTCTAAGATATTTAATTCCTTGTAAGGGCATGCAGTGGAATAAATAGTAGGGGATTGAATCATTTGCCACTAAGGTTTCAAAAAGTTTTCTTAAGGTTTGAAAGTTGTCGTTCACTCCTTTTAAGAGAACTGTCTGGTTTCGCATAATAATGCCTTGTTTTGTAAATCTTTGGAGTGCATTGACTGTTTCAGAAGTAATTTCATCAGGATGGTTGAAGTGGGTTACTATTGACAGAGTTTTGCTTTTATAAGGTTCTTTTGGATTTATTTTGATGAACTTGGAGAGTTTTTTGGCCATATCCTCAGTCAAGTTTTCTGGTTGATACAAAAGACTCCTTGTTCCTATTCTTATTAGCATTAGATGTTCAATTTTGCTTAATTTGTCAATGAGATAGAGTAAATTATCTGGGCAAACAAAAGGGTCGCCTCCAGTAATTAGAACGCCGCGAATGTCTTTTTCTTTTTCTATGAATTCAACTGTTTTATCAATGTCTTGTTTTGACATTCTTGGCTTTTCTTTCAAAACTCGGCTTTTTCTAAAACAAAACCTGCAATAAGCAGGGCAACCGAAACTTAGAGTAATCACTGCCCTGTCCTTATATAACCGTTCCAGTCCATAAATTTCCGAAGCATGCAAGCCTTCTTCATAAGGAGCAATCGTTCCATATAATGCTGTCAATTCCAGTTTGTTTGGCAAAAACTGTTTTGCTACTGCTTTTGATTTTTTCAGCAAGCTGATTAGATGGTCAGTTAATTTAGCAGGATACTTTTCAAGGACTTCCTGAACTTCTTTTCTTTCATTTTCAGGAATGGTGATTCCTGTTAGTTCTTCTAATTCTTTCACGGTTCTAATATGTTTTTCTCCTATAATAATATATATAATGCTAAAACACTATAATAAATTTTATCATATTATGCATAAGAAAAAGAGGTTTTATTTTCTTTTAGTCTTTGAATAAAGGTTTTTCCAGCTGAATGCCTTTTCCTTTAACTATTTCTCCAATAACTGAAGCATTTAATTTAAACTGTTTTTTTAGTTCTAAAAGAATTTTTTCTGAATCTTTTGGAGAAACAATTAAAACCATTCCAACTCCCATGTTGAAAGTGCGGAACATTTCTTCTTCTAATACTCCGCCTTTTTCCTGAAGCAGTTTAAAAATAAAATGAGTGTTGATTTTGTCTTTGCGTATTACTGCGCCTAAACCTAAAGGAAGGATTCTTGGAAGGTTGTCTATCAATCCTCCGCCGGTAATATGTGCAATTCCTTTTAATTCAAATTTTCGTTTTAAATAATTCACTTCTTTTAAATAGCTTTTATGCACTTTAAGCAGTGCTTCTCCTATTGAGTCGTTTGTTCCTTCAACAAACTGCTCTTTTAAGTTCCATTTATGGTCTTTAATTATTTTTCTTGCTAAAGAATAGCCGTTTGTATGCAGGCCGGTTGAAGGCAGTCCAATCAAAACATCTTTTTCTTTTATTTTTTTTCCTGTAATCAGTTTTTCTTTTTCTGCTACACCGATTATTGTTCCTGCAATATCTGTTTCTCCTTTAGAATATGTTCCAGGCATTTCTGCTGTTTCCCCTGCAATTAATGCAACATTATTTTTTTTGCATGCTAAAGCCATTCCTTTAACTATTTCTTCTATTACTTCAGGTTCTAATTTAGATGAAGCAATGTAATCCAAAAAAACCAAAGGTATTGCTCCGTGGCATAAAATGTCATTAACTGAATGGTTAACCAAATCCTGGCCAATAGTATTCCATTTTTCCATTTCAGATGAAATCATTATTTTTGTGCCTGCTCCGTCAATGCTTGCAAGCAATACAGGGTTTTTGAATTTTTTTATTTTCTTTAAGTCAATTGCTCCTGCAAACAAACCTGAATCCAATAAGACATCTGAAGTAAAAGTTGATTTAACGTGTTTTTTTATTCTTTCAGTTGTTTCATTTCCTTTTTCTATATTAACCCCTGCATCTTTATATGAAGTCATTTTTTCCCTCAAATAGTTTTTGTTCCGGTTTTTGTTCCGATTATTACAGTACAGTCTCTAGTAAACAAGCCGTTTGCTTTTACTCCGGAAATTGAATCCAGTTCTTTTTCTAATTGTTTTGCGTTTTTTATCGGAGAATGCAGCTGCATTGAAATAACATAATTTTTGTTTTCTGTTTCTCTTGGAACGCAATGGTTTGAAACCTGCACTATTTCTCCTTTGTATTTTTCGCTTAATTTTTTTATTATTTCTGTTGTTTTTGCAGGCTCTACTTCAATTAAAATTTCTTCTGTCAAATACCTGCTTTTCTTGCTTTCATCTATTATTACAATAAATTTTTCTGCTTTATAATCTACTTTTTTTTCTTTTAGGAAAGCAAAGCCGCCCATTCCTTTTAATAATTCTTTTTTGTCGTTTACCTGGTCTGCTCCGTCAACTGCTAAATCAATTTTTTCAACTAAGTCAATTCCCATGACCCTTAAGCCAAGGTCTGTTGCCAGGCCGGTTGTTTTGTTGGAAGTGGATACACAGGTTAATTCCAGCTTTTCTTTTTTGTTTTTTTCTGCCAAAAGTTTTACAAAAAATTTTGTTGTACTGCCTGTTCCCAGTCCAAGAGCCATTCCTTTTTTTACATATTTCAGTGTTTCTTTTGCTGCATTTTTTTTTTGTTTTTCATTCATTTAAATCACATAGAATTTATGCACAAAAACATTTTAATGTGCTTTCAATGCCAGCAGTCCTGCTCCTACAATTCCTGCTTTGTTTTTGAATTTTGGTTTCAGAATTTTAGTGTTTTTAACCCGCTTGAAAGCTCTTTTTTTCATTTCTTTTTTTGCTTCTTTAATCAGAATATTTGAGTTGCTTAACCCTCCGCCTAAAATTATTGCATCTGGATTCAAAAAATGAAGAATGTTTGTTAATCCGATTCCTAAATATGCTCCGGTTTCTTTTAGGATTGCTTTTGCAACTTTGTCTCCTTTTTTTGCGGCTGTATCAACTTTTTTTGGGGTTAAAGGCCACATTTTTTTCAGCTTAGAATTGTGCATTTCCATTCTGATTTCTGTTATTTTCATTAAAGCTTTTATTCCAACATATTGTTCTAAACAGCCGTTGTTTTTGCAGCTGCATTTTGGGCCGAAAAAATTTATTACTGTGTGGCCGATTTCTGTTAAATTGTCTCTTCCTGAATAAATTTGTTTGTTTATTACTATTCCGGAGCCGATTCCTGTTCCTGCAGTTAAGCCTACTACTATTTTGTATTTTTTTCCTGCTCCTAAAAGTGCTTCAGCAAAAGTCATTAATGTTGCATCGTTTTGAAGAAAAATTTTTTTCCTGAATTTTTTTTTCAGTTCTTTTACAAGAAAAACTTTGTTCATGCACTGAATGTTTGGGCTCTGAACTATTTGTCCTTTTTTTGAATCAACGTCTCCTGCAAAGCCTATTCCGATTGCTTTAATTGATTTTGAATCAAGTTTTCTGATTATTCTTTCCAGATTTGAAATCAGTTTTTTCTTTCCATAATAAGAGTTTGTTTCAATAATGATTTCTTTGAGAATTTTTCCTTTTTCTGTCACAATCCCTGCCTTAATTTCTGTTCCTCCAATGTCTATTCCAATTGCTTTCATTTTATCACTCATTTCAGATATTTTTTCAGTTCAGTTATTACTGGAACAGGATAAGGATCTACTTTGTTTTTCAGTGCAAGGTAATAAGACAAAAAGTCTCCTAAATAAATCAGATAAAACAATTGTGAAAACAAAGTGTTTCCTTTTGAAGTAAATTCAAGTATTTTGTTGTTTTTAGAAAAAACTTTTTTTGTGAACTGAATTCTTTTTTTCATCTGATTGCTTGTGTTTTTTGTTTTCAAAAAAATGAATACCCCGTTTTTGAATTTCATGTTTATTTCATTATGGTTCATTTCCGGAATTATGTTTGAATGGCAGAAGTCTTTTGAGTTTTCATTTATTTGAGTCATCCAGCGAAAGGAAGAAATCCCTATTATGTCTGTTGCGTAAACAAAAGTTGTTTTTTTGTGCATTTTTTTTGCAATGCCCTGTGATTTTCTTTTAATGTCTTTTCTTTCTTTTTTTCCCAGCTTTACAAATTCTTTAATGTTTTTTTCCTTGTTTTTTATTAAACCAAATTTTTGCAGTGCAAAAATTAACGGAGTAACAAGAAAAGCTGTTGCAGCCCGCGGCGGATAGTTTTCCGGAATTTTTATCAGATAACTGCATTCTTTTCTGAATTTTTTTCCTGAACTGATTCCTAAAACAAAAGCTTTTTTCTTTTTTGCTGCTCTTGTGCCTGAAAGGGTTTCTTCTGTTCCGCCTGAATAGCTTACTGCAATAAATAAGGTTTTGTTTGAAATAAAAGCAGGAATTTCATAGCTGTTGTTTGTCTGAATCGGGATTTTAAGTTCATCTTTGAAGAGTGTTTCAAGAATTTTTCCTGTTATTCCTGAGCCTCCCATTCCCTGCACTACAATATTTTCAAATTTTCTTTTTTTGAGCCTGATTTTTTTTCCTATTTCCATTCCTTCTTGTATTTGTTCAGGAAATTTTTCCAGTAAACCAAAATAGTTGTTTGGGTCATTTTTCATTTATTCACCTTTTTTCAATAACACTTCAGAAATTAACCTGATTAAATCCATTGCAGTAAAATATTGTCCTTTCTCTTCAAAAGCTTTTTCCCCAAGCAATCCTGCAACAAAAGCCCCTGCACAGGCGGAATCAAACAAAAAATTCTTTGCAGCAAAAGCTGCAGTTATTCCTGCTAATACATCTCCTGTTCCGATTACTGCCATTCTTGCATTACCTGTTTTATTCAGCAGGGTTTGTTTTCCATTTGAGATTACATCAGTTTTTCCTTTTAATAAAATTGTTGTCTGGAATTCTTTTGCTTTTTTTTCTGTTAAAGAAATTCTTTCTTTTAAATTCATTGAAGGTTTTATTCCAAACTGTTCTTTGAATTCCATTATATGCGGAAGAAAAACTGCATCATCTGTTTTTCCTTTCAGCATTTTTATTGCATCTGCATCAATCACTTTTGGAATCTTTATTTTTGGAACCAAAGCATTAACAAATTCTTTTGTTTTTGAATTTCTTCCTAAGCCGTTTCCGATTAAAACAACATCGAAGTTTTCTGTTTTTTTCAGAATTTCTTTTACATGCTTTTTTTCAAAATAACTTCCGGAAAACTTTTTTGTAACCAAATCCGGAGAAAAAGAATTCATTGCTAAAGCAGGTTTTTCCGGAGCAAAGATTTCAACTAAATCAACAAACTTTAGTGCTGCCAGCGCAGCAAGAGCTGGAGAGCCGATATATTCAATGCTTCCTCCTATTATCAATACTTTTCCGTTCTGGCCTTTAAATGCATCTTCTTTTCTTTCTTTTAGAACTTTTTTCAGAACCTTTTTTGAAACAAATTTTTTCATTTTTCGATTCCTTTTTTCTTTAACTCTTCTTTTAATATTCTGCTTATGTCTTTTCCTGAAGCTTTTCCTTTGGCCTGAATCATTACATCTCCCATTAAAGCAGAAAAAACATTTCCTTGTGTTTTAATTATTGCAGAATTGTTTTCTATAATTTCTTTTATTAATTCCCGTAGTTTTTCTTCTAAAAAACCTGCTTCCTGCAGTTTTTCTATTATCCATTCAATGGATTTTTCTTTTTCTGCACTCCAAAGATCAAAGGCTTTTAACTGGTTGTCCTGCAAGAGTTTTTTTTCTTTTACTGCATCAAGGATTTTTTCAATCATTTCTTCTGAAATGTTTTCTGTTTTTGTTCCCTGTCTTTTTAGAGTAGTAATTCCTTCTAATAAAAGCACTGCGGTTGTTGTTGGGTTGAATTTTTTTTCTTCCACTAAGTATTCAAAAAATTTAGCATAATTGTTTAATTTCATTTTTTCTGCTAACTGTTCTGAGATTTTGTATTTGTTTATGTATTTTATTTTTCTCTGCTCTGGAGTTAAAGGCAGGTTTTCTTTTAGTTCTTCCAGAAATTTTTTGTTTATTTTTTTCACTGGAATGTCTGTTTCTGGATACATTCTTGCTTCTCCAGGCAAAGGCCTTGAATATTCTGTGTTTCCATCCAGTAAAGCGTTTCTTGTTTCTTCTGGAACTCCTTTTAGGGCATAAACACACCGGTCGATTATTACATTTAATGCTTTTTCTGCTTTTTCTTTTTCTGCCACAACCAAAACAAAAGCATCTTGTTCTCTTGTTTGGGTTTTTTCTTTTGCTTTTTTTACTTCTTCTGCAGAAATCCCGTATTTTGGGAGTTCATCTGAATGGAAGATTCCTTTTAATCCGGCTTTTGCTTTAACATAGTCTGATAGTTCTGTTCCAAACCTTCTTCCTTCCTGGAGTTCTTTTCCTATCAAGCCGTTGAATTTTGATAGTTTTACTCCAAAGACTTTTTTTTCTTTTACTATTTTGCATTCACTTTCAGAAAAGATTTCAGTTAATTCAAACACCTTATTCTTATACATAACTAACTCTTCTTCGCGCGCGTTTCTTTTTTCCAGTTCTTCTTTTATTTCCTGCAGTTTCAACTGCCTTTCTGCTTCTCTTCTAACATAAACATCTATCATTCCAAGCTCTTGCACGCCTTTTATTTCTATCCTTGCGCCTTTTTCTATTGAAATATTAACGTCTTGTCTTATTGTTCCTAGCCCTCTTTTGGTGTTGCATGTTCTTCTCAGCAGTTCTCCTACTTTTTGTGCTGTTTCTTTTGCTTGTTTTGGGGTTCTTATGTCTGGTTTTGTTGTGAATTCTATTAATGGGATGCCCAGCCTGTCTAGTGAATACACTATTTCTTTTTCTTTTTTTTCTATTGTTCTTGCTGAATCTTCTTCTATTGCTATTGTGTCTATTCGAATTTCTTTTTCGCCTATTTTCAGCTTTCCGCCTGTTGCAATCATTGCTGTTCTTTGAAAGCCTGAGGTATTGCTTCCGTCTATTACTGTTTTTCTCATTACATGGATTTCGTCTAAAACCTTTGCTTCTGCCATTAATGCAATTTCCAAAACGGTATGCAATGCTTCCTGGTCCATTGCTTTTGGCGGTTCTTCGTCTTCTTCTATCAGACAGTTTGATTCTTCAAAGTAATTGTAAACATAAGTGAGTTTTTTTTTGAATGCTTCTAATGCAGCTGGATCAAAATATCCTAGTTCTGATGCAACCGGCCTTAATTTTCTTTTAAACTGAAAGTCTGGTTTTTTTTCTGAAACAATTGAAGGGCATCTGCAGAAAAGCTTTCCTGTATCTAACTGCTGGTGTACTTCCAGCCCTGCTTTTAATCCGATTTCTTTGAAATCTATTTCCATCTAAAAACCTTTAATAGATAAAAGTAATAAGTTAATTTAAAAGTTATGAGTCTTTATTTAGTTTAAGGGATTTGAATGGTAAGGAAAAGTCCTTTGAGACGTAAAAGTTGTAAAAGAGCCAAATCATTTCTGCCTGGGGAGCGTAGAGCAATCAAAAGATTAGTTCCACAAAAACCAAAACCAACTTATGTTTTGATGGCTGAAATAAGAAAAGGTTTAGGCCCTCCTGACTTGTTAAGGCATATTAAACAGATTGCAGAAAGAGGAAGCCCACTTCACATAAAATATTTTAGGTGTTTGCTAGAGAGATATCCTAAAAGAAAAGAATCTCGTGATCTTTTCTATGGAGAAGTCAGGCAGGCTCTTTTGGATGGGATAAAAAAATTGCAAAAGAAATATAAAACAAAATAAAAAGAGAAAGGAGATTTTATTTCTTCAAATAAACTGTTTGGGTTGGGAAAGGTATGCTGATTTTATTTTTATTTAATCCGTTGTAGATTTCTTTTGTTAAAGCTCTTTCTGTTGACCATACATCAGTGTAATTGTCGCACCAGACTTTTGCTGTAAAGTTTAAGGAAAAATCTCCCATTGAAAGGAATTCCACTGCAGGGGCTTTTTTTGTTGAAACTTTTGGATTCTTTTTTATTATTCCCAGAACTATTTTAATTACTTTGTCTGGGTCGCTTCCATATGCTACGCCAAATTTTATTTCTCCTCTTCCATACAAATTTGGTTGGGCATAATTTATTATTTTGCCGTTTGCCATTTTAGAGTTTGGAATAATTATTACTTCATTTGCATAGGTTCTGATTCTGGTGCTTCTTAAGCCTACTTCTTCTACTACTCCAACTTCTCCTGATTCAATTCTTACTTTGTCTCCGATTTTAATTGACTTGTCTAAAATTAGAGAAATTCCGCCAAAAACATTTGAAATGGTTTCTTGTGCAGCAAAAGCTAAAGCTAATCCTCCGATTCCTAATCCTGCAAGCAGTGCTGTTACATCAAAGCCAATTGAATCCATAATCATTATCAGACCAATTATTACAACAATTGCTTTTCCTCCTTTAGAGAATAAAGGAATCATCTGGTCATCAAAAGCAGATTTTGTTTTTTTGGTTAAAGGAACCAAAATTTTGTCTCTTACTCCATTAATGACTCTTATTGCAGTCCAAGCTAAAACCAGAATTACTGCAACTTTTAAGATTGAATTAAATATCCCTTGGGTTACATCTATTCCTAGAAAAGTAAATGCAATATAAACTCCTGCAAGAAAGATTATTGCAACAATCGGCTCTTCTATTATGTCAATGAAAACGTCATCTAAATCAGTTGAAGTTTTTGCTGTAAGCTTTCTTCCGACTGTTTTGAAAAAATAGTAAACTGCTTTTCCTAAAATAAATGCGCCTACAATTATTGCTAAAGCAAAAATAATATTCTGCAATGTGAATCCGAAAAAAGTCTGCGATAAAATTTCCAAAGCCATCTGTTCACCTAAACTTTTGAAAAAAGTTTAATCAAAACTCAATTAATAATATACTTTAAATGATTAACAATTTAAATCTTGCTTTTCGCAAACAAAAGGTGTTTTTCTTTTATTTTTTTCTTTTTTTTGAATTCCAAAAATAACTGTAAATAATTTTTTGTAATTCTGTTTTTTTCCTTTAAACCCAATTTTTCTTCAACAGATTTAATTTCTTTTTTTGTTCCTTCAATTTCCAGATAAAATCCAATAAAAGGCAGTTTATCCAGCAAAATTTCTGTTTTTCCAAAAGAGTAGTATTCTCTTTTTTTTTCATAAACAAAAGCAGGAGAAAAATTCATTTTTTCCAGCAGCTTTTTTGTCCTTTCAAAGTCTTTCAATTCAATTTCAGTTT
>JAFCDN010000026.1 GCA_017609625.1 Candidatus Iainarchaeum sp.
AAAACGCAACAGTAACATATGAAACAGAAACAAAAAACACAAACACAGAAGGAACAACAAACTTCACAGAACAAACAGGAACACAACGCATAACAGCAGAAAAAAACGGCTATGCGAAAAAAACAATACTCTACCACGGAAAAGAATGCGAAGAAAAACAAACACAAACATGCACAACAATAGAAAATTGTGCAGGAACACAAACATGTGTTGACGGAACATGGGAAGAATGCATTGATATGCCAGATGATAACTGCCCAAAAGAAAAAGAAGAAAACCCAATAACCCTGATTTTAGTAATAATACTAATAATAGGAATAATTCTATTTACCGTGCTGAAAATCCAATCTAAATAATTTATTTTTTCTTTTTAGTTTTCTTCCTTTTTGGCAAAGCTTTTTTTAGGGAGGTATCGGAACCTAAGGTTCTGATTGGTAAAGCTTTTTTTGAAAAAGGTTTTGTGCCGACCATTAAATCCTTTACCTGCTCTAAAGTGACAAACTCTAAAGGATTGATTGCTTCAACAATATATTTCAGTTCTTTTAGGTCTTCTTGTTTTGCATAAACAGAACCAAGCTTTGCAAAATCAGATTTAACTTCACTTAATATTAAAGAATGGTTTTTAACTCTTTCATCTATTTCATCCAATAAATCTTTCAGCTCAGCTGAAAGTTCTTCAGAAGAACCAGAAAGAGCAGAAGCAGAAGGTTTTCTGTGCTCTACAGCCTTAAGCTTTTTGTTTAAAATAATGAAATTTCTTCCAAGGATTTTTTCATTCCTAACCAGATAATTCATTTTCTGGCTTAAAAGAAGGACAGAGCTGTTTAATGCTTTAATATCCCTGATTACATCATCAAAAGTATATCCTCCTGCTTTGCCTCTTACAGCCCTTCTATGCGGCATAATAAAACCTCAAAAAACTATTAATAAAGGTTTTATCTTTTAATAAACTTTGTCTTTGCATTAATAAAGGATGGAAATGAAAATTCAGGGAATACTGCTGGACATTGATTCAGTTCAAGAAAACGAAAAAACTGTTTTAAGGCTTTATGTTAAAACAGAAAAAGGAATAGAAATCTTTAAAGAAAAAAACTTTCTGCCGTATTTTTATGTTAAAACAAAAGAAAAAGACAAAGAAAAAGCAAAAAAAGAACTGCTTGAAACAGAATTTAAAGGAAAAGAAAACAACGCAAAAGCAGTTAAAACAGAAGAATCAATTGAAGGCTCTTTAAAAGTTTTTTTTAATTCAACAACAGACTTGGTTGTTGCAAGAGAAAAAGTAAAAGAACTCTCATCTGTTTCTGAAAAAAGAGAATATGATTTGATTTTCACTTCAAGGTATCTGATAGACAAGCAATTAGAGCCATTGAATGGAATAGAACTGGAAATTGAAAAAGAAGAAATTATTTCAGTAAAAAAAATAGAAAAAGAAAAAATTGAATTAAATGCACTCTCATTTGATTTGGAAACCTTTTCAAAAGAAAAATTCAGTGACCCAAAAAGAGATCCTATATTAATGTGCGCAATAACCTTTTTAGAAAAAAGGTTAAACAACAACCTTTTTCAGAAAAAGGTTGAACAAAAACAACTTTCTGAAAAAAAACTACAGCAAAAAAAGGAACTTCATACAGAAATAATTACAACAAAAAAAGGTTCAAACGTTTTGCTGGTAAAAGAAGAAAAAGAAATAATAGAAAAACTCAAAGAAAAAATAAAAGAAAACAAAACAGATTTACTGATTTCATACAACGGAGACGGATTTGATCTGCCTTATCTAAAAGAAAGAGCAAGAAAACTAAATACAAGATTTGGAATTGGAAGTGACGGCAGTGAACCATGGATTAGAAGAAAAGGAATGTATAATGTAACAAGAGTAAAAGGAATACAGCATTTTGATGCATTCAGATTAGTCAGAATTCTGGCAAGATTTGGAATAGTTAATTCAATAAAATATGATTTAGAAACAGTAGTGAATTCATTGTATAAAGTGGAAAAAGAAAAAGTAAAAGCAGAAGAAATAACAAAAATCTGGGAAACTGGAAAAGAATTTGAAAAATTATTGAAATACAACAGCGAAGACGCAGAATACACTTTTAGAATTGCAATGGATTTTTTTCCATTAATGCAGCAGTTAGGAAGATTAACAAAGCAGACTTTATTTGAAGTAAACAGGAGCTCTGCAAGCGAAATGGTGGAAAAATTATTAATGAACAAAAGCTTTCAGGACAAAGTGTTGTTTCCAAACAAGCCAAATGAAACAGAAATAAAAGCAAGAATGATGAAATCACTAAAAGGAGGGTTTGTAAGAGAGCCGATTGCAGGACTGCATGAAAACATGGCAATACTGGATTTTCGAAGCCTGCATCCAAGCATAATGATTTCACATAATATTTCCCCTGAAACTGCAAACTGCAAATGCTGCAAAAACGGAAAACATGTTTCACCAGAAGGAGACTGGTTTTGTGAAAACAAAAAAGGATTTCTTCCTGCAATACAAAAAGAACTGCTGGAAAAAAGAACTGAAATAAAAAAAGAATTAAAAAAAGAAAAAGATGAAAATAAAAAAAATGTTTTAAATGCAAGACAGCATGCATTAAAGATTTTATTAAACAGCTTTTATGGTTACTTGGCGTATGAGAGAAGCAGATGGTATTCTTTTGAATCAGCAAGAAGTGTTACTGCATGGAGCAGGCATTATATCAAAGAAATTGCAGACAAAGCAGAGAAAGCAGGGTTTGTGGTTGTAGGAGGAGATACAGATTCTGCTTTTTTGAAAATTCCTAAAGAAAAAACAAAACAAAATGTAAAAGAGTTTGTAGAAAAAGTTAATTCAGAACTGCCTGGAGTTATCGAGCTTGAGCTTGAAGGGTTTTTTAAAAGAGGAATTTTTGTAACAAAAAAAGAAGGAAAAGCAGCAAAAAAAAGATATGCATTAATTGACGAACAAAACAACATGAAAATAGTTGGATTTGAGTATGTAAGAAGAGACTGGGCAGGAGTAGCAAAAAATACACAAAAAAAAGTCCTTGAACTTGTATTAAAAAAAGGAAAGCCATTGAAAGCAATAGAAGAAGTAAAAAAAGTGATTCAAAACCTGAAAACAGGGAAAGTGAAAAAAGAAGAGCTTGTAATTTTTACCCAGATAAAAAAAAGCATTGGAAGCTATGATTCTATTGGGCCTCATATTAGTGCAGCAAAAAAAGCAATAAAAAAAGGAAAAAGTGTTGGAGTAGGAAGTGTAATAGGATATATTATTACAAGAAACGGCAAAAGCATTTCAGACAAGGCAGAGTTAGCAGAGTTTGTGGAAGAAGGAAACTATGATGCAGACTATTATATTTCCCATCAGGTTGTTCCTGCAGTAATAAAAATAATCAGAGAGCTGGGATATAACGAAGAAGATTTGATTCAGGGAGGAAAGCAAAGCTCTTTAAGTGCTTTTGGTTAAAAAATTAAAGAGGGGGAAACAATGAAAAAAAATGTGATATTTTTAGGGTTAATTTTGATAATTTTATTTAGTGGTTGTACTGAGGAACCAACAGAACAAAATGGTGAACAAACAGAACAAAATGATTCTGTTAAAGAAGACTTAAAAATTCTTTTTCTTGAAAGAACAAGCGATTATTATTTTCCTGAAGAATATACTATGATTAAAAAAACTTTGCAAGATCAAGGGCACAAAATAGACTCTTCTCCAACAGTTTCATCAGAAAAACTTACTGAATATGATGTGTTGATTGCAATAAAACAATCAGATTTCACTGAAAATGAAATAAATGTAATAAATGAATTTGTTGAAAATGGAGGAGGATTTCTTTTAAGCGGTCTTACAACAGTTGACGAGGAATACCAAGAACCAGAGTTGGCAAAATTTAATTATTACGCAAAATTTGATTATGGCTCTGCAATGTATGGAGATTCTGAAAGCGGATTTATAGAAGACAAAGAAAACGCGCACTATAAAAATGCCAAAGCGTTTGTTCTCTCAAAAGACAAACTTGATGAAACTTTTTCAGACGGGGTAAACGAATTAGCAGTATCTGTTGCTTTAGAACTGACAGGAAAAGGAAAACCTTTATTGCAAGCAATGCCTTCTGCTTATCCTTCAAATGCGACAATAATGCTTTACAAAGAAAGTGGAAAAGGGAGAATGGTTATTTCTTCAACTAACACCCCATTCAGAGATGGACAAATAAACCAGTATGATAACACAAGATTTGCAGGGAATATTGTTAACTGGCTGGGAAAAAGCAATAAACAATTTGTTGAACCTGAATTGCCTGAATTCAAACAAAGAAACTTTTTATCAGAAGAAAAAAATCAGGCATTAAACTGGATTATCACAAACATAAAAGATAAACCAATAGCAATATGGTGGGATGAAGGACAATTTCTAAAAGGATTAGGCGGAAATCCTTTGCTAAAAGAAGCATCAGAAGTTTCAATAAGAAATTCAGGCAACCCGTTTCTTCACACAAAACCTTTAGAAGACAAAGCAAAAGAAAAAGAATTAGTAAAACTTTATTTAACAGAAAGCAGTGAAGAATTCAAAGAAATAATGAACAAATACAATTCAAGTTATTTCTTCCTTGCAAGAAATGTGCTGGAACAAAGCAATTCATATGCAACTTATTTAGAGAATAAAGATTTAGTTGGAGAGTATTTTGGAGCTATAATGGAATGCACTAAAGAAAATGAAAAATATTTTTGTTGGGCAAATGATTTAACTTCAGAACAAATAAATGATCTGCCCACAAAATACATTTCATCTCCAAACACACTGATAACTGAAAAAATGCCTGGCTTTATTTACAGAGAAGAAGACAATGCAAGGCTCTATTTGTTTAATCAAACTTCAAACAATACAATGGCAACAAGATTATGGTTTAACGACTCGACTTTATCAGAAGAATTTGAAACTGTCTTTGAAAACAGCGAAGTGAAAATAATCAAAATCAAATAAAAGTGATTTAAATGGAAAAAATAATTCTTGCAATTGGTTTGATTGCCATATTAATGGGTTGTACACAAATTCAAACAAAAGACTGCGGAACCGATTTAGACTGCTTTAATGAAAGCCTGCTAAAATGTGAAAAAGCAAAAGTAAAATATACTGAAACATATGCTTATCACAGCGCTATAATGGATGACACTCCAAAATATTTAACAGAAAACTCTGAAGCTGAAATAACAGGAATTGTTGAAAACAAAAAATACTGGCCAGAAGATTATCCAAACCTCTGCGAGGTAAATGTGACAAACATGAAATTTGTTTCTCTTCCAAGTGAAAAAGAAACTCAAAAGGAAAAATTAAAATGTTATTTTGATACAGAAACAATAAATAAAGAAAACAGGTTTAGAACAGATTCTATAAATCTTATTCACTGTGAGGAAACAAAATAACTATGCATAAATTTTTAGAGGGATTTGATGGAAAAAGAAGAATTTGAAAAATATGTGAAAGCAGGAAAAGTGTTAAAAGAAGTTCAGGAAACTGCAAAAAAAAAAGCTAAAGTCGGAGTAAAGCTTTTGGATTTGGCTGAAGAAATTGAAAAACAGATTTTAGAGCTGGAGGCAGGAACTGCTTTTCCGGTGAATCTGTCAGCAAACAATTTTGCAGCACATTATACTCCATCTTTTGATGATAAAACTTTGATTAAAGAAAAAGATATTTTAAAGATTGATATTGGAGTTCAGGTTGAGGGTTTTATTGCAGATGCTTCTGTTACAATGGATTTTTCCGGAGAAAATTCAAAGCTAGTTGAAGCTTCAGAAAAAGCATTAGAAAATGCTTTAAGCATTATAAAGATTGGCACACAATTAGGAAAGATTGGAGAAGAAATCCAGAAAACAATTGAATCTTTTGGATTTAAACCAGTGGAAAATCTTACAGGCCATGGTTTGATGCAATATATTACTCATGCAGCACCTGCAATACCAAATATAGCAAAAAACGATTCAAGAAAAATAGAACAAGGAAAAGCTTATGCAATAGAGCCTTTTGCCAGCACAGGAAAAGGAAGAGTAAAAGAAGGCGCAAAAACAGAAATCTTTGAATCATATAAAGCAATTCCTTTAAGGAATTTAGATGCAAGAAAAATTCAGGAAAAAGCAATTGAAGAATATAATAGACTGCCTTTTGCTGAAAGATGGCTGATAAAAGAATTTGGAGAAACAAAAACAAAAATTGCACTGCGTGAGTTGCTGCAGAAAGGCGCAGTTAAAGCACACCCGATTCTGAAAGAAGATTCAGGTGTTTTGGTCAGCCAGGCAGAACACACTATTGTGGCATTTGAAGATAAAATACACATAACTACAAGATAAGTATTTAAA
Organism: Candidatus Iainarchaeum sp.; assembly: GCA_017609625.1. Taxonomy (GTDB): domain Archaea; phylum Iainarchaeota; class Iainarchaeia; order Iainarchaeales; family 1-14-0-10-31-34; genus 1-14-0-10-31-34. The sequence goes on from JAFCDN010000026.1 coordinate 6,334, forward strand.
ATATAAAAGCATTATTTCATAGATGAAAAAAAAAATTTTAGTTATTTTTTTGCTGTTATTCATTTCTTCTGCTTATTCTTTATCTGTTAATTTAACTGTTGCTCCAGATGGAGGAAATGCTCCAGTAACCTCAACCTTAACTGCAACAGTTAGTGGAGGAAATCCAAAATATATCTTTGAATGGGATTTTACAGGAGACGGAACAATAGATGCTGCAACAAACAGCCCTGAAAATTCAATTACTTTCACTTACCAAGCAGGCAACCACAATCCAATAGTAAAAGTAACTGATGCAACAAATCTAAAAGCAGAAGATACAAAAAAAGTTAATATTTCTGAAGCAGGAAACTTTTTTCCAACAGCCCATCCAGGAGGGCCTTACACAAAAGAACCAGGAGAAAATATTATTTTAGATGGAAGTTTAAGCAGCGACCACGACGGGCCTATTAATAGTTATACTTGGAGTATAACAACAACAAAAGGTACTCCAGACTGTCCTGCAACAGCAACAGGAGTGAATCCAACAATAATCTGCACTGGAATAGGAGAAGCAGAAGCAATATTAACTGTAACAGACAAGAAAGGAGCCACAGATTCAAAAGCCATTGTACTGAAAATAAGAGAAGTACAGCATGATGATGTAATCAATATAATTGGAATAGAAATAAAGCCAGAAATACTAAAAGACGGAGACGCCTTTAAAGTAACTGTTACAATTAGAAATGAAACAAATACCCCACAACCATATGAGCTTTGCTATGAAATGAAAAAAGACAGACCAGACATGAAAAACTCTCCAGACTTATTGAATCTGGGCGCGTGCATTTTACCAGGCGTTGTAGCTCCATTTTCACAAAAAAAATCTGATGAATTAATTTTTGCTGGAGGCTGGCTGCAAACACTAATAACTCCAGGAGAAAATTACTGGGTTTATGTAACAGCAAAAGCAACAGCAGAAGTAGAAAACGATGAAAGCTTTAATTCAAGAAGAGAAATATTCAGCTATAAAAAAACACCAGAAGAAATGCAGCTGCCGGAAACAAACTTTATTGGAATAATTTTTGCTGTTTTTGCAGTTCTTGTTATTCTAAAAAGATAAGATTTTAAAGAAGAAAATACATTCTAATAAGTTAATGAAGAAAAAAATTTTAGCTTTATTAACAGCAATATTTTTCCTGCTGAGCTTTGCTTTATTTACTTACTCTCTTTCAGTTACACTGGATTTGAATCCAGATTCTGGAGACGAGCCATTAGACGTAACTTTAACTGCAACAGTAATTGCAGGAACACAAAATAGAACCTGTGAACCAACAGTCTGCGGAACTGAATCAAAAGAAGAAATCCAAGCCTGCGGTTCATGCACTTTTGGAAACACAATAGAATGCATTACAGAAGATACAGGTTGTCCTGGAACACAAACCTGCGGAGCTGGAGGCTGGGAAGCATGCACTGACACTTTTCCTGAAGATAACTGCCCTGGAATAACAATAGAACAAATCCTTCCAACAATGCAGGGATGCACAGCATGCACTGACAGCACAACAGTTAACTGCACTACAGAACAAGGCTGCCCTGGACTGCATTTATGCAGTGCAGGAAAATGGAGTGTCTGTGAAGACATTTTAGATAAATGCCCTTCTGTTGTGCCAACAATTGCAGTAGAAAACATCACTCCGTTTGAAGATATTACTGTAGTGCAAAATCAGGCTTTTACTTATAAAACAAGAGTAACCTGTTATGGTGGAACCTGCGGAAATGTTGAAGCAACTTTAGACCCAACAACACTAACAAACGGACTAATATCTTATTGGAAACTAGACGAAACAAGCGGAAACGCAATAGACTCTCATGGAAACAATGATGGAACAGTAAACGAAGCAACACAAAATACTTCAGGAAAAATAAACACAGCATACAACTTTGACGGATATAATGATGTAGTAACTATTCCTGACAGCCCTAATTTAAACATTACAGGCCCATTTACTATCACAGCTTGGGCACAAACAAACAGACCACTAGCAGAAAACTTTCGATACCTAAACATAGTAGCAAAAGACAGTATTTTCAGAAAGGGTTACGGAATAGAAATATACGAAAGAGCAGAAGACGATGGTGTACGCTTAGAAGTATGGGCAAGAAACGGAGGAACACTAAGAGTAGCTGCACTAGAAATATTATATGCAGAGTTGTGGGAAGCAGACACATGGTATTTTATTGCAGGAACATATGACGGCAAAGACCTAAAAATTTATTTAAACAACACACACACAGCAATAGGCACAGGAATAAACCCAGAAAGCACAGCAGGGGAACCTCTAAGAATTGGCTCAGGACTCAGTGAAGAAAGTGCAGATAAAGAATGGCCAGGAAAAATAGACGAAATAGCAATATGGAACAGAGCTTTAACACCAGATGAAATAATAGAATTATATAATTCAGGTTCAGGATTAGCTTACCCTTTTGGAGAACAATTAGAAAAACTAACTTTCCAAGACGGAGTTGATGGATACACAGGAACACAAGACAGTGGAAGCAGCGGATTTCATGAAATAAGTGATGATCCTGGAGGGTGGCCTGAAATGAGAGTAAACACTGGCACACTTAGAGGAGGCATTGTATTCGAAGATATTTTTGGAGGAGGAGCAAATCAAATCCCATTAGACGCAACAATACGCTCTGCTACTTTAACTCTTGTGCTTGACCATAAAGAAACCCCTGAAATGCCGGTAAATGTTGCAAGAATAATTGACCCAAATAATAAGGGATTGCCAGATTTTGATCAAACATATAATAAATATTATGACAAAAAATCAGACGGAACAGATTGGGATACAGCAGGAGGAGATTTTACTGAAACAAATAAAGCAATAATGACAATTTCTGAAGGATTAGTGCCAGAAGATAGTGCAATAACATATGCTTGGGATGTAAAAGAAATAGTTCAGGATTGGAGTTATGGGGAACCAAACCAAGGATTTGTTTTATGGCATACTGGAGTAGGAGGGGGTTCAGCATATTTCCATACTTCAGAAGCGGCACAAGAAAACAGACCAAAATTGACAATAATATATCAAGAACCAAAAGGAGATGTTCCAATGAATGCAGGCACCCCTTTTTACACTACATCACCAAATCCTCAGAATTCTGCAAATACAGCCTGCTTGCAGAATATGCAGGACGGAGATTCATGTATTAACACCTGGAGTGTAATGCCAACAGGAAGTGTAGAAGAAACATATACTTTTTTTGTTGATTATATTCCAGAAAATGGAGAAGCAAAAAGAACAACTCAATTAGATATAACAATTGATTCAGCTGAAAATTGTACTGACAGCGACGCTGATGGAGAGTTTGCTTATGATGCAGTAAACTGTTCCAGAGGAACAGACTGTGATGATTTAAATCCTTTAGTTAAATCAGGTGCAACAGAAGTCTGCGATAATTTCATTGATGATAATTGTGATGGAAAAACAGATGAAGGCTGTTCAGTTTGTATTGAAGGAGCAAATGTACTGCAAAACGAGTTTTTTACTTATAAAACAAAAGTAACCTGTTCAGGAAACTGCGGAAACATAACTGCAACTCTAGATCCAACAATTATCCCTTATCCAAAAATAGAAGCAGTATCAGATGGAGCTTACACAATCGGAACCGACATATATTTAGAAAACCCAAGTGCAATTGGCCTTGATAGAGTTTATTTTGGAAGCCAAAGAAATGCAGGATTCAGGTTTAATGATATTCAAATTCCTGCAGAAGCAGGAATTATTTCTGCAAAACTTGTAATGAAAGCAGACTCTGAATCAGGCGATTTTGTAAATGTTGTTATTAAAGGAGAAAAATCAGATAATCCAGCAACTTTTACCACTTACAATAATTTCATAAACAGGCAGAAAACACAAAGTTTTGTTGAATGGAATAATATTCAGGAATTCGACCAACAACTGGCATCAATTTATACTCCAGATTTATGGCCAATAATACAGGAATTAGTTGACTCTCCAGACTGGGATTCAGGAGACAGTATAGTAATATTTATTGAAGATAATGGAAGTTCAGTTAATGAAAAAAGGAAAGTCTTTGATTATGAAGTTGGAGGAGAAACAAGAGCCGCAACCCTTAAAATAATATACCAGGCAGACAAAAAAGATAAAGGCGGAACAATTCCAATGAATTCAGGAAATCCGTTTTATACAATAAACAATAACCCGCAGAATTCAACAAACAATACCTGCCTGCAGAACATGCAGAATGAAGATGTCTGCTATAATACTTGGGATGTAAATGCTACAGGAAAAACAAACCAGCCATTTACTTTTTTTGTTGAATACACTTCAGACAATCCAACAATAACAGCACAAAACACTGCTGAATTTGATATTACAATAGTTTCAAGCCAAACATGTGAAAACACTGACGCAGACGCTTTTACTGCTTATAACCCCCAAAGCTGTTCTACAGGAAAAGACTGTGATGATTCAAATCCTTTAATTAATCCAGATGCAACAGAAATATGCGATAATGAAATAGATGAAGACTGTGACTGGGAATTAAATAATGGATGTACTGAATGTGCTGAAATATGGGATTGTCCTGACTGGAGCACAATAGAATGCAATACAGGAAGTCCTCCTTATAATTTTACATGGGATTTTGGGGATGGAAGTCAAATTGAAGAAACAGGTTCAACAAATTTAAAACCTCATACTTATATGGCAGGATACCATAATCCAAAAGTAACAGTATCAGATGCAACAAGGAAAACCGCAGAAGCAACAAAAACACTAAATGTTTCTTCAGGAGGAAACTTTCCTCCAATAGCAGATACTGGAGGACCATATTACACAAGCCCTGGAACACCAAAACAGTTAGACGGAACTGGAAGCAGTGACGCAGAAGGAAGCATTACATATGAATGGATTATTACTACAACAAAAGGCACTCCAAATTGTGTCCCAGATGACCATGAAATAATGAATCCAACAGTAACATGCTCTGAAGCAGGAACAGCAGAAATAAAACTAACAGTAACAGATCAAGGAGCAAAAACAGACACTGCTTTTACAACAATAAAATCCAGTTTAACACAAACAGATGATATGCTAAATATAATAAAAATAGAGATTTTTCCAGAAAAAGTAGACCAAAGCACAACATTTATATTTACAAAAATACATGTAAAGAATGAAACAAGCACACAGCATGATATGACAATAGAATTAAAAATAATAGAAGCAGATGAAACAAATCCTCAAACATTGTTAACATATGCTCCTTGGGGACCAAGTCCACAACCAGGACCTGACTCATTTCAGACTATAGCCCCCGTAGTTTCGATTCACGAGAGCATATGGTCGCCAGTTTTAACTCCAGGAAAAAATTACTGGCTTGAAGCAACAATAACTGTAGATGGGGCAGCAGAAAACGATACCGCCTTTAACACAAAAAGAATTTTATTCAGTTATGTTAAAGCCCCTGCAAGCCAAGGATTAACTTTAAGCGAAACAAGCCTTGCTTTGTTGATTTTGATTGTATTAGTAGTAGTTATGATTTTGTCTAAAAAACCAGCGAAAAAAAAAGCTTTGAAAAAAAAATTAAAGAAAAAGAAGAAAAGGAAAAAAAAAGAAAAAGTGAGATAATGCAAGTGAAAATGGAAAAAAAGAATTTTGTTTTTTTGGCGTTGATTGCATTAAGTGTTCTTTTATGGGCATTTTTTTTGAATGCAAGTGATTTAACATTACAGCAGATGCTGAACTTAGGGGAAATAGGAAATGTTATTGAAAAACTTAAGTCAATGAATTTTATCTTGTTTATTGCATTATTTCCTTTAACTATAGCTTTAACAGTGATTCACTGCAAAATAGAAGAAAACAAAATCAACTCTTTTATTACATCAGGAGTAGGAGTATTAATTGGATTAATTCTTTCATTGGTTTTGTTTTCAAATCTACAGGAACTGCTTTTGCTTGGAGTGTTTTATTTAGCAGGAATACTTTTAAGCATTGAAATGGTTTATGTAAAAATTTTGGAATTAAAAAAATATGTTTCTGTAAGACTGCTTGGAACAGGAATTCACAAGACAGCCACAATAGTTGCTTTAGGATTGTTTTTGGTTGTTGCAATGACAGTATATGAAGACAAAGAATTTTATGCAGAACAAATAGACAAACAATTAATGGATGTTGCAGGAGGAGAACAATTAATGGCAAAAGTTACAGAAGAAGCAACTGACAACATAATTGACTCACAAAAACAAATGATAAAACAGATAAAAGTATTGCCTTCATTTCAGGCACTAGAAAATTCTCCTGATCCAAATGCAGTTCAGTTTCATTCAGAAGCAATTGCATTTGAAAAATATTTGAGTTCAACTGAATACAGAAACATTGTTAAAGCAGAAATAGAACAACAAAGCGATGTATCAGATGAACAGTTAAAAGATATTCTTGGATCAGTAAAAAAACAAATGCCAATGTATGGGCTTATAACAGACTTTTTATGGCTGATTACAGGCTTTGCTTTTCTTTCAATTTTCCTTTTGATTTCAAACACAGTTTTTTATGTTCTTACACTGGTTTACGGCCTCATTATTGAGCAGGGATTCCGTGCGGTTAATAAATAAAAATAATTTACTTGTTTCTCATCAAAGGTTACAGAGTGTAGTGGGATAACATTTAAATAAATTTTCTGCCTAAATTAATGATGTCACGTTTAGTTTTAGAAAAAAAAGAACGCAAGACGCTATTTAAAGAACTTAAAAATTACCATAAAACCAAAACACAAAAAGAGCTAGCTAAAAAACTTGGCGTATCAAAATCTTGTTTAAAAAAATGGAAAATTGGTTCTTTACTCATTCCTGCCAAAATAATTCCAAAAGAAATCTTCAAAAGCTTAAAAATTATTGAAACCAAAGAAGATAATTGGGGTGCAAAAAAAGGAGGCAGTATTTCGATAAGAAAAATAATGGAAACGAATCCGGAAGAAATTATTAGAAGAAGGAGGATAGGAGGATTGAATTCAATAGGTGCTTTAAACAAAAGATTAAAAAAAATGTATAAAAATGATCCTGATAAACTGTATATGCTTCTGAGAGAAAAGAAGCTAAAAGAGAAACTAAAAAATATTAAAAAATTTGAAATGACCCCAAAAAAAATAGAATTAAAAACAGAAATAGTAAAATTCAGTCACACCGATAAAAAAAGAAAAATAACTCTCCCACAAGAGTTGGATGAAAACTTGGCAGAAGAGATTGGGATACACCTTGGAGATGGAACTTTACCAGAAAAAAAATACTACTTTTCTGTGAGGGGGAGCGAACTTGAAGAAGGTTATTATCTAAACCATGTTCTGCCGTTATATAAAAAAATTTATAACATTGATTTAAAACTATTGAGAAGAAGTCCTATTTGTGGATTTGAAACGAGTTCTAAAGCCATATATGAATTTAAAAGCAAAGTTTTGGGGCTTCAGACCGGGGTTAAGACATATAAGATTGATGTACCAGATATAATAATAGAAAGCTGCAACAGAAAAATTATGGGCAATGTTTTAAGAGGATTGTTTGACACTGATGGATGCATATATTTCCATAAAAAAAGAAGGTATCCTGTAATAAGTATAGGAATAAAATCAAAAAAAATAATTAGAAAAATAGGTACTATACTAAAAATCTTAGGATTTATTCCGTCAACAAGTTATAAACATTACAGAGTTGCTTTAAATGGCACAATAATGTTAAAAAAATGGATGGAGGAAATTGGAACTAAAAACCCAAAACACCAAAAGAGATTTGAGAAAATAAAAAAAATGCTCCCGTGGTCCAATCTGGATAAACTATTCATGGAATCAGAAATGTTTTCTATATAGTTACAGTAAAGACGCCGGCTTGCGGAGCCTGTAATCCGGGTTCAAATCCCGGCGGGAGCGAAGCAGGGGTAGCGAAGCGGTCAAACGTGCTGCCTTCAGGGGGCAGTGGCTTAGTGCCTTCGGGGGTTCGAATCCTCCCTCCTGCATAAACTTTTTCGAAAAAAGTTTAAGCAAAAATGTTTTCACTTCGTGAAAACGCGCGAAGCGCCTTTTTGGTACAGTTTAAGCAAAAATGTTTTCACTTCGTGAAAACGCGCGAAGCGCCTTTTTGGTACAGCTTTTTCCAAAAAAGGTGTGTTTGAATCCTCCCTCCTGCATCGCGGTTCAGTCCGCGAGCACCTGTGCACGACATTCACTTCGTTTAGTCGGGCTGTCTACATTGAATGTCTCCTTTTTATTTTTTACTATAATAGATATTTCTGATGAAACACTTAATGCCGCCGACATATTTTATACTGCTTTTAGTTTTGTCTGTTTTTTCTTATATTTCTTTTCCAATGGACAGAATAATATCTTCTCCTTATGCATATGCAGGGTTTTTTTTCATTGCTCTTGGAGCAATGCTGAACATCTGGGCAGATTTAATATTCAAAAAAAGCAAAACAACATTAAAGCCTTTTGGAAAACCTTCTAGTTTGGTTGTTTCAGGACCGTTTAAAATCAGCAGGCATCCAATGTATTTAGGAATGACAGCAATATTGCTAGGAATGGCAATAGCACAAGGAACTATATTGGGTTTTTTGTTTCCGGTTTTGTTTGTGATTATAATGGAAGCAAAATTCATAGAAAGAGAAGAAATAGACATGGAAAAAATCTTTGGAGAAAAATACAAAGAATACAAGAAAAAAGTCAGAAGATGGATTTAAGCAACATTTTTAAAAGCTACATAACATAATTTATTGATACTATGAAAAGTGAGTATGTTCACAACAAACTTTTTGGAAAAAAGTTTGATCAAAAAAATTGCCAAAAATGCTAATTCTATTGATTTATTTATTTACTTGAACACATTCAAAATAAAAAGTTATTCAAGCTTAAAATTCTTTCAACAAATGGCTGGCGTGGTGTAGTGGCAGCATAAGAGCTTGTGGAGCTCTTGGGTCGGGTTCGAACCCCGGCGTCGGCCTACAACTTTTTTCAAAAAAAAGTTGTATCAAAAAAGGTTTTCGCTATGCGAAAACTATTGGTGAACTAAAATGGAATTAATGCAAGCAAAAGGAACAAGAGATTTTTTACCGGAAAAACAGATAGAAAAGCAGAAATTGATTGAAAAAATAAAGAAAGTATTTGAGTTATATGGATACTCTCCAATGGAAACTCCTGTTTTTGAAAGATTTGATGTTTTAAGCTCAAAATATGCAGGCGGAAAAGAAATACTAAAAGAAACTTTTTCTTTTGAAGACCAGGGAAAAAGAAAGCTTGGGTTGAAATACGATTTGACTGTTCCAATGGCAAGAGTTATTGCAATGAATCCTGCTTTAAGAATGCCATTTAAAAGATACCAGATTGAAAGGGTTTTTCGAGACGGGCCGATAACAACAGCAAGATACAGGGAATTTTACCAGTGCGACGCTGATGTTGTTGGAAGTAAATCAATGCAGGCAGACTCAGAAATAATAAAAATAGCTGAAAGAGTGTTTAAAGAATTAGGATTAGAAATAGAGATTAGAGTGAATAACAGGAAGTTATTAAATGGATTGATGCAGGAAATTGGAATAGAAGAAGAAAAAACTGAATCAGTATTGCTTGCAATAGACAAACTTGATAAAACAGAGAAAAAAGAAGTGGAAAAAGAACTGAAAGAAAAAGGTATAGAAGAAAGGAAAGTGAAAAAGATTTTTGAATTGATTGAAGTTAAAGGAAAAAATCAAGAAGTGCTGGAAAAGCTTGGGAAAAAAGTTGTTTCAGAAGAAGGGAAAAAAGGAATAGAAGAACTAAAAGAGATTTTAAAGTATGCAAAAAGTTATGGAATAGATAACTTATACATAACTCCGAATCTTGTTAGGGGCCTTTCTTATTATACAGGCCCAATATTCGAAGTTTTGCTGAGAAAAGGCAAAGTAAAGAGTTCTGTCGGCGGAGGCGGGAGATATGACAAAATGATTGGATTGATTGCAGGAAAAGAAAAAGAGTTTCCTGCTACAGGGATTTCTTTTGGATTAGACAGAATCTTAGACGAGCTCTCAGAAAAAGAAAAAACAGGAAGAAAAACTGTTTCTCAGATTTTTGTTGTTCCAATTAATTGTTCAGAAAAAGCAATTGAATTGGTTGAAGAAATCAGAAGCTTGGGAATTAAAACTGAAATGGATTTAATGAACAGAAGCATTTCAAAAAATCTTGATTTCTCTTCAAAACAGAAAACCCCTTTTGTTATTGTGTTAGGAGAAAAAGAATTAAAAGCAAAAGAGTTTTCTTTGAAGAACATGGATTCAGGAAAAGAAACTAAAGTGAAGTTTTCTGAGCTAGAAAAGATGAAAGAACTTATTAAATAATCACGCAAGTAATGGATAAAAAAAGAGTTTAATTAAAAAGCCCATGGGGGGAATCGAACCCCCAACCTCGACCTCTTTGGCAATCAAAACATAAAGATACCAAGGTCGCGCTCTAACCGTTGAAGCTACACGGGCAATCAATCTAAAAATTACCTATAAAAAACCTTTAAATTAGTTCCTTGCGCTGTTACCGAAAAGAATAAAATAAAGGCTTGCTTTTTATTATTGAATGAAAAAAATATTCTTGCTTTTAGGATTGATTTTTTTGGCTGGACTGGTTTCAGCTGAATGCATTGATGCAGACGGGGACGGCTATGGATTAAACCAGGTGGACTGCGCTTTTTATTCAGCTGACTGCTATGATGCAAATCCAGATATTAACCCTGGAGCAGAAGAAATCTGCGGAAACGGAATAGATGAAGATTGTTCAGAAATAGATGAACCCTGCCCTAAATGCCCGCATGGGTTTATTTATTATAGGTGTAGCTGCGGAGGAGAAATTTATGAACCCAACACAACACAACCAGATTTCTGCTGCAATAATGTATTCAACGGAAAAACACTATGCGAAAACTGCACTGAACCAATGACAGAACAAATTCCATGCACAACAGAACAAGGATGCCCGGGAACAAAAATATGCATGCAAGGAGGTATATGGTATTACACCAAATGCCATGACGATCCAGAAGACAACTGCCCTTGCATTGAAGAATGGGAATGCGGGGAATGGAGTGCATGCACTAACAGAATCCAGACAAGAACCTGCACTGAAGTAAATGGCTGTTCAACACTGCACACAAAACCTTCTGAAGTAATTTCTTGCGGGGAATGCAATCCAGGAATAACACAGCAATGTGTTACAAACCAAGGCTGTCCTGGAACACAAGTTTGTCAAAGCGACAGCAGTTGGAATGCATGCAGTGATATTCCAAACGACAACTGCCCTAATATACAGCCTCCAAAAGATAAAGAATTTTTCGTAATGATTCAGCCTGAAGTTTTAGAAGAGGGAACAGAATTTACTATAACAGTAATAGAAGAAAATGCAGTCCAAAATGCCAGAATAGAATATGCAAATAATGTGTATTTGACTAATTCAAGCGGACAGGCAGAAATTACTGCAGAAAAAGAATTTGATTTGCTTAAAGTAAGCAAAACAGACTATGTTACTCAGACAATTGTTTTAAATATTATAAAATATGAATGCGGAAACGGAGTATGTGAAGAAGAATATGAAAATGAAACAAGCTGTCCAGCAGACTGTAAACCAGTTTCAACTGAAATGAAAATAAACACTAGCCTGAATGAAAATGTTTTAACTATTCTAGTGACTGATGCAAAAGAAGAGCCTCTTTCAAATGTTCAGGTAATTTACGTGGGAGAAACCAAAAGCACTAATACTCAGGGAATAACAACTTTTGATGAACTTCCAGGAGAAAAAACAATTACTGCAGTAAAAGAAGGATACCAAACAAAAATAATCACTTATCTTGCAAGCACAAACTGTGACGAAGGAAATACAAAAGAATGCACTACAGAAGAAGAATGTCCTGGAACACAAATATGCGAAAATGGGGAATGGACTGAATGCTTTGATTTAGAAGATGATTGCCCAGGGGAATTCACTGACACTACAGTTCTTTTGACTGTTGTATTTATTATGGGAATAATGCTTTTAGCCGGAGTGAAAATATTCACTTAGTGATTTAATGTTCCAGTTTCTTTATGCTTTACTCTCTTTGGTTTCTTGGGGCACAGAATCAATTTTTGATAAAAAATCTCTGGAAAAATTAAACCCTTGCAATGCTTTAAGTGTAAGATATTTTTTTGTCGCAGTCTGGCTGATTATAACAGTAATTCTTTTCAGCCAGCTGAAATTTCCTTCTCAAGAGCTTATTCCTTATCTGCTTTTTACTGATTTAATCGGAGCAGCATCAATAATTTTTTTCTTTAAAGCAATAAAAGAAACAAGTATAAGCTTGGGTTTAGCTATAGCAAAAAACTATTTTCTTGTAACAATTGCAACATCAATTGTCTTGTTTAATGAAACACTTTCTTTAATTCAAATTGTTGCAGTTTTATTAATTCTTTGCGCTGTTTTTCTGCTTTCTTTTGAAAAAAAAGAAAAAAAACTTGTTCTAGGAAAAGGAACTGTTTTTGCCTTGCTTACTTTATTTGGCTGGGGCGCATACTTTGCTTTAATCAAACCAATTGTACTGGAACTTGGCGCATTAAATGCTTCTTTATACAATGAAAGCATTATTTTTCTGATGATTTTGTTTTATTCTATTATAACAAAAAAAGAACTTAAACTAAAAGAAAATAAATCAAATGCATTTGCTTTTGCCGCTTCTATTCTGCTTGTAATTGGTTCTGTTTCATACAATTATTCAATTATTTTAATCGGCGCTTCTTTAACTGCTATTGCAGTTGCTCCTACACCAATAATAACTTCAGTTCTTGCAAGATTTTTTCTGAAAGAAAAACTTTCTCGGATTAAATATTTTGCGATAATTGTTTCTGTTATTGGATTGATTCTTTTATTCCTTTAGCGACAACTTTTTTAACAACAAAAGCGTAATATAAAAGGTTGAAAATGATTCCAGAAGACCAGATTGAAGGGTTTGTTGAAAAATACATTAAACACGGATACCATGTAGGGATTGGTTCCAGTGCTTTAGGAATAAAGTTTCTTAAAAAAATGGCTTTAAAAAAAGAAATCGAAGAAATGGAATTAAAAATTGTTCCGACTTCAGCTGAAATGACTTATATTTTAAAACAGCTGAATTTAGAAGCGTGTTCTCTGGAAGAAAAAGAAGTCGATATAGCAATAGAGTTTGCAGACCTGGCAGACCACAATTATAATTTCATTAAAAAAGACTCTAAAAGTTTTGTTAGGGACAAAATGATTGCACAAAGCGCTGAAACACTTATAATTGTTTTAGAGAAAAAAAATTTTGTTTCAAAAATGTTTGGAGTAATTCCATTTGAAGTTTCGCCTTTCTGGTGGAACAGAACAAAATTACAATTAGAATCTTTTGGAGCTGCAAGAGAAAGAAAAACTAAAAGCATGGTTAAAACAGAATCAGGAAATTATATAATAGATGTTTTAACTGATTCAATCCCTTCACCAGAAGAATTTGAATTCCAGGCAAAAGAGATTCCAGGAGTGCTGGAAACCGGCTTGTTTGTAGGATATGCAGACAGAGTAATCTTATGCGACGGAAAAATTGAAGTAAAAAGCAGGATAGGGAAAACTGAATAAAATTGTTAACAACCAATTAAACTAATTGTTTAAAATGCTTTCACAAGCTAAATCTTATTGCTTTAACAAAAAGGGCTTTTATATGCCGGTGTAGCTCAGCCTGGTTAGAGCGTCAGTTCCAAGCAGTTCTCATATTAATGAATTGTTTTGGGGGCGAAACTCATAATCTGAAGGTCGAGGGTTCAGATCCCTCCACCGGCATACTTTCTTTTATTTTTCAAAGGAAAAGTTTTGAGAAATCTATTCTTATCTTTCAAAGGAATTCTAATTTGATACCACTTGAATTTTCCTTTAGTCTGTTTGTAAAATTTGGTAGAAAGATTTTGTTTTTCCATAAAATCCTTTACAAACAAAACTGTCTTTTTTGAGGAATTACAAAAAGAAAAAGAGTTTGCTGAAATTCCTCCATCAGTGTCAAGCAACCCTGTAATAAAATGCAATTGCAAGTATTCTGGAAACTGTTTCACAAAATCAATTACATTATCAGATTTCTTTCCATAAGAAAAACTAAAAACATTTGTCAAAATCTTTGAAACAACTTTAGAGTTTATGATAATATTAACTAATTCGCTTTTCTTTTTTCCTAAATAAATTCTTGGTTTAAAACCAAAAAGCCCTTCAATAAGTTTTGGGATATAATTTTCGGAAAAATCAGATCTGCATTTCTCTATTTTTATCCGATAACTTCGATAACCTTTTTGCCTAATAAAACCACTAACATGCCCATCGCCAAATACAACTCCTGCAAAATAAAACATTTCCTTATCAAGTTTTGGAAGTTTGACTTTAAGCTTAGAGCCTCTGTAATTCAAAAAGTTTATTCTGTTAATCTTGGCATTAGCATTTTTCAAAACACTCAAAGGAACACTGTGCCTTTGTTTTATCCAATCATCAACTGAAGAAAATGAATAATCTAAATTTAATGCTTTCTTTAAATCAATATCTTCTCGAGTTAGATTCACTATTTCTGCGTGTAAGGAAGTTTGTTTTGAATCATAATCATCATTCAATAAATTCAAATCAAAAAAAGAATTCATAAAATAAATTGTTTTTTGTTAAATAACTTCTCTTTGATAGGTCGCTGCCGGTGATCTCTTCCTAAAATTCTTTTTAATCATTTGTTTCCAAAAAATCTTAATTAACCATTTGAGTCAGCTGGACTGAGTGAAACGAAAGTCCTGCATCGTGCTCAAACGACGAAACATTTGCTCCGGTAGTGTAGTCCGGTTAAGCATAGTGCCCTCTCAAGGCATTGACCCGGGTTCAAATCCCGGCCGGAGCATAAAAACAATTAAAAACTAAAAATAAAAACGAAAAAAAATTTGAATGATTTATTTCATCCCTCTAAAAAAGCAATTCTTAGTTTCATCAACCTGTTTAATAGAACTCCCTGAACAATAGAAAATAAAACCATAACAAAAGCCAGGATTAAAACAAACTTTAAGCCAAAATAAAATACAGCCAAAGGAATCAAAGGAATTTTTATTGCTCTGTTGTAAAGAAAAACCGCAATCAATCCTTCATTAAAACCTTTTTCTTTCAGTTGCTGCAAAAAAGGATACCACATAAAAATCGGGCCAGTAGACAAAATTCCCGCTAAAGCAGAAAAAATCCATTTTCTTTTATGAGAAGAAGAAATAAAACTTAAAACAGTTTTTTTTGAAACAAAAAAATTAACTAAAGACATTAAAACAAAAACAAAAACAAAAACAGGAATTAAATTCAGCAAAATTTTAGAAAAAAAACTAAAAGAAGAAAAAAATAATTCCGAATTAGAAAAAAACAGGAAAACATAAACTAAAACCGTCAAAATTAAAAAGCCCCAATCAAACAAAACTTGTTTTAGCTGCTTCATAAAATCCCCCACAAAAAAACAGTTGTTATTGCAACCAAAACTGAAAGAAAAAAAGCAGTTAAATTCCTTAAAACAGCAAACTTTTTTCCAAGAAAAGAAATTTCTGCAGGCAGCTGAACCAAACCAACAGTAACCCATGCAACCAAAAAAGCAGTAACTACAATTAAACTTAAACCCTGTTTTAATAATTCTCCTCCAAGTACATAACTTGTAATAGGGTTTCCGGCAGAAATGCTTCCAATTGCACTTCCAATAAAAGAATCAAACAAAAGGTTTCCAGAAAAAATTCCAGAGTAAAAGCTTTCAGGAATCAAAGAATTAACCAAACTAATCAGTAAAATTGTTCCAAACAAAACAGGCATTCTGTTCAATAATGCTTTGCCTGTTTTAACCAAAACCTGCTTAAAATTTTTTTGCTTTTCCTGCATTTTAGCCCCTGACCATTACAGAGTTGCATTCAGGACAAACCTTGCTTGAACAAGGAATCCCTTTAATTTTTGGTTCTTTATGCTTACAGGAAATGCAAACACAAAAGCTTCCGGAAAAAGATGCTTTAAAATTACCACCTTCAATTTTGATTGCTTTTCCTTTAACTATGGCTTCAGCAATCTTTTTTCTTGCACTTAAAAGCAAACGATGAAAAGTGGGCTGAGAGATGTTCATTTTTTTTGCTGCATCTCCCTGCTCTAAACTCTCCAAATCCTTTAACCTGACTGCTTCAAATTCATCCACAGAAACAACTACTTCATCCAGTTCTTTCATTCTTATTCCGACTGGCTTAAAAAAAGTTACATCTGGTTCAAAAGAAACCCTTCTAAGTCTTCTTGGCCTAACCATTCAAATCATTTTAACTCTTTTAATTTTTCTTGAATTGCTTTTTTTTCTTCATCCAAGTCATTTAATTCTTCTTCAAGGATTTTTTTTTCTTCTGTTTTGGTTAAAGGTCTGCTAAATGGTTCATCGTAAAAGCCATAGCTTCTAAAGCCTCTTCCAAAACTTCTTCCAAAGCCTCTTCTAAAGCCTCTTCCAGAACCCCTGCAAGGACCAAAACCTCTTCCGGTTAAAGGGCCTCTTCCATCAGGACCATATCCATCATATCCAGGCATAATATTACCTCCTTTAAATTCTATAATGAATATATATTCATAACTTTATTTAAAGGTTTCTATTGCCTCTAAAAAATCTTTTTTTGTTATTTCCCCTAAATTTTCATCTTTAAAGAAATAAAAGCCTTTTTCTGGAATTTCTTCCCACTCTAAAAGAAAACCTTTTTCTTTTATTGATTCAAAATAGTTTTTTACATTTGAGTAATGCTTTACAGATTTTTCTTTGAAATTTTTTTCTGGTTTAAAGCCTTGTTTCAAAAGCAGGCAGAAAGGATATTTTTTCCAGAAACTTGTTTCCTTTTTTAATGAAATAAAAGGAAATAATTTGCATTGCTCTGGTTTTACGCTGTTGATTTCACACAAATCATTTTTCAGAAAAACACATTTTTTGCTTTTTTTCAGAGAAATGTTTGGCAAAAGAAAAAAATAATTTGAAGCGCTTTTTTCTTTTAGTTTTTTCCTAATTTTTTCAGAGATTTTTGCTTTTGAAAAAACAAAATGGTTTTTAGACTTCAATGAAGGAAAAAACTGCAGACTTAAACTACAGTATTTTCTAACAAATTCTTCTTCTTTTAAATTCAGTTTTTTCTGGATTCTTTTTGCTTCCTTTGGAAGCAGAGTAATATTGTATCTTTTGCAGCATTCAGTGCATTTAGAGCAAATGCTTTTAACTGATTTCATTAAAAAATATTATTACTTTAGTTCTTTAAAAGAATGTTTTTGCCTCTATAGCTCAGTGGCAGAGCGACTGACTTGTAAAACTGTCACGCCCAGTTGATATGCGGGCACGGGATAAACCCGTGCTAGCACGACTTTATGTCGTGCCTCGTGGCTCGCGAGCGAAATCGCGACGGGTGATCAGTAGGTCGGGGGTTCAAATCCCCCTAGAGGCTATTCAAAACAAAACTATTTTATACTATAAAACTTCTAATATTGGGCAAGCGAGGTGATTCAATGGAAGAAAGCATTCAGTTTATAGCAAACACTAAAAGCTGGGTTTCAATAAAAAAACTAAAAGTAACAGAACAGACTGATCCAAGAAGCATAATGGAATTTTTAGGTTCACTTGGAACAGGGTTAGACAGAAAAGTAGAAGAAAGCCTTGGAAAAATAGTTGAACTTGAAAAGCTTGATTCAGTTTTAGATGAAATTCTGGGAGAAACAGGAAAAAATCCTGGAGACATTATAAGAGAAGTAAACGGAAGAAAAGTCAGTGCAATAGTAAATGAATTAGTTGAAAAACCTGAATGGCAGAAAGGAGAAAAAAAAGAGGTTTCAGAATTTTTGAAAGTTTATGCAATGAAAAAAGCACTGAAAAACGTTAAAGTTAGAGTGGATTACTCTGAAATAAAGATTCCTGGAATGAAAAAAGTAAAAAAAGCAAAGGTTTGATAAATGATTCTGGAAATATCTGATAAAGCGATTCTGCACGCAGTGCAGAATTTCCATCCGATTCCAATACAATATATGGATTATTTAATCAGGGCTTTAACTGAATTAGGCTCTCCTTTGCTTTGGGTTTTTTTGGTTGCATTTTTTTACTGGCAGGGAAAAGAAAAAAGGGCATTTCATTTAATGAACTTAATAGTGTTTTCTGTTTTAATTGTAGGAGCAGCAAAAGAATTATTCCATAAACCAAGGCCTTCAATAGAAGAAGGATACAGAGTTTTAATTCAGGAAAGATTTGGAGGGTTTTCTTTTCCTTCAGGGCATTCAACTACAATTGCAGCAGTGTTTGGATTTTTTTTAAACCACAAAAACAAATTATTTGTCTTAGGGTTAGGCTTGGCAACAATAATTGTAGCTTACTCCAGAGTTTATTTAGGAGCGCATTTTCCTTCAGATGTAATAGTAGGAGTTGTATTAGGAGTATTAATTGGAGCAAGCAACAACAAGATTCTAAACAGATTTAATGAATACAGTTTTAAGTTAAGCAAAATACAAGGCAAATTTCTTGTAGCAGGATTAATTGGAGTTGCATTAATTCTGCTTTTTATTGCGCCAAAGTTAGTGTATATTGGATTGTTTTTTGGCTATTATGCAGGCTTTTTCTTTTTAAGAGAAATAAACTTTGAACAAAAAAGAGTTTCAAAAAGCAATATTCTGACAAAAACAGTAATAGGTTTTCTTGGAATGGCTTTGCTTTTAATGCCGGTAATATTAATGCCATATGATTTAAATGAATCAATTCAGTTTGCTTTAATGCTTGTTTTGGGTTTATGGGTTTCAGCTATAGTTCCAGTGCTATACGAAAAAGCTTTAAATCCTTCAAAACAGTAATATTTCTGCCTTTTCCAAAAGGCAAGTTGCCAAAACGTACAGGATAAGCCTGTACTGCTTTAGCAATAAAAAAATTATCCCGCCTTTGCATAGTAGTAGTGCGCTCGGCTGTAGTTTTTTGTGAACACTATAAGTGTTGGAGTGACCGCTCTACTGAGCGAAGCGAAAGTAGTGCATCGTCACGTCCGAGCGAAATCGGACACCGAGAGGTCCCCGGTGCAAATCCGGGAGGCGGGATTAAACCTTTTCCAAAAGGTTTAACAAAATGTACGGCATAAAGCCGTACTGCACGCCGACCAGAAAG
>JAFCDN010000058.1 GCA_017609625.1 Candidatus Iainarchaeum sp.
AAATGAAGCATTCCAGGTATTAGGCAACCCTGAGAAAAGAAAACAATATGATCAATTTGGAAGTTCTGGATTTAGGCAGCAAGATTTTTCTGGTTTTAGAGGTCCTAGTTTTGATGAGTTATTTAGAGATTTTGGTTTTGGAGATATCTTTGATATATTTTCTAGGGCAAGAGGAACAAGAGCAAGAGAAGGGGCTGATTTAAGATATGATATTGAAATAAGTTTAGAAGATGCTTTTAATGGATTAAAAACCAAAATAGAAATTCCACATTTTGTAAATTGCTCAACTTGTGATGGAACAGGTGCAAAACCAGGATTTTTAAAAGAGTGCCCTGAATGTAAAGGAGTTGGAGAAATAAGGAAGGTTCAGAGGAATATGTTTGCTCAGATAATTAATGTAATTCCCTGCGTTAAATGTAGAGGAACTGGAAAAATTGCAATAAAATTATGTGAAAATTGTGGTGGTGAAGGAAAAATTAAAAAAATTAAAAAAATAGAAATCAAAATTCCAAAGGGTATTGATGATGGACAGTATTTAAGAGTTGAAGGAGAAGGCGAATCTGGAGAAAATGGAGGGTCTCCTGGAGACTTATATATAGTAATTAATATAAAAGAACATAAAATCTTTGAGAGGCGTGAATTTGATTTGTTTTGCAATGCAACAATAGATTTAAGCACAGCAATTTTAGGAGGAGAAATTAAAATACCTACAATAGATGGAAAAGCAAAACTAAAAATTCCTCCTGGAACACAAAGTCATACAATTTTTAAGTTAAAAGACCATGGAATGCCTTTTTTACAATCTAAACAAAGAGGAGATCAATTAGTAAAAGTTATTATTGATATTCCTAAAAAAATATCTAAAAAACAGGCACAATTATTAAAACAGTTTATTTCTGGAAAAGAAGTAAAAACCAGCAAGGGTTTTTTTGATAGATTTATATTATTTATAATTTCAATGTAGTCTTTTTATCCTAAAGAGATGTGGTGGGAATTGATTTTTTTATTTTCTCAATAATTTCTTTAAATATTCTTTTATATTTTGGATTTATTTCAACCACTGGTTTCATTTTTATTGTTGAATTAACAAAATCTTTTTTATAAGGTATTTTTCCAATAATTGGAATTTTATTCTTTTTTGCAAATTTTTCTATTTTTAAATAAAAGTTCTTTGCCAAATCAAATTTATTTATTACAATCCCACTTTTAATTTTAAAATGATTTGCCAGATATAAAACTCTTTTTAAATCATGCAATGCAGAAGGTGTTGGTTCTGTTACAGCCACTATATAATCTGTTCCAACCAATGAAGCAATAACAGGACACCCAATTCCTGCAGCAGAATCAATTATCATTATCTCTGATTTTAATTTTTTACTAATTTCTTCAGATTTTTCTCTGACAGATGATACTATTTCCCCTGAAGCTAGTTCTCCTAATTTAAGCTCCCCTATGATCAAATTAACATTATAATTTTTTCCAGTATAAATTGTTCCTATTTGTTTCTTTGTCATAGAAATAGCTTGGGTCGGACAAGCAACCATACAGGCTTTACAACCAATACACACGTCTTTAATAAAAGCAGGATATTTACCTTTAACAAAAACTATTGCATTTTGTTTACAAACACTTGCACATTTTCCACATTTTGTGCATTTTTTAAAATCCCATTTAGGAATAGGTTGATAAACATTAGAATATTTTTTTCTTTTTGCATTAAGAAGAAGGTGGTCATTTGGACACTCTACATCTGCATCAACTAAAATAGTCTTTTTTGTTTTTGCAAATTCTACAGCTAAAGACGTAGCTACTGTCGACTTTCCAGTTCCACCTTTTCCTCCTGTTACTGCTATTTTCATTTTATTAATGGTAAACCCCTTATTTCTTTTACCATATCTCCAAACTTTTTCTTTTCATTATTATTCATTTCCTGGACATTTACATTGGCATTAATGTTTAAGTTCTCTTTTATTGTTTTTTTTATTATATTTATAAGTTGTTTTTTAATTGGAATATGTAGGAAAGGTATTACAAGGGTTATAATGACTTTATTACTTTGTGTTTTAATTTCCCTTATCATTGATAATTTTAATAAATTTTTATTTAATTCTGGATGAATTGCTTTTTTTAAAGCATCTTTTATTTTTTTAGGTGAAATCATTTTTATTCTTTGCACATCGGACAAGAACTCCTACTTGGAGTTTCCTTTATACATTTTTTGTAAAGCTCTGCGTGTTCTTTACTGCAAAAAGCTTTAATTTTAGGATCTATAAATTCAGGAACTTTTACTTTTTCAAACACTTCTTCACCCTTCTCTATTTTTTCTTTGCAGTACTCACACTTTTTCTTAAATAAACTCATTTTTTTATAAATTTTTATAAATTTTTTAATCTTTTTAAAACATACTCCCCAAATTCTGAACAAGTTGCTCCATCAGAATGACCAGTTATATTTATCTTTTTTTCATCTACACAATCATCAAGTACTTTTTCCAATTTGTTTGCTTGCCCTATAAAACCAATATGCTGGAGCAACATCACTGTTGCACGTAAAATACTTAAAGGATTAGAGTACTTGGCCCTTCCTTCTTCTACCATTCTTAATGCAGAACCATGAATTGCTTCAAACATAGCATATTTTTTTCCAATATTGGCACTACCTGCTGTCCCTACCCCTCCTTGAATTTCCGCAGCTTCATCAGTAATAATGTCTCCATAAAGATTTGGAAGTACAATAACATTAAAATTTTTTCTTCTTTTAGGATCAAGAAGTTTTGCACTAAAAATATCAACAAACCAATGATCTAATTCAATTCCTTTGTAATCTTTTGCAACTTCTTCTGCAACACTTAAAAATTTTCCATCAGTTGCTTTTATTATATTGGATTTAGTTACAACTGTTACATTTTTTATTCTATTCTTCTTTGCATAATCAAAAGCTAATTTTAATATCCTTTTTGAACCTTGGGTTGTTGTGACTTTGAAATCTATAGCAACATCACCAATTTCTAACCCATCATTTCCTAAGGCATAGGCTCCTTCTGTATTTTCCCTGAAAAAAACCCAATCTATACCTTTGTTTAGTATTTTTACAGAGCGAATATTAGCAAATAAATCAAGTTCCTTTCTTAGTGCAACGTTTGCACTTTCTATATTCGGCCAAGGATCTCCTTCCTTTGGGGTTGTTGTTGGACCTTTAAGGAGGATATCACATTCTTTAATTTCTTTAAGTACATTTGAGGGTATAGCTTTCACAAGTTTTGCTCTATTTTCAATTGTTAGACCAATAATCTCTTTAAATTGAATTCTTCCTCCTTCTACTTCACTTTTTAATAAAAAATTTAAAATTTCTTTTGCTTCATTTAAGATATATGGGCCAATTCCATCCCCTTCAATAAACCCAATTTTAATTGTTTTTAATTTTGTATAATCTATTTTTTCTTGTTTTTCTAAAAGTTTAACCCTATCTAGTTGCTGTTTTATAAGTTTAGCAAAATATTCTTTTGTTTTTTCAATGTTTTCAAATATATTCATTTTAACTTAATGTTTCTTTATTTCTTCGTACGCGGAGTTAGCTGCTATTGCTCCTTCTCCACAAGCTGTTATAACTTGTTTTAAAGGATTGTTAGTAATATCTCCCGCAGCATAAACTCCTAAAACATTTGTTTTTTGTTTTTTATCTGTAATTATATAACCTTTATCTGTTCTCAATCCAAGTTGTTTTGAAAATTTTTCATCTGGAATAGAACCT
>JAFCDN010000059.1 GCA_017609625.1 Candidatus Iainarchaeum sp.
AGGAATAGTATTAACTAATAATGGAACACAACTAGTAAACAAAGGAATTTTGGGTTATTGGGATACAAGTTATGCCAAAGAAGGAATAAATGAATTAAAATTAACAGTTTATAACAATAACATTGAAAAAAGTGAGGATACTGTTTTGATGAAAATTGGAGCAGACATCACAGGTTCTTTTGATGAAGAAGAATTATCTGAAGCATTTGCTATTAATCAACCTAAAACAGTTATAGTAACAGTCCATAATCAAGGAAGCAGAAAAGCAATAAATTCAACCGCTTCTCTTTATTACAGCATAGACTGGAGTACTTATAATCTGATAGAAACTCAAAATATAAGAGATTTAAACAGTGATGAAAATGTACAAATACAATTTGAATACACTCCAATACAAGAAGGATATCAATATTTGAAACTGGTTGTTTTCTCTTCAAATGATATTGAACCAGATAATGATGAAGAAATTGTAGCAATATTCGTTAAACCTGAAGGAGCAGATATAAAAATTAATTACAATTTGCCTGAAGATAATCTTATTTTTGTAAATGAAGTTAACATAATTGAAGTAGGTGTTGAAAACATAGGAACAGAAACTGCGCAAGATGTTAATTTAACAATATCTCTTCAAGAGCCAAATGGAGAGTCGGCTAAAAATATCTTTAATGAATATATACAAGAATTAAATCCAAACCAAAAAATAGATTTTAATGTTCTGTGGATTCCAAAACACACAGGACCTTATTATTTAACAATAAAAGGAGACTCATCAAATGATGTTTATTTGTCAAACAATGAAATATGGGTCTTAACATTTGTATTAGCGAGTGGTGTTGATTTAATTGGAGATTTAAGCATTGAAGAACAACCATATAAAGTGAATTCCCAATATGAAATAAATTCTACAACAGTAAATTTTGGGCTTGAAACTGCACTAAACACAAACATTCAGTTATATGTACTGCAACCCAACCAAACAAGAATCCTTTTATTTGAAGAATTGCTTGAATCACTTGGATCAATCATATCTCTTGATTTTTATAAACATTCTGTTTTATGGACTCCAACACAAGGAGGAACACATATTTTTTCTCTTGAACTCACTAACTCAGAAGATGTAGATTTAACAAACAATATAATAAATAAAGAGGTCTTTGTTGTTGAAGAACTTATTTGCGGGGATATAGATAAAGACAAAACAGTAGATCCAGTAGACGTAGTCTATCTAATTAACTATGTATACAAAAACATTGAAGACTCTAATGCGTGCTATGAACCTTGTGCAGACATAAATGATGATGACACAATTAATCCATTAGATGTAGTCTATCTGATTAATTACGTCTACAAAAACATGTCATTTGAAGAACAAGGAATAACTTGTCCATGCGGACTCTGTAAAGGAACTACAACTTCATCAACATCAGTTCCAGAAAAAACATATTCAACCATAGAAGAATTAACAAATGCATATCCTGAATTAGAAAAAGATTTAGAAGAAACAAAAATAACAGCAACAATTACAAAATAAATTCTTTACCATTTTTCGTAAAAAATCTTTTCTGAATTAAAGCCTTTTTCTATTAAAAATTCTTTTATTGCATCCAAAGCTTTTGGAATGCCACACATGTAAAAATCAACTTCGTTTTTTGGAACAGAAAAATCTGTTTTTTCAATTAAATCCTGCACAAAACCTTTTGGAACATCCCAATCAGATTCTGGGTTGCTTGGAACAAAATTTAATTTAAAGTTTGGATGCTCTTTCTGCATTTGTTCTAATTCTTCATGATACAAAAAACAACAGCGGTTTCTAAAACCATAAAACAAATTAATTGGTTTTTTTTCTCCATTGTTAAGCAGAGTTCGAATCATAGAAATTAATGGAGCGATTCCAGTGCCTAAAGCAACAAAAGAAATTTCCTTGAAATCTTTCAATAAAAAGTTCCCAAAAGCGCCTTTGAAATTTACAGTGTCTCCTGTTTTTTTGCTGTTTAAATGATTAGTTAAGCCGTCAGAACCAAATATTCGTATACATAATTCTAAATATTTTTGAAACGGAGCACTTGCAATAGAAAAAGAACTCCATTTTAACTGTTCTGGATTTCCGCGTAGTTTGAAATCATCACAGGCAAGCATTAGAAATTGTCCTGATTGATAAGAAAAATCTTTTGGTTTTTCAAATTTTATTATTCTAAAACAATTGTTTTCATCTTCACATTTTTTTATTTCCAGAATTTTTGATTTAAATTCCATTTAATCACTTTAGAATAATGACATCAAAAGAATAAAAAAGCTTTGGAACAAAAATCATTTATGGCTGTTTTATCAGATAAAGACATAAAAAAAGCAATAGAAAAAAAAGAACTGCAAATTGAGGGACTTAACTTGGAAGAGGTTTCTTGTTCTTCAGTTGATTTTCATTTAGGAAACAAATTCAGAATATTTGAAAACTCAAAAATAACTCACATTGATGTGAAAGAAGGAGTTCCGGAAAATCTGACTCAATTGATTGAAGTAAAAGACGGAGAAAAAGTTATAGTGCATCCAGGAGAATTAATTCTGGCAGTAACAAAAGAATACATTAAAATTCCAGCGCATTTAGCCGGAAGATTAGATGGAAGAAGCAGTTTAGGGAGAATTGGATTAATAGTGCATTCAACTGCCTCGGCTTTTGACCCGGGATTTGAAGGAAACCCTACTCTGGAAATAAGCAATATTTCAAAGATTCCAATTATTATAAGACCTGGAATAAAAATCGCAAGATTTACTTTAGATACGCTTTCTTCTGAATGTGAAACTCCTTATTCAAAAAAGAAAGGAGCAAAATATTTTGGAAATACTGTGCCAGAAAACAGTAAAATAAATAAAGACTGAGGTGAAAAAAATGGTTTTAACTTATTCAAAAGATACTATGCTAAAAAAAGGAGATTCTGCACCAGAGTTTTCCTTGAAAGGAACTGATGACAAAGAGCATGTTCTTTCAGAATTTGGCGGAAAAAATTTACTAATTGTTTTTATGTGCAACCACTGCCCTTATGTTCAGCCGAAATTTTCTTTTATGAATGAATTGCAGGAAAAATATAAAGAAAATCTGCAGGTGATTGGAATTAATACTAATTCAGCTGTAGTAGATGAAGATGATTTTGAAAGCATGAAAGAATATTCAGAGAAATTCAAATTCAAGTTTCTTTATTTAGATGATAATACTCAAGAGACAGCAAAAAAATACGGAGCAGAATGCACTCCAGATCCTTTTTTGTTTGATTCAAAACACAAATTAGTTTTTCATGGAAGATTTGATGATGCTCATATGCAGGCACACTGGAAAGCAAAAACAAATGAACTCGAAACAGCAATTCAACAGTTAGTTGCAGGAAAAGAAGTTACAATAAAAGAAGAGCCTTCTTGCGGATGCAATGTTAAATGGAAATAAGCAAACTATTTTATTCTAGTAAAGCGTAAATTTAGTTGGATGAACAAAAATTTTATTGTATTTTTTTTGATTTTTGCATTTCTGTTAAGCGGTTGCACTGAAGATGGAATAGGAGAAGCATTTAAGCCTTTAATTAAAGAACCAGTTAAAGAAAAGCCACTAAAAAAGCCAGTTCAAGAAACTTTGACAGTAAAAACAAGCATTCCTGCTGATTGCCTTTTATCACAAAAAATGTTTTGATTCCATTTGAAAAAGAAGTTGAATCAATTCAAATAACAAAAACTCTGATAAAAAAAACAGTTTTAGAAAAAGATATTGAATTAGGACAAAAAGACATTCCATTAATTTATCTTTCTACATTAGAAGAGCTTTCAGAAAGTTCACTAAACAAAGAAGAAATTTATACTGAATTAAATGAAAAATTTGATGGAAAAATTCCAGACTATTTTTTAGATAAACAAGGAGAAATAAAAATAGAATTATTTGAACCAGCCACTTTAAGTGAAACAGTTTCAACTGACTCTTTTTGGCCAGAAACAGATTATGATTACTTTGTTCAAGATTTGCACGGAAGAAAAATTTTAATAATAAATTTTTATCCAGTAAAATACAAAGTAGACACAAGAGAACTGGAATTTTATAATATTGATGCAACAATAAAACTAAAAGAAAAAATAATTCAAGGAACACCAAAAGCAACTGCGGAAATAGAAAAAAGAATAGATTCTGTTATTTCATACAAAGACCCAAAATATCTTGAATCTTTAAACACTTACACAACAACAACTTCAAATGATGTTTCAACGGCCTCAATAAACCCAGAAGAAAACTACAAATACGTAATAATCACAACACAAGAATTTATCGGAACATGGAACAGAAACTGCACAGATCCATGCACTTTATTCTCCTGCTTAATAAAACACAAAACCTGCAGAAACAACGACCCAATTACAGCAAAAATAATAACAAAAGAAGAAATTCTAGCAGACTCAGATTATGAATGCAATAGTGCATTTATAATAAACTTAGGAAATCAAATTGGAATGGACTTCTCAGATGCTCATTGTACAGCAACAGGACACAATGATGAAGCAGCAAAAATAAGAAACTTCATAAGAGACGCATACGCAAACTGGAACACAGAATACATTCTTTTGGGAGGAGACGCAGACGGAGAAATAATAGGCGGAGAAACACAAGCACCAATAATTCCAGTAAGATACTTAAACGCCGACAATTTTTATTTTGAAGGAAAAGGAATAGCATCAGATGTATATTATGCTTGTTTAGAAGGAAGCTTTGATTCCAGCGGAGACGGAATGTTTGGAATGCCATATGATGGAATAAACAGAGAAGATGTTGATTTGCTTGCAGAAGTTTACACTGGAAGAGCACCAGTTGATAATACAAACGAAGTAAACAATTTTGTAGAAAAAACAATTTCACATGAACAAAGTGATACAAGTTATCTTTCAAATGTGCTGATGGTTGGAGAAAGATTAGGTTTTGGGGGAATATCAGAATATGCCAAACACTCTTTGGAAGAAGTCCAAGAAGGTTCAGTAGAACACGGATATATTACACAAGGTATTCCTCCAGTTTACAATATTGACACTCTATATGAAATGGAACAAGATTGGGATGCTCCAGAAATTATTGACAGGCTAAATCAAGATAATGTTCAAATGATTCATCATTTAGGACACTCCAGTACACTTGCTAATATGAATCTATGCCATGTACCATTTAGTTCTTCTGGAGCATATTGCGGGGAAAGCGGAAGAACTGAACTGGATGAAATTATTAACACTAATTACTTTTTTGGTTATAGCCAAGGCTGTTATCCTGGTGCATTTGATAACTATAACTATCAAGAAGTTTATACTGCTTCAGATTCTTTTATTGAGCACATGGTTTTAGATGAGCATAAAGCATTTGCTTACATTGCAAACACAAGATATGGTTTTGGTAGTGGGGGAAGCACAGATGGCGCCTCTGAAAGATATCATAGAGAATTTATTGATGCATTATATTCTGAAAGAATATTAAATTTGGGAAAAGCAAATCAGGATTCAAAAGAAGA
>JAFCDN010000027.1 GCA_017609625.1 Candidatus Iainarchaeum sp.
CCAATAGTTTTCCCGAAAAACATTGGTTCAGTACAGGATTTAAAAAAAGGAGGCATCAAAGTTAACCCAAAAAAGCAGAAAGAAATTTCTGATGCAGTAATAAAAATTCTTTCTTCAAAAAAACTTTACAAAACGCTTTCAGAAAAAGGAAGAAAAAGCGCGGAAAACCTAAGCTGGCAGAAAATAGGAAAAAAAGTTGAAAAAATCTTGAGGAAAAAAAATGAAAACAAGCGTAATAATCCCTGCATTTAATACAGAAAAAACAATGGGAGAAACTCTTTCTTCTTTGCTGAAGCAAAGCATTAAACCAAAAGAAATTATTGTGATAAATGACGGTTCAACTGATTCAACAAAAAAAATAGTTGAAGAGTTTTCAAAAAAACATTCTCAAATCAAACTCTTTAACAGAAAAAATTTCGGGATAAGCGCAAGCAGAAATTTTGGCGCAGAAAAAGCTTCAGGAGAAATAATTACTTTTTTGGATTCAGATGTAACTGTAGAAAAAAAATGGCTTGAAAAATTGTTAAACGGGCTGAAGAAAGATGTGTTTTGTGTTTGTGGAAAATATTCGACTGAATTAAACGGAAAACTGAGTTCAGATTTTTTTTCTTTTTCTGTAAGCAGTTCTTCTTTTCAGGGATATAATATTGCATTCAGAAAAAAAGATTTCTTTGAATCAAAAGGGTTTGACAAGAAAATGAAATACTGCGAAGACCCAGAGTTTTTTTTAAGGGCTTTTCTTACAGGGAAAAAACTTGAAAAAACTTGTGCAGAAAGCTTTCATAAAACTTATAACCTGAATAAAAGGGTTAAATCAAATTTTAAGTATTCTTTTTTTGACGCAGTTTTGTTCAAAAAAAATTTTTCTTTTCTAATAAACCCTTTTAATTTAATAAAAGTTCCTGAAAACATCAAAATGATTTTATCTTTTTATTATTCTATATTCTTTTCTTTTTTTCTTATTTTAGTTTCTTTCCTTTTCACAAACAGCCCTTTTTCTTTTCTTTTTATTTTTATTCCTGCAGTTTTAGGCTGCATAAAAATTTCTTTAAAAAGAAAAAAAACCAAATATAAAAACAATTTTCTGGTTATTTTGTTTTATTCATTTATTGTACTGTTCTTTTTTACACTGGTTAAAGGAACAGGATTTATTATTGGATTAATTCAAGGTAAAACTTGATGTGCTGTTCTGCAACTGAATTCAAAGAATATTTTTTTTTCACAGTATTCAGCGCATTTAAACCCATCTTATTCCTCAAACCCGGATTTAATAAAATCTCTAAAGCAAGCGTTAATTCAGTGGTTTTCTTTGGCGGAACAATAAAACCATTAAAACCGTCTTTTATTACCTCTGAAATGCCTCCAACAGAAGATCCAATAACAGGTTTTTTGCAGGCCATTGCTTCAATTAAAACCAAGCCAAAAGCTTCAGAAGCAAGAGAAGGCAGTACAAGAACATCACTTGAATTTATTGCTTCAACCACTTCTTTTTCAGGTAAATGCTTTAGAAAAAGCGTTTTATCTTTTACATTAAGTTTTTCTGCAATAGAAGAATAATACTTGTATGTTGTATCAAAAAAAGCAGGGTTTTCTTTTCCTACAATCAAAAGTTTTTTGTTTTCTATTTTTATTTCTTTAAATGCATGAAAAAGATAAGGGATTCCTTTATTTGAAGCAAGCCTTCCAAGAAATAATACTGTAAAAGTTTTTTTCTGAATCCCTTGTTTTTTCCTGAATTTTAATTCACTTTTAAATAAAGGTTTAAAAATTTCAGTGTCAACCGAATCAGGAATCACTTCAATTTTTTTAAACCCCGAATATTCAAGAGTTTTTTTCTCCTCTGAAGTTATTGCAAAGATTCTCTTGAAATTCATCAGCTTGTGAAAAAAGAAATTAATTTTTTCCCTTAAAAGAGAAGAGTTATAATCAAAATGCGGAGTAATAACACAAGGAATTCTCATAAAAAAACATGCAAGACACGGGAAAAAATTT
Source organism: Candidatus Iainarchaeum sp. (assembly GCA_017609625.1). GTDB lineage: Archaea > Iainarchaeota > Iainarchaeia > Iainarchaeales > 1-14-0-10-31-34 > 1-14-0-10-31-34. Next base: position 1,993 of record JAFCDN010000027.1, read on the forward strand.
ATTATTCTAAAACCGTGAAAGTGAACTAAGTCAGGCTTTAATTTTAAAAGCTGAAAAGAAATTTTTATTCCCAAAGAAAAACCTGAAGAAGAGAATTCAAAAAGGTTTTTTGTCAGACCTTTTTGGTTTAAAACAAAAACCGCATGGCCTTTTTTTGAAAAAGTTTTTCTTAGGTTTTCTATTACTTTTTCATTCCAATTCAGCTCGTTCTTTACTTTAAGAAAAGCCTCTGAAGAAATTTTTTTATTTAAGGTTGAATCAAACAAAATCATTTTAATTTTTTTCTCCAAGTCCAAAGAGTTTCCTGCTTCAAACAATAACCCGTCTTTTTTATCTGAAATTAAATCAGTGAATCCTCCTATCCTGGAAGCAATAACAGGTTTTCCTGAAGACATTACTTCAGTTACAATGGTTGAGCAGGGCTCAGGCCATAAAGAAGGAACCACAACAACATCAGAAAAAGGAATAAAAGCAGCCCTGATTCTTTCATTTGGCACTTTAGAATAAAAAATTACGTTATTAAGGTTGTTTTTTTTGACTGTTTGCTTTAATTCTTCCAGATATTCTGCATCAGAATAGTAGCTGTAAACAAAAATAAAAAGTGAATCAATGCTTTTTGCTGTTTCGAGAAGAATTTTTGAGCCTTTTTCTTCTATTAGAGGGCCGATAAAAAGAATTTTCCTTTTCTTGGAACTGAAAGGGAATTCATTTAAGGATTTTTTGTCTGGAGAAAAACTTTTTGAAGCAACGTTTGGAATTACAAAAATTTCTTTTTTCTTTTTAAGCTGAATTGAATTTTTTACATCTGAACTTACTGCAATAACTGCACTGCATTTTTCTGCAATGCTTCTTAAAATCCAGCGCTTGAATTTCATTATTGTTTTGTCTGAATGCAAGCACTCAGCACACTTGTTTAATTCATAATCAGTGCAGATTTTTTGTTTATAGTATCTCCTTCCTTTAACACAGTTAATCCAGTTTCCATGAACAGTCAAAACAATTGGAACTCCAAAAAGTTTCAATGGAAGAGAAGCGAAAAGAGAAAAAGAATCATGTACATGAATTAAATCATATTTTTTTTTTAAAAAAAGTTTTACAGTGTTAAAGAAAAAAGGAATTAAAAGATTTTTTCCCTTAAAAGAAAGATCCTGCTGTTTTTCTATTCCTGCATTAACCCTGAAAATTCTAATCGAATCAATTTCTTCTGAATCTTTTGTTTCTCCTATTTTTGCTGTAAGAATGTCAGCTACATGCCCTTTTTGTTTTAGTTTTTTTGCAAGATTTAATACATGTTGTTCCATTCCCCCAAGAGAAGGAAAAAAAACTGGTGTAATCAAGAGAATTTTCATTTCATTTCCTCGCTTTAACTATTATGCTTAAAGAAAGAGTAGGAAAAAAATCTGCAAGAATGCTTTCAATTTTGTAAAGCAAAGGAAATTCTATTTTGTCGCTTATTCTTAAGAGCTCTGAAGTTTTTTTTTCAATTTTAAAGCCATGCAGTTTCAGCTGTTTTTCCATAAGGGAAAAAGTATATGCGCGTATATGCCCGCCGCTTTTATAGTAATCCAAATTAAACGGTTTTTTTCCAAACAAAAGAAGAAAACGGTTTGGCAATGCAGCTGTATTTGGAGTTGAAATTACAAGAAAACCTTTTGGCTTTAATATTCTGCATAATTCTGAAACAAAAAAATCAGTGTCAAAAATATGTTCTATTACTTCCCCTGCAAAAACTGCATCAAAAAAATTGTCTTCAAAAGGAAACTTTTCTTCAAAATCAAATTTACTGCATTTAATCCCTTTTTTTTCTGCTTCAACTATTGCATCAGAAATGTCTGCACCAAATACATCCCAGCCTTCTTTTTTTAATTCAAAAGAAAATTCTCCTTTAAGGCAGCCGACATCAAGAATCTTTCCTCTTTTTTCCTTGTTTATCATTACAAAAATTTTCCTAAGCCTTTCATTGTTATACATGTCTACCGGCAGATTAGAATATCTTTTTCCCTGAAATTCTGAAATTGATTCATTTTTTTTCATTAATCAATCCCTCAAAAAACTTAATGTATTTTTCTGCTATAGTTTTCCATAAAAATTCTCTTTTAACCTTAATAAAACCATTTACTCCAAATTCCTGTGCTTTTTTTTCATTTTTTAGGAGAAAATCTACTGCATTAATTAATTCTTCTGAATTGTCTGGCTGGATTTTTATCCCGACAGAAGAGTCAACAAGCTCTTTTAATCCTCCAACATCTGAAACTATCAATGGTTTTTTACAGGCCATTGCCTCTAAAGTGGAAATCGAAACAGGCTCAAAAAGAGAAGGCAGAACATAAACAGAACATGCATTAAGCAAAGCAACTTTTTCTTTTTGATTAACCCAGCCCAAAAATTTCACTTTATCCGAAATGTTTTTTTCTTTAATAAATTTTTTCACTTCATTTTCTAAAGGCCCTTTGCCTGCAAGCAAAAAAAAAGCTTTTTCTCTGAGTTTTTCTGCTGCTTTAAGAAAAAGCAAAGGGTTTTTCTGCAGTTCAATCCTTGCAAGGAATAAAACAATTTTTCCCGGAAATTTTTCCTTTATTTTTTCTGTTTCATTTTGTTCTGCAGGAAAACCCTCTATAAAAATGCCATTATGGATTACAACACACTTCGTTTTTGCAACTTGCTTTTTCTCAAAAAGCAGTTTTTCTGCTTTTATTTTTTCCTCTTGGTTTAAAAAAACTAATCCGTCTGCTTTTTTCATTGAAAGTTTCTGGAAAAAAGAATCAACCAGTATTGCAAACTTAAACTGCTTTGCAATTAAAGGAGTGCATTTTGCCCTTTCAGCAAAATTGTCATGGATTACTGCTGTTTTTGGAATCTTCCATTTCTGAAGGAAAAAAAGTGTTTCAGCCATAGAAGAAAGAACCACATCAAAATTTTCAGGTTTAACTGCTTTTGAAACAGCTTTGCCAAAAAGAAAACGGTTGATAAAACCAAAAGGATAATCTGGAAATTTAAACTGCTTTATTTTAATACAAGGAAAATTCAGGAATTTTCCTGAAAGGTTTGCAACAGTTACTTGATGCCCTTGCCTTTTGAACTCCTGCACCAATTCATAGTATGCAGGAGAAACTATTTCTTCAAAATCTTCTCTTATTAAATAAAGAATCTTCATAAAACTCATTTCTTTCCTTCAACTGAATCAATAACTTTTTTTAATCCTTCTTCTAGAGATGTTTCACATTCAAACCCGATAAGCTCTTTTAATTGAGAAGAAGAAAAAGGAATTCTCTCAGTTTCCAGTTCATTTAAACCTGAAGGAAATTCATCTTTTATTATTTCTGATTTAGAACTAGTTAATTTTTTTATCAGCTTTGCAAGCCCCGCAATGCTTGTTTTTTTTCCTGTTCCAATGTTAATAGTTTTTGAATAAGTTTCTTCAGAAAAAGCAGTCAAGATTGTTGCTTCTGCAACATCTTTAACATAAGTGAAATCTCTTTCCTGTTTTCCTGAACCAAAAACAACAATAGGGCTTCCTTCAATTGCATTCCTGATAAAACGCGGGACTGCCATTCCATTGTTTTGGCTTTCTCCATAAACATTATAGTACCTTACAATTGAATAACCAATGTTGTTTTCTTTGTGGAATTCTTGAATATAGTATTCTGCCATAAGCTTTGCCGTAACATAAGAAAAATAAGGGTTAGAGTTTATTTTAGAGAAAGAAAAAGAGTTTCTGAATTTTTCGCTTAAAAGAGTTGTTGAAGCATAAACCAGTTTTTTTGAATTATATTTCAGCACATAATTTAATGCATTATATAATCCAGTTAATTCTGTGTGAATCAGTTTTATTGGATTGCTTGTTTTGTATAAAGCGCCTCCTAAAGAAGCAAAATGAAATAAATACTCAAATTTTCCGACGGAATCAATCCAATCCTTCTCTGTAATATCAAAAACAACAGAATCAAAATTCTCGTTTTTGGTTAAATCCAGAACAGTAACCTTATGCTCTTTTGATAAAAGTTCTGTGACTGTAGAACCTATTAAACCGTTTCCGCCTGTAACAAGAATTTTAGACATTTTATTAATTAACTCATTAACTCAATAAAAGCTTTTCCTGTTCCTGAAACCCTTCCTGCAAAAACAAAAAAAACATCCCTAAACATTCTAAAAAAAGAAATTTTACCCCTAAAAAAAGAAAGCAGTGAATCTTTCGCATCATTTAAAGCCAAAGGCAAATCATGCAACACAAGCAATGGAAAAAAGAAAAAAGAATTAAAGTTTTTTAATGAAAAATAATACTTGAATTTTCCGAATTCAAATTTGTTTCCAAATCTTAAATTGTTTTTAATGTAATGATGAACTACAGCTTTTTCATTAACTTTTATTTTAAAGCCTTTTTTTGCAAGCCTGACAGAAATATCAATTTCATCGTAATAATAATTAAAGCTTTCATCAAAAAAGTTGATTTCCTCCAAAGCTTTTTTTGAAAAAGCCATGTTGCACCCATGCAGTACAATAAAATCTTCTTTTCTAATTTCTTTTGGGTTTACTTTAATCAACCCGTATTTGTTGCAGGTCCATAAAATGTTTTCTTCGGGTTTGTCAAAATATTCAATTGTCTTTCCGCCAACAGCCCCTATTTCAGAAGAAGAAAAAGAAGAAACCATTTCTTTTATCCAGTTTTTCTCAACAACTGCATCATCATCCACAAAAGCAATTATTTCTCCTTTTGAATGTTTTATTCCAACATTTCTTGAAGCAGTCAATCCTTTGTGTTTCTGGTTCACAACCTTAAATCCTTTAGGCTTTAGCTTAACTTTGGAGCCGTCATTCACTACAATCAATTCAAAATTTTTGTAATCAGAGGAAAGGACTGCATTAATTGATTTAAAAATGTCTCTTTCCCCAAAAGTGCAGATTACAACTGAAACAAAAGGAATTGAATTCATTTTACCGCCTAAATATTCTCCTCAAAAAACTTTTGAAGCTTTATTATATTTTTTTTCATGCCAAGGTTCTGGACTGCAGTTTCTCTTGCAGTAAAAGAAAGTTTTTTCAGCTTTTCTTTTGAAATGCTTTTCTTTTCTTCAAAATTTATTCCTGCTTTTCCTGTCTGAAGCAAAGGGCCCTGCATTTTTGGAACCAAAACAGGCAAGCCACAGGAAAGATATTCTGAGATTTTCATCATATAACTTGCGTCAGCAAAAGGCAGATTAAATTTTTTCAGGTAAACGCCTGCATCAAAAAAAGGAATCAGTCTGAAAAGGAATTTGTTTGAAAAACCTTTTAAAAAAACAACTTTTTTTTCAAGCCCGTGTTTTTTGATTTCTTTTGCAAGTTCTTTTCCGGGAAAAGCAAAAGGAGAAATAACATGTAAAACACAGTTATTTGATTTGAGAAAAGGAAAAAAAGAAACAAAATCTTTTAAGTCACAGGAAGAACTCAAATAAAGAAGATTGATTTTTTCTGCTGAAAGATCTAGTTTAAAGTTTTTTTTTCTTGGAAAATATTTTTCTGTATCAACCGGAGCAGGAAAAAAAGTTTTATGGTTTTTCAGGCCAAAAGAACTGAGGAAATTGTTTTGTATTTCACTTAAAGAAATGGTTCCGTTTGATTTTTCCATTACTTCTAGCTGAATTTCTTTTGAGCAACCGGAAAAAAAAGAAACAAAAGAATCTTTTTCTGTAATTCCTTCCAGAAAAACAAAGAAAGGAACTTTTCTTTTCTTTAGTTCAAGAGCAACATTCAAGTAAAATCTGCTTTTGAAAAAAGAAGGAAAACCAGACCAAAAGCCTGAACTGCTGCAGGAAGGAAGCTTTAATACAACTGCATCAAAATTATTTTTTTCCATAAGAGAAATAAATTTCCTGAAACAAAGAAAAGAAGTTAAAGGAAAAGAAAAAACTTTAGTGTAAAGCCAAAAATTTCCAGGGGAATGAACTTTTATTTTTTTAGAAGAACCATGACATAAAGCATGGACTTCATTTCCTTTTTCTGAAAGAGATTCTGCCATTTGTTTCAGCAAAAGAGAATCTCCTTTAAAAAAATCAATATTAACTCTTTCCGCGAAAAACAACAGTTTCATTTTTTCACCAGAACTTCCTTAAAAAAGGATTCAAATTCTTTAATGGAAAAATTAAAAGAAAAGTTTTTTTCAACTTTTTCTCTGGCCTTCAGACCAAAAGAAATTCTTTTTTCCTCGTTTTTTATCAGCTCTTGAAGCTTTTCTTCAAATTCTTTTTTGTTTCCTAATTCAACCAAAAAACCGTTTTTGTTGTTGTCAATTATTTCTGAAGTTCCGCCAACAGAAAAAGCAATACAGGGAGTAAAAGAAGCCATTGCTTCAGTTAAAACAAGCCCAAAAGATTCCTGGGAAGAAGGCAGTAAAAAAATTGAAGAATCAGAAAATTCCTGAATTAACTTTTCCCTTGAAAGGGCTGTTTTCAGGAAAAACTTTGCTTTAAAAGTTTTTTTCAGGGAATTGATTTTTTTTTGATAGAATTTTTCTTCTGCTGAAAGAGATTCAGGGGAAACCAAAACAAAACTCCATCCACTAAAGCCGTTTTTTTGAATAAGTTCAATCAAAAAATCTATCCCTTTGTGTTTTACCATCCTGCCGACAAACAAAATCTTTTTTACTTTTTTTTTGGGTTTTGAAGAAAACTCTTTTAGGAGAACAAAATTTGAAATCTTTTTTACTTTTGATTTGCTTTTAGGGATTTCAAGAATTATTTTTTCTTTTATAAAACTGCTTGGGACAATAATTTTATCTGAAACCCTAACGCTGAACTTTGCAAGAAAATCATAAAAAAAACCTTTTTTTTTAACCCATGGATTGTGATTGAACTCATGGTAAACTAAAGGGATTCTCTTTATTTTTGACAGCAAAAGACCTGCAAAAATCATTGAACATCCTGAAACATAAACTGCATCAAATTTTTTGAACAAGCTTTTGAAAAAAACAAAAACAGAGAAAAAAAACGCGTTGGTTTTTTCTGCCGGAAACCTTTCAACTGAAAGGTTTTTTAAAATAAATTTAGTTGAAAGGTCAACAGAAAAATAGGTTATGGAAAAGTTTTTTTCTGAAAGTCCTTTTGCAATTTCAAATGAAAGGAATTCAATTGCACCGCCTTTATCTGTAGGAACCCCTATAAACTGGGTTCCGATCATGCAGATTTTGTATAACATAAACAAACAACTTCATAGAGCTTAATTTAAATTTTTATTTAATTCTTCCAGTTCTTCTGCTGAAACAATATATACTTTTGAGTATTCATTTTCATAAATCTTTTTTCCTATTGAGCCGATTCTTGAAAATTCATCGCATCTCATACGCACGTCGTTTAAATAAAAATCATAAGGAGTGCTGTCAAGACATGAAACAGTAAAACCAAATGAATTATAGTATTCATTTGAACTCCATCCGCTGAATTTTGTTACTGGAGTTAATTTTTCTCCTATTATGTCTTCTGAAGAAAATTCAGATGCAAAAAGCTGGTTTGCTTCACCATACTGAGAAATATTAAACAAAATAGGCGTGCTGACTGCAGCAAAAGTTACAAGCATTATTGGAATAAAATACCATGCTTTTTTGTGGAAAAGCAAAACAATACACACTCCTAAAAGAATTGAAGTTATATCAAGAGTAGCGTGAACCCCGTCCTGAAACTGAATGTGAATTAAAAACAAAACCAAAAAGAATAAAGCCAAAGCAAGAATTCCAATATGCCTTTTCTTTGGGTAAACAAAAAAAGCAGTCAAAACAAGAAGGCCAATCAAAGAATAATGGATTACTTTTTCAACCAGCTGTTCCAAACCAAACTGCGAAACATAATTGTTAAGGAAAGGAACAAGTCTTCTTATAAAAGGAACATTTTCAAATTGTTTTTCGTTAATCAGCTTAACTTCTCTTTCATAATCTGGCAGTTTTTGGGCTAAAGGGTCTGCTTTTGGATTCAACTGTTCTTCTCTTACAATTGTTTCTTTTTCTTCCTCAAAAAAAGTTGTGTTTTCATCAAAAATCAGGAAATCTTCTTCACTTAAATCTGCATAACCTTCAGTCAAGCCAAACAAATCAATTGAACTGGAATAAGTTCCAACCAAAATAATAAACATAAACAAAATAATCAAATCAGTGAAATAGGCTTTCCTTGAAATAGCATGCTTAAAGAAAAAAACAAAAACAAAAAAACCAAAAACTGCGATAGAAATGTAAAGAGTGGTTAAATTAATATAAGTAATAAGCAGCATCATTACAACAAGAATGATTCTTGAATTCAGCTGTTCAAAATACTTTAGATAAAAATAAATGAAAACCAGAAAAATAATGTATTTTCCTATTATTTGTGGAGCTAAATGAATATTGTTTATTGGAAAAAACGCAATGAAAACAACAAAAATCGCAAGCTTTTCATCAATAAACCTGGTGGCAATAAGATAAAAAGACAAAAAAATCATCACCAAAAAGAAAAATTTCAAAAAGAAAAAAATGTTTGCAACAGAAGTGCCTAAAATTTTTGCAATAATAACCAAATAATAAAAATAAACAAAACTTACATTCACATAATTGTGTTCTCCAAAATCTGAAGGCAAAAATTCTCCTGACTCAAGTTTTGTCAGATTTGTAAGCAGAATTCTTTCGTCTCCAATTAAAATTTGCGGAGTAATCAAAGGACTTAAACTAGAAAAAAAGAATAAAAACATTGAAATCCAAAAAAGTTTGTTTTTGCGTTTTATAAGAGAATAAACCAGCGCAGCAGAAATTAATCCATACCCTAAATAATAAATCAGAGTGTATTCCACTCCTGTTTCAAACCTCTGTCCAAAAAAAGAAAACAAAATCAATATTGACCCTAAAACAGCAAAAGGAAAAAATTTATTGAATTTGAACAATAAAAAAACCGAAATAAAAGAAATAAGCAGAGTAAAACCGCTGTAAAATAAGGTCTGGTCAATAGCAAAAGTTTTAACAACAGAAAAAAGAAACAAGTAAATAAAAGAATACAGAAAAATAAAAACAATAAAATATTTGCTGGAAAAGAAAGCCTCTAGTTTTGAATAGGCTTTTTTCTCTAATTCAATGATTTTTTTTACTATTTTGTTATCTTCCAAAAACATTTCTTTCCACCGCAATAAGCAAAACAATTAATACAAAAACAATGAAAGCCAGCAGCAGCCTGTAATCAGGCCTTACTACAATTGAAGTGTAATAAAATCCGTCTGAATCCTCTTCAAAGATTTTTACAGCATAAAAACCCGGCTTTGCATTCTCAATGTTTAAAACAAACTTTTTTTTCTCTGAATCATTAAAAGAACCATTTTCAAATAAAGGGCAATTAGAACTTCCATTTTTAAAAATTTTACATTTCTGAACCTCGTTTAAGTTATAGTAGTATTCCATTTCTATTAAAGAAATTTTTGAATCAAACTCTAATGAAACTTTTTCCCCAGGAAAAGAAACAAAAGGTTCAACTTTAAGCGAAAAAGCAAATGAAGAGAAAAAAATAAAAAAAATAAATAAGAAAATCTTATTCACGCAAAACACCTTTTAGAAAATGGATTCCTAAAAAAATCACATTAGATAAAACCGAAGCAGAAGTTACAGTGAATTTATTCAGAGGAAAACTAAAAATCACTGTCAGAATAAAAGTAGAGAAAACAATTATTGCCATACTCAAAACAATAGCCAAAACAAAAGTCTCGACATAAGGGGATTCTTTTATTATCAGCCTGTAGAAAAGATAACCGGGAAAAAACAATGCAGCAAAAGCAACAAAGATTTCATGCAATGGAAATTCAAAGTAAATGCTTACGGCAGAAACTGCAACAACAAACAGGCCAAAGTTGATTAAGTGAATTCTGGAGCGAAAAATTTTTGCATTTTCAATAAGCTCCATCATCTTTAACTGCAGATTCATTTAATTCACTGATAGAATAGAATCAAAGTTATATAAATAAATGTTTGATTAAAGCCTATTTGCACTAAAAGGAGTTATTTGTCAAAAAATTAATTTTAATCATTCAAAAACACTTTTCTTACTTTTTCTACAACCCAATCAAGCTCTTCTCTTGAAGCAATTAAAGGCGGGGCTAATCTGATAACCTGTTCATGCGTTTCTTTGCATAAAACCCCTTCTTTTAAAAGCTTTAAACAAAAAGGTTTTGCGATTGAAACTTCTTTTTTTATTTCAAGTCCAATAAACAATCCTTTTCCTCGGATTTCTTTAATAAAAGAAGAATTAATTTTTTTCAGTTCATTCAAAAAATATTCTCCGTTTACTGCGCTTTTAAAGCAAAGATTTTCTTCTTTAGTTACTTTAATTGACTCTAATCCAACAGCACAAGCTAAAGGATTTCCTCCAAAAGTGCTTCCGTGGTCTCCTGGCTTAAATACATCCATTACTTCTTTTGAAGAAATCATTGCAGAAACAGGCAGAATGCCTCCGCCTAAAGCTTTTCCTACAATCAAAATATCTGGTTTAATGTTTTCATGCTGGAAAGCAAACATTTTTCCGGTTCTCCCAAAACCTGTCTGAATTTCATCTAACATAAACAAAACATTTTTTCTTGAACAAATTTCTCTGACTTTTTTTAGGTAACCTTTAGAAGAAAAAATTATTCCTCCTTCCCCCTGAATTGGCTCAATTAAAAAAGCTGCTGTGTTTTCATCTATTGCTTCTTCTAAAGCTTTAGCATTATTAAATTCAATTAATTTAAAGCCATTGCAGAAAGGGCCAAAGCCTTTTTTGTATTGTTCTTCTGAAGAAAAACCTACAATTGTGGTGGTTCTTCCATGAAAATTATTTTTGCACACAATAATATTTGCTTTTCCTTCTTCTATTCCTTTCACCGTATGCCCCCATTTTCTCGCAGCCTTTATTGCTGTTTCAACTGCTTCTGCACCGGAATTCATTGGCAAAGCTTTTTCCATTCCTGAAACATCAACTAATTCTTTCAGAAATATTCCAAGAATATCATTGTAAAAAGCACGTGAAGTAAGAGTAAGCTTTTCCATCTGGTTTATTGCAGCATTAACTATTCTTGAATGATTGTGCCCTTGATTTAATGCAGAATATGCACTCAAGCAATCAAAATATTTTTTTCCTTTTTCATCTTCAACCCAACAGCCTTTGGCTTTAGTTATAACTACAGGCAATGAACTGTAATTTCTTGCACCAAATTTTTCTTCCAATAATATTGCTTTAGATTTCTGAAGTTCCTTGGATTTTTTCACTGCTTTGCTTAATGCTTTACTGAAAACAGAATAAAAGTCTGCGTTTTCCAGCACACGCAGTTCTTCCTCTGTTATTCCTCCAGGAGAAGAAACTGAATCAATAACCTCTTCTTCTGTTTTTTCTAAAAGAAGAGAAACAGTCCCATTTAATGAATTCAAAACCATGTTTCTTGCTTTACCTTTGCTTAAGCCCTGCATTTCGGCTGCCTTAACTGCTTTTTGTATAAGGAAAGCCCAAAAAGCAGGCCCGCTGCCTGAAACTGCAGTAACAACATCCATCTGGTTTTCATTTACTTCTTCTGCAAAACCAAGGAGTTTAATTAACTCTAAAGCTTCTCCTGCCTCTTCCTTTTTTAAATTTGAAGCCAAAGAATAAGCGCAAACTCCTTTATTCTGAGAAACAGCAATATTTGGCATTACTCTTAAGACTTTACAGGAAACAATTTCTTTCAATTGTTTTAAAGTAATCCCTGCAGCAACTGAAACTAACACTTGATTTTCAGTAAAAGAAAGTTTCTTTAAAACATTTAATGCATCTTTTGGTTTAACACACAAAAAAACTATTTCAGAAAAATTCAGTGCCTCAGAGTTAAATGTACTTGTATTGACTCCAATTTTTTTTGCTTCAGCAAGTTTTTCTTCATCAGAGTCAGAAACAAAAATGCCTAAAGGACTTATACCTGAATTAATTAATCCCTTGCATAAAGCCTGAGAAATTCTGCCAAATCCTATTAGCGAAATATGTTTACTTAAAACAGAATCAGTTTGCGATTGGAAGGCACTCACTAATATTCATTGAAATCAATAAGATTAATTACACAAGAATTTAAAAAACCATCACAAAAAAAAAGTTTACATAAGCTCCTTAATGTGCAAAAACTATGTTTTCTTTACAAAACTTATTTTATGTGCAAAGCCAATTAAAGCAAAAAGGTTTAAATGGAAGAAAGCCTGTATTTAATGAAATGAAACAAAAAAACTTACTTTTGGTTTTTGGATTAATTGCCACAGTGTTGTTTGCAGTTTATTCAATTCACATAAACTATTATCTTCCATATCATTCAGAAGAATACGACCATCTTATCCTTGCAAAAGAAACAACAGGAGAAGAAAAAGTAAAAATTGGATTTAACTGGGAAACAGGATTTTCTGTTTTTTTTGGAATACTTAATGCACTTCTGTTAAACAATTTAAACGAGTTTTTGATTTTTATTCCAATAGTTTTTGGATTAATAATTTCTTTTTCTTCTTTTCTTTTAGGAAGATTTTTGTTCAGAAACAGCCTTGCAGGCCTGTTGTTTGGCTTGTTTGCCTTAATGATTCCAAGTAATCCAGGCATAATGGGATTGTTTTTTGCTGTGCCAAACTCAATGGCTTTAGCTTTAACTCCGATGCTTCTTTATTTGTTCCTAAAAGGAACAACAAACAAAAAAATTGCTATCTTGTTTATGATTTTGTTTGCTTTTACTACAATAGTTCACCCGGCATTTACAATAATGCTTTTGCCGATAATTGCATTATACCTTTTATTGAATCCAAAGCTATTTAAAAAAAACCAGTTCAAGATTGCAGTTGGAATAATTCTGCTTATAATATTGCTTCCTTTTTTTGCTTCAAGGATTGGGGTGGAAGAAGTTTCTTTAACCCATGAAAGCTTTACTTTAATCTCAAAAAATCTGGAAAGGGTTCTGGTTTGGAGTTCAATTACCCAATACAATCCAAAGTTTTTTCTTTCAGATTTTTTGGGGGTTTATTTGCTTGCTTTTTCTGGAATAGGCTTTGGATTAATAACTTCAATGCGGTTTTTGATTGAACTTAAAAGAAAAAAAGGACAACAATCAGTTTTAGAGAAAGATTTTACTGTTTCAAGGCACCAAATTATTCTTCCAATTGGAATCCTGATTTTGGGTTCCTTGTATTTGCATTTCAATTTAAAGGATTACACTTTTATTGCCCCTTATGAAAGAATGTATTTGACTCTAATGCTTTTCTTATTGCTTAGTGCTGCAGCAGGAATTTTTTTAATCTGGAAAATACTAAACAAAAAAATCAATGCAGAAAATACAAAACCTTATTCTATTGCAGTGATTGCAGTTGTATTGTTTTTCCTTTCTACTGTCCCGTTTGCACAGGAAAGCGAACTGTATAAAAACATTGAAACAAAAGGCGTTTCTTCAATTGAATGGATTGAAAACTTTACCGAAAAAAAGAGCTCTTTTATTGCCCTTCCAAAACATTCAATTGCAATAAAGTTTTTTACTGAAAGGGAAATTTTTGCTTCTCCTCCGACAAGAGCAGGCATTGCAGACCCTTTTAAATTAGAGGTTTTTTTTATCAGCAACTGCGACCAGAAAAAAGACGCAGCTGAAAAAATAGATGCAGATTATGTTTTCGGAGAAAAAGAAATTGACTGCAGATTTCTGGAGAAAATCTATGACAAAAAAGAATACAAAATTTACAGTGTGCTAAAGCCTTAAAACAAAATTCTTTTTTTTATCTTTATTACTTGCTTTTTTTATCTGCTGAAGCTCTTTTTTTTCGTTTTTCAGAACATCAGCCTTTCTTTTTCCTTGTTTTTCAGAATAATATTTTCCAAAAAAATAAAGAAAAACAAATTCTAAAACTAATACAACAATAAAACCTGGCAAACCAAAGAATTTATTGGAACACAGTGCAACAAAAAAGAAAACCAATG
>JAFCDN010000028.1 GCA_017609625.1 Candidatus Iainarchaeum sp.
AACCAGAAAGCATAATAGGACTATTCTACAAAAACATTACAGGAGAAAAAACATGACTCGCTCAAGAAAAACCCTAAAACGAAATAATTCCCGGACTCTACAGCTTTTATTTGATTTAGCAAACTATAAAAACAATAAAAAACCTTAATGTATTCTATTACACAACAAACAGAAAAAAAAAAAATTGAAAATGAAAAGATGACACAAGATGTTTGCAGCTGAAATGAATAAACTCTTAAATCTGGTTTCCCGGAGCTTTGCGCTTTGCATTCCGCGTCTTCCAAAACAAGTCAGGCACGAAATAGGAAACTTTTACCTTTTATGCAGATATGCTGACTCTATAGAAGACTCAAAAATACCCTCTGCTGACAAAAAAAATTACTTTAAAAGGTATTTAGCATGCCTCAAAAAAGAGGATTTAAAAGAAATGAAAACACTATCCAAAGAATTAACCCCTAAGATTTTAAACAAAAACGACCAAAAAATGTTTAAGGAGTTTTCAAAAGTATTCAGCCAATTTACTGATTTTGATAAAAAATCAAAAAAAATCGCTTTAAAATGGTTAAAAGAAATGACTAAAGGAATGCTAAAGTATTCAAAAAAAGAAATTGAAAACTTCTTGGATTTAGATAATTATTGCTATTATGTTGCCGGCACAGTTGGTTTTTACATTACGCAAATTACTGACCACAAATTTGGTTTAAACAAATATAATTTGCTAATCTCAAAATGTAAAGATTTTGGTTTATTACTGCAAAAAGTAAACATTATAAGGGATTTTTCAAAAGACTATAAAAACGGAAAAACTTTTTGGCCAAAATCACTTTTTAAAAAACATGATATTGAAATAGGAGATGCGTTTAAAAATAAAAATGCAGTAAAAAGAAAACAGATTTTGTCTGAAATGATTAAAAGCACTGAACCCCATATTAAAAATACTCTTGAATACCTGAAAAATCTGCCTGTTGAATTAAAATCTGTCTGGGCAATTCCATTTTATATGGCAATTCCAACACTATTAAAGTGCTATGGAAATGAAGAAATTTTTGATCCGCAAAAAAAAGTAAAAATCGGGAGAATTCAGACACACCAGATAATATCTTCCTTAAACAAAAAAATTGTTTCAGAACAATTTTTAGAAGAATACCTTATTACATTAAATGAAAAAAACTCTCGGGGATTAAATTTAAATCTCCAGCTAAAATAACTTTTTTGCATCAAACCAGCTTAAAGAAAATAATATGCAGAAATAAATTTTTATGGCAGTTTTGTTTTTTTTTTCTTTTTGATAATTTGGTTTTTAATCTTGCCTTGAAACCTACCATTAATACTTTCAATAACCTTGAGTCATATGCCTTGTTTCCCTTTAAGGATTCCGCAAGAGCTTTTATTGGATAAGCTAAAGGGCCTACTATTGGAAGCACTGAAATTGGAAGAGTAACTGCCAAACTATGGAGTTTTTTTGCATGATTATATTGTTCTTTAGTAAGATTTCCTTTTTTGTAATCAAGATAAGCTTTTCTTCTGAAATAAACAACCCAAGAGGTTCTGACTATTTCTGGCCCTACAATAGGAACCACAAACTGCATTATATGAGACAAATTCATGTGTGCCCCAAAATGTCTTAAGAAATCCAAAAAATAAGGATTTTTTGCTGTTTTTTTTTAGGTCTTGAAATTCTTTTTTGGTGATTTCTCCTTTCTTTAACTGCAGTTTCAATCCATTAATTACACTTCTTTTTCCTAACTCTCTTTGGTTGTTTTCATCAAAAATCGTATTCCTAACTCTTTGAACTGCATTTCTAAAACCCCTTAATCTACGCGCTTGTCTTTTTTGTTTTTTATTTAATGTTTTCCATTCAGCAGATAAATTGGTTTTTTGTTTTGCTCTTGCATTTATTCTTTCATAAATGTTTCCTTGAAAAGCCAGTGATTTTTTGTTTATAACCATAAAAGAGAATGATTTTGTAAGAATAAATACTTTGTGCTAAAAACCCCAATGGCTTTAAAAGAAAATAACCACACACTTTTTTGGGGTTCTTTTGAGACTAGTTATTTTAGGTTTAGGCACTGGAGGATTTGCTTCTTTGCTTTCTGCAAGAAAAACTGACTTTAAGGCAGAAATCACTGTAATAGATGAAAAAGAATTTGATTTACTGCATCCTTGCGGCTTTCCATATGCATTAGAAGGCCTTCTTGAATTTGAAAACTTAAAGCATAATATTGGCCTGGAAAGAATGAAAATCAAAAAAATTAAGGGAAAAACAGAAAAAATTGATGCAGAAAATAAAAAAGTTTCTGTTAATGGAAAAGAAATTGAATTTGATTCCCTGATTATTTCTGTTGGGGCAGTTCCTTTGATTCCGCCAATTAAAGGAATAAAAGAACTTTCTGGAAAAAAGGTTTTTTGTGTTCACTCTATAGAAGAAACAAAAAAATTAAATGAAAAAATAGAAAAAGGAAAAACTGCAATAGTAATTGGTGCAGGAGCAATTGGATTAGAAACAGCTTTTGCACTAAACAAAAAAGGCATGAAAGTAAAAGTAATTGAAGCTGCTCCGCAGATTTTAGGAAAAGCATTTGATTTAGAAATGGCTGTTATTGCAGAAGAATTTTTGAAAGAAAAAGACATTGAAATTTTAACTGGAAAAAAAGTTTCTGAAACAACTGAAAAATCTGTTTTTGTTGAAGGAAAAGAAATTCCTGCTGATTTAATTATTTTGAGTGCAGGAATAAAACCTAATACAGATTTTTTGAAAGACTCTGGAATAGAGCTTTCAGATAAAGGCTTTATTAAAGTAAATGAATTTTTAGAGACAAACAAAAAAGGAATTTTTGCTGCAGGAGACTCAATAGAAATTCCAAATATAATCAACAAAAAAGCAATTGCTGTTGGTCTTGCAAATTCTGCCTATTCACAAGGATTGATTGCAGGCCCAAATGCTTTAGGAAAACAAAAAAAATATTCTGGAACTACTTTGACTTTTGTTTCAGTTTTAGGAGAATTAGAGATTGCAGCAACAGGCTTTACTAAAGCTTTTGCAGAAAAACAAGGAATTGAAACAGTTGAAGCAAAAGCAAAAGGAAAAAACAAATACAACTGGTTTCCAGGATCAAAAGAATTAACAGTAAAACTTGTTGCAGAAAAAAATTCCGGAAAAATTATCGGCTGCCAGGCAATAGGAAAAGATGCTTTTGTCAGAGTTAATGTAATTTCAGCTACAATTAAGGCTGGAATGACAGCAGAAGAATTAAGCGGAGTAGAACTTGCGTACTGCCCTCCGTTAAGCGAGACACATGATATTTTACTGCTTGCAGATGAATTATTAAAAAGAAAATTAGAAAAGTAAAAGCAGATAATATTTACTGAACATAATAAAATTACAGGGAATGAAATTTGAGAGGCAGATCTTTGATGGGAAAAAAGACAGCATTATTTGAGACGCATAAAAATTTAGGCGCAACAATAGTTGATTTTGGCGGATGGATGATGCCAGTGCAATACACTACAGTAATTGAAGAACATAATGCAACAAGAAACTCTGTTGGATTGTTTGATATCTCTCACATGGGAGAAATTCTAGTTACAGGGAAACAGGCAACAGAACTGCTTCAAAAAACAATGAGCAGGGATGTTTCAAAAGCAAATCCAGGAAAAATGCTGTTAGCAGTAATCTGCAATAAAGAAGGCGGAATATTGGATGATTTAACTATATACAAGTTCAGCAAAGAAAAGTTTATGTTAGTGGTTAACGGAGCAAATGAAGAAAAAGATTTTAATTGGATTAAAAAAATAAAAGAAGAAAATAATTTTGAAGCTGAAGTGAAAAACTCAAGCTCTGAATTTTCCAAGCTGGATTTGCAGGGCCCAAATTCAGAAAAGATTTTACAAAAAATTGTTGATTTTGATTTAAAAGAAATTGGCTTTTATGAATTCAAACAAGCAAAAATTGACGGAATACAAGGAATTGTCTCCCGCTCTGGCTATACTGGAGAAACAGGTTTTGAATTATATTTTCCTTGGGATTCTGCTTTGCAGATCTGGAACAAATTAATGGAAACAGGAAAAGAGTTCAATATTAAACCTGTGGGATTAGGCGCAAGAGACACTCTAAGATTAGAATGTGCAATGAATCTCTATGGAAATGAAATGGATAAAACAAAAACTCCTTTGCAGGCAAGATATGGCTGGATTCTGGATTTAGAAAAAGATTTTATCGGAAAACAAGCAATTCTAAAGCAGAAAGAACAAGGAGTTAAAGGAAAGCTTGTTGGATTTGAGTTAACTGAAAGAGGAATTGCAAGACATGGCTATAAAGTATTCAAAGGAGAAGAAATTGGAGAAGTCACTTCTGGAACTTTAAGCCCAACTTTAAAAAAATCTTTGGGTTTATGTTATATTAAAACTGAATTTGCTAAAACTGATACTGAAATTGAAATAGAAATAAGAGGGAAAAAAGTTAAGGCAAAAATAGTAAAAATTCCTTTTTATAAAAAATGAGGTGGAAAAATGGATAATCCAAAAGAACTGCATTATACAAAAGAACATGAATGGGTTAAGATAGAAAATGGAATTGGAACTGTCGGAATAACAGATTTTGCCCAGCACAGCTTAACAGATATTGTTTTTGTTGAACTGCCGGAAAAAGGAAAACAAGTAGAACAGTTTAAGCAGTTAACTGTATTAGAGTCAGTTAAGTCAGTTAGCGATATTTATTCTCCAATAAGCGGGGAAGTAACTGAAGTTAATGAGTCTTTAAGCGATTCTCCTGAGCAAGTAAATAAAAGCCCTTTTGAGAATGGCTGGATTGCAAAAATCAAATTAAAAGATGAAAAAGAATTAGAAAACTTGATGACAGCAGAGCAATATAATGAATATTTGAAAACAAAAGAACATTAAGGGAAAATATTTGAAAAAAATATAAATGATTAAAAACAAAACATTAGGGGATTATTTTTGGATTATATTTCCACTACAAAAAAGCAAAGAAAAGAAATGCTTCAAAGTATTGGTGTGAACTCAGTTGAAGATTTATTTAAAGACATTCCGGAAAAGCTAAAAATAAAAAAACTGAATCTAAACAATCCTTTATCTGAAGCAGAATTAAAAAAAACAGTTTCAGATTTAAGCAAAAAAAACGCTAATGCTTTAGAATACAGTTATTTTTTGGGCGCAGGAATCTACAACCACTTTCTTCCATCTGTTGTTCCGCATTTAGCTTTAAGAAGCGAATTTTATACTGCATACACTCCATACCAGCCAGAGGTTTCACAGGGAAATCTGCAGGTTATTTATGAATGGCAGACTTTTATTTCTGAACTCACTGGACAGGATTTAGCTAATGCTTCAGTTTATGACGGAGCAACAGCCACAGCTGATGCAATGATTATGACAAAAATAATCACAAAAAGAAACAAAGTTTTGGTTGCGAAGTCACTGAATCCAGAATACAAAAAAGTTTTAAAAAATTATGCTCAAGCAAATGAAATTGAAATAAAAGAAATAGAATACAAAAACGGACTGCTTTCTTTAGATGAATTAAAAAAAGAATTAGATGAAAAAACGGCCTCAGTTATCCTTCAAAATCCAAACTTTTTTGGCTGTATTGAATCATTAGAAGAAATAATTAATTTAATTCACGAAAAAGGCACTCTTTCAATTGTTGCAGTTTCAGAACCGGTTTCTTTGGGTTTATTAAAACCTGCAGGAGAATTTGATGCAGATTTTGTTACAGGAGAAGGCCAGTCTTTTGGGATTCCAATGAGTTTTGGAGGCCCTGGAGTAGGATTTTATGCAACAAAACAAAAACATGTAAGGTTTGTTCCCGGAAGATTGTCAGGAAAAACAACTGACTCAGATGGAAAAGAAGGATTTATTCTTACACTGCAGGCAAGAGAACAGCATATTAGAAGAGAAAAAGCAATTTCAAATATCTGCACTAACCAGGGGTTAATGGCAGTAATTGCAACAATCCATCTCTCTCTTTTGGGAAAAAACGGCTTAAAAGAAATGGCTGAATTAAATCTGCAAAAAGCACATTATGCAGCAGAAAAAATCAAAGAATTAGATGGGTTTGAAATCTTCTTTGGCGCGCTGTTCTTTAATGAATTTGTGATAAAAACTCCTGGTGCAGAAAAAGTAAAAGAAAAACTTTTAGAGAAAAAAATCATTTCAGGCTTTTCTCTGGAAAAAGAGTTTCCTGAATTAAAAGACTGTATTCTTTTTTGTGTTACAGAAATGAACTCAAAAGAATCAATAGATACACTAGTTGAAGTTTTAAAGGAAGTAAAATGAAAAAGAATAAAATGGATTAAATTTTTAAGTGATGTAAAATGAAATTGATTTTTGAAAAAGGCGCTGAAGGAAGAAAAGGAGTTTCTCTGCCAGAATTAGATGTAGAAAAAAAAGAAAACTTGATTCCAAAAGCACTGCTCCGCAAAGAATTAAATCTTCCAGAAGTAAGCGAATTAGATGTAGTAAGACACTATACAAAACTTAGCACTTTAAATTTTGGGGTAGATTCAGGATTTTATCCATTAGGAAGCTGTACAATGAAATACAATCCAAAAATAAATGAAGACATGAGCTTTTTGCAGGGATTTGCTTTAACTCATCCTCTTCAAGGAGAAGAATTAAGCCAAGGGGTTCTTGAATTAATGTTTGAATTAGAAAAAGCTTTATGTGAATTAAGCGGTTTTGAAAGGTTTTCGTTGCAGCCTGCTGCAGGAGCTCATGGAGAATTAACCGGAGTAATGATAACAAAAGCTTTCTTTAAAAAGAAAGAAGAAAACAGAACAAAATTATTAATTGCAGATTCATCTCATGGAACAAACCCTGCTTCTTGTGTTTTATGCGGTTTTGAAACAATTGAAGTAAAATCAGATAAAGAAGGAAACCTTGATTTAGAGGATTTAAAAGAAAAAATGCAACAAGATGTTGCAGGTTTAATGCTTACAAGCCCAAACACTTTAGGCTTGTTTGATAAAAACACTGAAGAAATCTGTAAGATAGTGCATGAAAAGAATGGTTTAGTGTATTGCGACGGAGCAAATATGAATGCAATAGTTGGAATTTCTAAACCTGCAGAACAGGGTTTTGACATAATGCATATCAACTTGCATAAAACATTCTCTACTCCGCATGGAGGCGGAGGCCCTGGTTCTGGGCCGGTTGGAGTAACAAAAGAATTAGTTGAGTTTTTGCCTGCTCCGTTGATAGACAAAAACCGCAAAGGATTTTATCTGAATTATGATTTAGAAAACTCTATTGGAAAAATGCGTTCTTTTTTCGGCAACTTTGGAATCCTTGTAAGGGCATTTACTTATATCAAAGGTTTAGGAACTTCTTTGAAAGAAGTAGGAGAAAATTCTGTTTTAAACGCAAACTATTTAGCAGTAAATTTAAAGAAAGATTTTGATTTACCTTATAACAGAATCTGCATGCATGAATTTGTTTTGTCGGACAAAAACTTTCCTAACCAAGTTACAACAATGGATTTGGCCAAAAGACTTTTAGATTACGGGTTTCATGCCCCAACAATTTATTTTCCTTTAATAGTGCATGGAGCAATAATGATTGAACCAACTGAAACAGAATCAAAAGAAACTCTGGATGAATTTATTGAAATAATGAAAAAAATTCTAAAAGAAGCAGAAAAAGAACCAGAAAAATTAAAGAACGCACCGCAAAACACTCCGGTTAAAAGATTAGATGCAGTTAAGGCTGCAAGGCAACCAGATTTAAGGTGGAAAAAACAGTGAAACCTAAATGGCTGAAAATTCACAGACCGGTTGGAAAAGCAATCCAAACTTATTCTAATGTTCAACAGACTGTACATAAAAAAAAATTAAACACTGTATGTGAAGAAGCAAAATGCCCTAATTTAAATGAATGCTGGGGCTGCGGAACTGCAACTTTTATGTTAATGGGAGACACCTGCACTAGAAGCTGCAGATTTTGTTCTGTAAAAACAGCAGAAAAGCCTGCTCTGTTAAATGAAAAAGAACCAGAAAATCTGGTTGAATCAATCTCAAATTTAAAGCTAAATTATGTTGTTTTAACTTCTGTTGACAGAGACGATTTATCAGATTACGGAGCAGAACATTTTAAGAAATGCGTTCAAGCAGTAAAAGAAAATTTTCCAGAAATAAAAATTGAACTGCTGATTCCTGATTTCAACGGAAAAGAAGAATGCCTGCAAAAAATAATTGAATCAAAAACAGAAGTAATAGGCCATAATATTGAAACAGTAAAAAGACTACAGGAAAAAGTCCGGGATAAAAGAGCAAACTATGCCCAGAGTTTAAAGGTTTTGGATTTTATTAAAAAAAACTCTTCTAATGCTTTTACTAAATCTTCTTTAATGCTTGGATTAGGGGAAACAGAAAAAGAGATTTTAAAAACAATGGATGACTTGAGAAAAATTGGGGTTGATTTTCTTATGTTAGGCCAGTATTTACAGCCAACCAAAAAACAATTAGAAGTAAAAGAATTCATTACTCCGGAAAAATTCAATTATTTTGAGGAAAAAGCAAAAGAAAAGGGTTTTCTTTATGTTGCTTCAGGGCCTTTTGTCAGAAGCAGTTATAAAGCAGGAGAACTTTTTGTAAAAAACACGTTAGGAGAGAAAAAATGATTGGAAAAAGTGTTTACAAGATTCCAGAAGGAAAATTAGTTAAAATTTCTTTGGATTTTAAAGAAGAAAAAATTAATTTTGTAAGGATTACTGGAGACTTTTTTTTGCATCCAGAAAACGGCTTGGAATTAATAGAACAGGAATTAAAAGGAACAGAATTAGAAAAAGAATCTATTATTCAATCAATCCAAAAAACTGTAGAAAAAAATTCTCTGGATTTATTTGGCTTAAATCCAAAAGGAATTGCTGATGCAATACTAAAAGCAAAAGGTGATTAAATGGAGTTCAGGCTTCTTGAAACCGGTTTTAATGATTCGTTTTCAAATATGGCAATAGACACTGCAATTAACACACTACATAAGCCAGAGAATCCCCCTACAGTGCGTTTTTATGGCTGGGCCCCTTCTGCAGTTTCAATTGGATATTTTCAGAGCCTTAAAGAAGAAGTTGAAGATGAGAAATGCAGAGAAAAAGGAATTGATGTTGTAAGAAGGCTTACTGGCGGAGGCGCAGTATTTCATGAAAAAGAACTAACTTATTCTTTTGTCTGTTCAGAAAAATCAGAACTTGTTTCAAAAAACATTTTAGAATCCTATAAAAAAATCTGCAATTCTCTGGTTCTTGGCTTTAAACACTTAAACCTTAAAGCCTCTTTTGTTCCTTTGAATGATATTGTTGTTAAAAACCAAAAAATAAGCGGAAACGCACAGACAAGAAGAAACAATAATGTGTTGCAGCATGGGACAGTTCTAATGGAAGTAGATGTAGACAAAATGTTTTCTCTATTGCTTGTGCCAGATGAAAAAATAAAAGGAAAACTGATTGAAACTGTTAAACAAAGAGTAACCTCAATTAATAACCAGCTAAACAGAAAAGTTGAATTTTCAGAGGTTTCAAAAGCAATGAAAAAAGGATTTGAAGAAAACTTCAATGCAGAATTAATTAAAGGAGAACTAACAGCAGAAGAAGCCAAACTTGCAGAAAAAATAAAAAAAGAAAAATTCTCTCAAAAAGGGTGGAATTATAAGAGATAAAAATGGATTTATTATATCTTATCATAGGAGTTTTGATTGATGTTCTTGTATTATTTTATGCAGCAAAGTTAATGCTAATCCGCGGGAATTCAGCTGAAAAAGCTTTAAGTGTTGTTTTGGTTTCAATGCTGGCCGGGTTTTTTATCGGAGAATTTTTGTTTGCATTAATCCTTTCTCCATTGCTTGCATTTTTCCTTGTTTTTCTTCCAATAGTTTTGATTGTGGCTATTCTCTTAAGGCTTTTTATAATAAAATACTTCTATAAAATAGGTTTTGGCACTGCATTCAAATTATGGATTATCTCTGCAATAATTTCAATTATTGTTTCTTTTTTCCTGCCTTTTTATTAAATAACCAAAAACAAAAGAAACTTTAATGTCCTAAAACATTTCTTTAATATGCCCCAAAAACCAAGAGTAAAAAAAAAGGACTATTAAACTAGAAGAAAAATGGAACAAAAAAACCCATTTAACCAGAAGAAAAAAACAATTAGGCAAAAAAACACCATATGGAACATTTAAGGTCACTTTTAGAGAATTAAAAAAAATGGAACTGCCCTTGCCTGACGGCACTCTTCCCCACAAAAGAGAGTATTTTGCAGAATTTATAGACAGAAGAGGCTTCTGGAAAAAAAGAAAGCCAGAAAAAAAGAGTTAGTTATGTAGAAGACACTATTTCTTATACTCCGCACTGTGTTTTGATTATTGTTCCGTCTACTGCAATAGTAAAAGTTTTTTCTTCCCTATCAGAATTTTCTGCAAAGATATTGTAAAAAACAGTGTTTAATTCTGTTGCGCTTTTAACTTTATACTCTGAATTAATGCTGTCAAGGTATTCTTGCACATCTTGCATTGCATGTTTTTCATCTCCTACAACAAAATTATCTTTATCTCCTGAAACTAAAATCCTGTCAGGGCCTTGTTCACACCAGCAGTTTTCAACCATGCAGTCAAATAAAGGGCATACATCTTTCATTACTTCAACACATTCTTCTGGCACTAAAGCAAAATGAATTCCTCTAAAAGCATTTTCAGGAGGGGCGTCATGATCATCTCCAGGACAACCGCTTAAAAACAAAACCAAAACAACAAAACCAAAAACAAAAAACATTTTCATTAGCATCACTTCTATTCCCAGCTTCCGAAAAAACTGTCTATCTGGAAGTAATAAACCACTACTTCTCCGTTTGCGCACATCACATGGATTAAATCATAAGTGTGCCCGTTATCTAAATCTCCTAATTCCTGCATTTCTTTTGACACAGGCCCGCCTTGGTTCTTGCACCCGTTTAATTCAATCCAGTCATTTTCCATTCCAATTCCTTCTGAACTGGTTTCTGCTGTAATCACTATTGCAGTTTCATAGCTTGTTCCAGCTTCTGTTTCTTCTCCTGAATTTCCTCCGTCAGTTCCCCCGTCTCCGCTGGTTCCTCCTCCTGTGTCTCCTGCGCCTGATCCTGTTCCTCCGCCAGTTGAATTTGTTGGAGGATTAAACGGCTGAAAACACCCAACTAAAACCACTGCTAAAACTATCAATATGCTTATTTCTTTTTTCATCTCTTCGCCTCTAATTAAGTTGTGTTTTAATTATTGATTAGGAGAATAAAAGCTTTTGCTTTTAGAGAAAAGAACCAATAATTAATGGAAGCAATACTGTTGCGTCTCCGTCAACTGTAACAAATTCAGCGTTTTCTTTTACTTTGCTCCAGGAAATCCCTTCTTTTATTCTTGCTCCGGATAAAGAACCATCATATTCTGGCGCAGTAGTAATGTAAACAGCATAATCTAATCCTTCCTTAAACTGGTTCCACCAGATTACATGGTGTTTGCTTATCCCGCCTCCAATCATTAATGCTCCGCTGATTTTTGCTGAAAACATTTTGCCAATCAAAAATTGTTCATCCTTAAAAACATCTATCTTGAAATCTGAATGAGTTTGCATAAACATTGTTAACTGCAATCCAAAAGCGCCGTCAGTTATTCCAGGGACAATCACAGGAATTTTGTTTTTATAGCTCCAATATAAAATCGAATTCTCGTCTTTTATTCTTTTCCCTATTTCCCATACAAACTCAAAAGTAGACAGTTCTTTTTTTCCTTCTTTGTAAATCTCTTCAAGCATTGGCATTAATTTTTCTTCTATTACTTCACCATAAGAGCTGTTTGGAATAAAGATATTTCCTAATCTGTGTACTTTTTTCTTATGAAGTTCTCTGTCGTCTGCGTCAAATTCTCCGTGAAGATAAGGCGCAAATATCCTTGCAAAATCATGGTCTAATGTTCCGCAAGTAGTCATAACTAAATCAAACTTTTTCTGTTTAAGCAGTTCTTTTAACACCCCTCTAGTGCCAGTTGAAACAATGCAAGCAGGAAAAGACAAAATTTTTATGCATTCTTTTTCTTTAAACATTTTTTCCAGAATTTTTGCTGCTCTTGCGACTTTTTTTGAGGTAAATCCTCCAGAAGAATAATAGCTTGTAATTAACTCTTTCAAATTTGTTTTTCCAGTTACTTTTATATCTTCAACTTTTTTTGAAATCAATTCATTTGAATCTGTTTTTTCTTTTACTTTAGCGCCCTCAAATTTTCTTTCCATTTCATCACTTTCTTTTCCGTTCTTTTACTTTTTTACATTCTTGCACTTTCTTTTACCAATGTCTTTTTTTGTTTTCCTCTTAACTTTTCTTGTAAGCCAAAAATTTTTTGATTATATTTGCGGCCAAATTTGCTGTCTGGGTGTTAACCTTGTCTGCAGAGCATTCAACCAAATCCAATCCAATCACTTCTTTTTCACAAATTTTTTTCAGTAAAAGAAAAAATTCTTTTGGATTCATCCCTAAAAGTTCTGGCGTGCCTACTTCTGGCGCATGCATTGGATCAAAAACATCTAAATCAACTGAAAGATAAACTTTGCCTTTAATTTTTTCTATTGAATCACTTATTTTGTTTTTCTCCACAAAGTTTTCTTCTTCTTTGCTTGAACTCCTGCAGCCAATCTGCACTAAATCAAAATTTTTTTCTTCAAGCAATCTTTTTGCCCATGTAATATGTGAATGCTTTTCTCCAATCCAATTATCCATTAAATCCCTATGGGCATCAAAATCTATTACAGTTATTTTCTCTTTTTCTGCCAAAGCCTTTAAAATTCCTAAAGAAATCAAATGATCTCCACCTAAAAAAATAGGAAAAACGCTTGTATTTTCTTCCTTTATCTCTTTTATTGTTTCTTTTATTCTTTGTTTGCTTAAATTCCAGTTTCCCTGCACAACTTCAATATCCCCTAAATCTGTAAACTTAAATCTCTCAAAAACATCTGTTTTTGTTTCTAAATCATATTCTGGAGTGTTCCTTAAAGCTTCTCTAATAAATAACGGCCCGTATTTAACTGATTTCCCTGTTTCAGTTGAATCCCAGGGGATCCCAAGCAAAACAATCTCTGCTTCTTTTAAAGAATGCTCAAAAGGAAATGTTTTTGTTGTATAAAGCATAAAATCTTCTTCTAAAAAAAGGTTTAAAGCCTTAATGAATTTGTTCTGCAAAAAGAATGGTAAAATTATAAAGGCTTTTCTTTTCTTTTACCTTAAACCCTTTTTTTCTCAAAAACTCTGCCATTGCTTTTGCATTCTGGTTTTCTCCTTTCAGGACATGACATTCCATTGCTATTCTTTCAATTTTCCCAAAAGTTTTTTCATCCAGATTGTATAAAATGTCATATTCTGCGCCTTCAATATCCATCTTTAATAAATCACAAGATTCTATTTGGTTTTCCTCAAAAACTTTCATTAAAGAAACTGAATTAACTTCAATAAAGTTTTTTTCATTAAAGCCTTTTCCAATAAAAAA
>JAFCDN010000060.1 GCA_017609625.1 Candidatus Iainarchaeum sp.
TTATCTAAAGCAAATTTAATAATAGCAAATAATTCATGAGAATTAAAAGTATTTATAACAGTTGGAACAAGACTGACTGACAAACCAGATTTACGGCAGTTCTCAATTATTTTTCTTAAATATTTGTAGTTTTCTGTGTTTGTTTCAGGGCTTAATCCATTGCATTTCAAATAAACAACTGACACTCCTGCTTCTTTAAGTTTTTTTGCTAACTCTAAATCCTGTGCAATAGTTATTCCGTTTGTTGCAACAAGAATCTGACTAAAACCTTTTTCTTTAGCCATTGCAACAATTTCAGGAAAATCCTTTCTTATTGTAGGTTCACCTCCACTAAATAATACTGCAAAATTCGCCAAAGGCTTCTGGTTTCTTAAAGTGTCTAAAATGAATTCTATTTCTTCAAAAGATGGTTCATATATATAACCTGCAACAGCAGAATTAGCAAAACAATAATGGCATTTTAAATTGCATCTGTTAGTTACATCAACAACAGAAAGCAAAGTTTGGGATTCATGTTCTTTGCATAAACCACAATCAAAAGGACAGCCTTTAGAAGAAACTTGTACTGCGGGATTTTCAACAGCATAACCGTTTTCTTCAAATTGAGAGAATTTCTTGAATAGCTTAGCATCACCCCAATAAATTTCTTTAAAGGAACCGTGTTCTTTGCATTCCTTTACCAAAAAAACTTTGTTGTTTTCTTCTATTACTTCAGCTTTAATTTTCTTTAAGCAAACTGGACAAACAGATTCAGTTTTTTTAATTAACATTTTATTTCACCTTCAGACTTTTAGTTGATTCTTTAGTTTCTGCTAAAGTGTAAGCCTTATATTAAGTAACATAGTAATCTTTATATATGTTTCAATTTATTCATATATATGCATAAATTTGTTCATAGAATAATTAAACTTGTTTGCGTTAAAGGAATCTTGTAATCTATAAACAAACACATGGCTGAAAAAAGTGACTAAAAAATGAACCCTGAAATTTCTGTAATAATTCCAACATATAATGAAGAAAAGTATATAGGCAATACATTGGAGTCAATAAGAAACCAAAAATTCACTGATTATGAGATAATTGTTGCTGATGGTAATAGCACAGATAAAACAAGAGAAATAGCAAAGTCTTTTGCGGATAAAATTGTTAAAACAAATATCAGAACAACTGCTGCAGGAAGGAATACTGGGGCAGAAGTTGCAGAAGGAAAGTATTTGGTTTTTGTTGATGCTGATACAATTTTACCAGAAGATTACTTGGAAAAAGTTTTTCAGATTTTTCAGGAAGGAAAATTTGCTGGTTTTAGCGGGTCATTTCAGTTTTTAGGCAATAACCCAATACACCAAGCAGATGCATGTATTGTTAATTTTTATTTTTTGTTGCTGGATTTTTTTGGTAAAACTATAATTCCGGGATTTAATTTTTGTATTCCAAAAACAGTTTTTAGGAAAGCTGGCGGTTTTGAGAATGTGTTTATTGAAGACGCCAATTTGTCAGCTAAGCTTTGTAAGTTTGGCAAAACAAAATATTTTTCGCATTTTTTTGTGAAAACTTCCCCAAGGAGATTAAAAAAATTTAGGACTTTTGGGACTTTAGAGTATTATTGTGATTTTAAAGGAAGATGGAAAGGAGCAATTAATTTTTCAAAAAGGTACATCAAGGTTGATTGAAATGAATGAAGCAATTAATATTGAAAATAATGAAATTATTCAAAAAATTTTTGATTTGAAAAGCCATTCTTTTGGCAGATTTGGTTGGGTATGGTGGTTTTGGTTGTTTTTCTTTGAAAATCCTTTAAATCCAGAAAAGCCACGTCAAGCAACAATTATATGGTCAGCAAAAAATGATGTATTAAACTGCAATGAAATAGAATTAGGTAAAAGAAATCCGCTGAAAGATGATGGTTCACTTCAGGGAGCAGTGACAGCATGGTATTTTGATGGACAAAAAATGCATGAAAACATTCTGTTAAATAACGTTGAAATAAATCAAACTCCAATGAATTTGTTTACTTCTTTTCCTAATACAAGCTTTTGTTTCAAAAACGGTTTGTTTGAAGTAACATTAAATAATGCAATGAAATTTGAAGCTTTGCTGGAAGATGGAAAAGAATTTACTGTACCTTCTATAAAAAAAACCAAGCATTTAGGGTTGGGTTATGAAATGATAGAAATGAAGAATCTTAAGCTAAAAGCAATGGTTGATGGAAAAGTTTCTGAAGGGACTGCTATGTTTCAGAAGGTTTTTTTGAATGCTCCGCCAATTCCATGGTATTGGGGGGTTTTCCATTTTGAAAACGGTGCATTTTTGTCTTATTTTAATCCTTATATTTTAGTTAATTCGGTTAAAAAGAATGTTTCTTTTTATGACGGAAAAAAATTGCATGAATTCAATGATGTTAGCGTGAAAAAAATTAATGGTTCTTTGCCAAAATTTTATGTAAAGGCAAAGGATAATGAAAAGACAATAGAATTTATGGTTGAAACTTATTCAAAGACTGTCTGGAAATTTAGAAAAAAGAAATTTGGTTTAATTCCTTTAAAATTTGATTACAGGCAGTATCCTGCAATCCTATCAAGTTTTAAATTCAAAGACTTAAAAAGCAGTCTGACATTTTCTGAAAAAGATTTGGGTAAAGGAATAGGAAATGCTGAACACAGTACGGGAATATTAATTTAATTAGAAAACCATGCTTTTTGTTTTTAGGCTTTTTGTGATTTCATTTAATGTTCGCTGGATTTTATTGTTTGCTTTTTTCCATGCTTCTTGAACTGGGACTGCTTTATAAACATATTTTAGTCTTTTGTCTTCTTTTACTTTTTTGGTTATAAATCCTTCTTGGCACAGTCTTTTCAAGTGCTTTCTTATGGTACGTTCTGAAAGATTAGATTTTTTTTCAATTTCTTTTATGGTTAATGAAGATTTTAGTAAAATATTGTAGATTTCAATTTCTACTTTTTTAAAATTAAGGAAACCTAAAATAACATTAAGTAACTCAACTGGATTTGTTCTTTTATTTATTGCATTTTCTATATCTGCAATATAATCTCTTTTTACCATATTATACTATGAATAAATTACTATTTAAATATTCATATGTATGAACCGCATAAATTCTTGATTTTCCTGTGTCCTTTAGAAGAAGATCCTTTCTATTGAATAAAAAACAGGCAAAATATGGCTGAATTAAGGCAATGACAAGTTTTATTAAATTCAAAGCTCATGAACATATTGGTTTTTGAACTTAAACTGATCAGCCTTTGTTCCGACCAGAGCGTTCGCGGTTCCGCCCGCAAGTGACGAGGCACGACTTCATTTCATTCAGTCCTGCTGTTTTGGCTTTTTCTTTTGAAACTGTAGAGTCCCGTTATTTTTTCGTTTTGATTTAAACAGTTTTCTTGGCACTACTTTTATGACTAAATTATCTAACAAGAAAGTGAAGTTTATTGTTAAACAAGCTGTGAATGAG
>JAFCDN010000029.1 GCA_017609625.1 Candidatus Iainarchaeum sp.
AAGTAGTAAAGTGTGGAATGCGTTTAATGCACAGCATTCTTTTTAAATTCAAATCCTCAGCAATCTCCACAAAACGTCTATAAGAAACATTCAACCTCTCCTTGTAAACTAACAAAAAAGTGTGCACAAAATTTCCATACATTTTCTTAGAAAAGTTAGAAAAACGAAAAGGAAACCTTATTTCCTCAAAAACCCTCAAACATAACTTATAAAAACCAGAAACTCTTACTCCATACAAAGCGTTCATTTGATCACCAAAAAAATGAACGCTTTCTCTAGTTATAAAGGATTTCTACAGAGTCCCTTTTCACTTATATTTTGGCCTTCTTCTTCTGTGAAACCTTTTTTTTCTTTTTCCTTTTTCAGCTTTTTCTTCAGCTCTTCTTTTTGCTTTTCTCTGTTTTTAAATTTCTTCTTTTTCTCAGTGGAATGCTTATTTTTCCCAGGGGAACCCCTGTAACAGGGTTCCTTCCAAGCAGTTCAGCAAACCTGAACCTTCTTAAATTAATTGCTTCTTCCAGTCTTCTGTTTAATTTAGCGTTCGCCTCCTTATCTGACTTTAAAAACTCACCTATTTTTTTCCAAATATCTAGTTTTGCCTTATTATAGAGTTTTTTCTTTAACCTTGGATTAATTTTTATTTCTCTTGCAATATCTCTTCCTGCAAAATTTATGATATTAATTCTTGTTGGACCTCCTTTTGGCAGTCCTAAAAATTCCTTATACTCTCCTCTAATGCTTGAGTTCATTAAAAAAATTTTCCACCCAAAAGTTTTGAATAAACTCAAATTATTCAAAACCTTATTTAATGCTTTTTCAATTCTTTCATCACTAATCTGCCTGTCAAGCCTTGCTTTTAAATGCTTTGCCCTCATTTTTTCCCTTCAATAATTTCTTTTTTTTCTTTTAATAAATTTGTCTCTAATATGTCGCCTGACTTTGTTTGTGCCTATAATGACTTTGCTTAATCTGCTTCCCTGCATTTTTTCGAATTTTTTAAATCTTTCCACTTCTTTAAGAAATTTTTTGTTGGTTTCCTCATTTGTTCCAATATATTTTATTACATCACTCCTTACTTTAAGCCTATATTTTTTGTAGAGTTTTTCTTGCGCTTCAGCATCAATTCCCATTTTTCTGAAAGCTTCAATAGCAATAGTTGTCACAATATTTGCTTTGGTTGCTTCTCCTAACTTTAAATTTGGAGTATGATCTCTTAAAGCTGCATTATATAAAGCTAATTTAAAACCTTTTTTCAGCAAACTCAAATTATTCAGATAAGCTTCAGTTGTTTCTGCAATTATTTCATTATAGAGTTCTTCTTCCATTTTCATCATTTGCTTTGATTCTGAATGATTTCTCTTGCTTTGTCCCTTGCTTTCTTGTCAGCGTTTAATGCATCTTCAACTGAAGGATTCATTTTATTCTTGTGCTCTTCCATTACTTTTCTGATTATTTCCGGAATCTCTCCATATTTAATTTTTTTATCCAAAAAAGAAAACACTGCAATCTCATTTGTTGCATTCATTGCAGAAGCCAAAGTTCCGCCTTTTTTTCCAGCTTCAAATGCATATTTCAAACAAGGAAAATTCTCAAAATCAGGTTTTTCAAAAGTAAAATTATTATTTTCAAAAAAATTCAATCTAGGAAATTCATTGCTTAATCTATTTGGATAAGTTAGCGCATATTGAATTGGAGTGCGCATATCATGAGTTCCAATCTGCGCCATAATGCTTCCATCAACAAATTCCACCATTGAATGAATCAAACTCTGGGGATGAACCACAATTTCAATCTCTTCCAAGTTCAAATCATAAAGCCATTTTGCTTCCAAAACCTCTAATCCTTTATTCATTAAAGTTGAAGAATCAATTGTAATTTTTGCTCCCATGCTCCAGGTTGGATGGCCTAAAGCCTGTTCTGGAGTAGAATTATAAAAATCTTCCAGTTTTTTTCCTCTAAAAGGCCCTCCAGAACAGGTTATAATCACTTTAGAAACTTTTTCTCTTTCTTCTCCGTTTAAGCACTGAAATATTGCTGAATGCTCTGAATCAATCGGCATCAGCGTAATTCCTTTTTTCTTGACTTCTTTTATTATTGGCTCGCCGGCAGAAACAAGTGTTTCTTTGTTTGCCAGAGCAATGTTTTTTCCTTTTTTTATCGCCTCTAAAGTTGGTTCAATTCCTATTGCTCCTACAACTGAAACAATCACTTGTTCTATATTTTCAATTGTTGCAATCTCTTTCAGTCCCTGCATTCCACTAACCACTTCAACTCCTTTAGCTTTCTTTTTCAATTCCTGAGCAGCTTTTTCTTCAAACAAACAGACTTTTTCCGGCTTGAATTCTTTTATCTGTTCAAGCATTTTTTCTGTTTCATTAAATGCAGCCAATCCAAGAACTTGAAATTTTCCACTGTGTTGTTTAACCACATCTAATGTTTGTGTTCCAATACTTCCTGTTGAACCTAAAATGCTGATTTTCTTCATATAATTCACTCTATAATTTAGGTTTCTTTAACTATTTTAAACTGATTCTTTCTTAGTTCTTTTATATAATAGCTTTTTTTATGATTTATTTTTCAGGTGATTTTTTGAAGTATATTTATTTTTTTGAAGAAGGTTCAAAAGAACAAAAAAACCTTTTAGGAGGAAAAGGAAGCAATTTAGCAGAGATGACTAATTTAGGCCTCCCAGTCCCAAAAGGATTTATAATTTCTACACAAGCCTGCCTTAATTTCTTCAAAGAAAAAGGTTTTCCAAAAGGATTAGAAGAAGAACTGAATTCTTCCCTGAAAAAACTAGAAGAAAAAACAGGAAAAAAATTCAACTCAGAAAACCCTTTATTAGTTTCAGTGAGAAGCGGTGCAAGGGTTTCAATGCCTGGAATGATGGATACAGTATTAAATTTAGGCTTAAATAAAAAAACAATTAAAGCAATGACTGAAAAAACAAAAAACAAAAGATTTGTTTTGGATTCTTACAGAAGATTTATCCAAATGTTTTCAAATGTAGTCTTAAACTTAGAGCACGATAAATTCGAAGAAATCCTTAAAAAAGAAAAAGAATCTGTAAAAGCAGAGTTTGATTCAGATTTAACTCCAGAATCTTTGCAGAAAATAATAGAAGAATACAAAAAACTGATAGAAAAAGAAACCAAAAAACCTTTTCCAGAAAACCCAAAAGAACAATTGCTTCTTTCAGTTAAAGCAGTTTTCAACTCCTGGAATAATAAAAGGGCAGCCACTTATAGAAAATTAAACAAGATTCCAGATGACTGGGGAACTGGAGTTATAATTCAGGAAATGGTTTTCGGCAATTTAGGAAACAATTCTGCTACAGGAGTCTGTTTTACCAGAAACCCTTCAGATGGAGAAAAAAAATTGTATGGAGAATTTTTAATTAATGCTCAGGGAGAAGATGTTGTAGCAGGAATCCGAACTCCAAAAAAGATTGCAGAATTAGAAAAAGCAATGCCTGTTGTTTTCAAAGAATTTGTTGTTGTTTGTGAAAAACTTGAACAGCATTATAAAGAAATGCAGGATTTGGAATTCACTGTAGAAGAAGGAAAGTTTTTTATTCTTCAAACCAGAACAGGAAAAAGAACTGCACAGTCTGCTGTTAGAATTGCAGTTGAAATGCAGAAAGGGAATTTAATTTCAAAAGAAACTGCTTTGCTTAGAATAAATCCTTTAGATTTAAATCAATTGTTGCATAAAAGAATTGACCCTTCCCAGAAATTGAATGCAGTCGCAAAAGGATTAAATGCTTCTCCTGGAGCAGCTTCAGGAAAAGTTTTTTTTGATGCAGATACAGCAGAAAAACAAAGCGAAGCAGGGCCGGTAATTCTTGTAAGGCATGAAACTTCTCCTGATGATATTCATGGAATGCATGCATCAAAAGGAATTTTAACTTCCCGTGGAGGATCAACTTCTCATGCAGCAGTTGTTGCGCGTGGAATGGGAACTCCTTGTGTTGCCGGCTGTGAAGAACTAAAAATAAATTATAAAGAAAAAATAGCTGAAGTTAATGGAAAAACAATAAAAGAAGGAGATTTTATTTCTTTAGACGGGGGAACCGGAGAAGTTTTTTTAGAAGAAGTTAAATTAATTGAACCAGAACCAGATAAATTTTTCTCTCAGATTCTTGAATGGAGTGATGTAATCAGAAAACTAAAAGTTCGAACTAATGCTGACACTCCAAAAGATGCAGTAAAAGCAAGAGAACTTGGCGCAGAAGGAATCGGCTTATGCAGAACAGAACACATGTTTTTTGCTCCAGAAAGGCTTCCAATAGTCCAGAAAATGATTTTATCTGATTCAACTGAAGAAAGAAAAAAACATTTAGAAAAATTAGAGGAAATGCAAAGAGAAGATTTTGAAGGGATTTTAGAGGTAATGAAAGGCCTGCCGGTTACAATCCGTTTAATTGACCCTCCTTTACACGAATTCCTTCCTTTAAGGGAAAAGCTTATTGAAGAAGTTTCTGAATTAAAATCTTCAGGAAAAGAATCTGAATTAAAAGAAAAACAGGTTTTGTTAAATAAAGTAAATGAACTGCATGAATCAAATCCAATGCTTGGATTCAGAGGATGCAGATTAGGAATCCTTTATCCGGAAATAATTGAAATGCAATCAAAAGCAATTGCTGAAGCAACAAAAAATCTGAAAAAAAAAGGAATTGATGCAAAACCTGAAATAATGATTCCTCTTGTAGGAATAGCTCAAGAACTGGTTTTTTCAAGAAAAACAGTTGAAAGCGTTTTAAAAGAAATCAAAGAAACAGAAATTCCAATTGGAACAATGATTGAACTTCCAAGGGCTGCATTAACTGCAGAAGAAATTGCAGGTTATGCAGATTTTTTTTCTTTTGGAACAAATGATTTAACCCAGACAACTTTTGGTTTTTCCAGAGATGATGTTGAAGGAAAATTTTTAAACAAATATTTAGAAAAAAAAATTCTTCCAATCTCTCCTTTTGTTTCCCTTGACACTAGCGGAGTAGGAAGATTAATGCAAATTGCAGTTTCTGAAGGAAGAAAAGCAAAGCCAAAACTTAAATTAGGGATCTGCGGAGAACACGGAGGAGACCCTGAATCAATTTATTTCTGTAATTCTTTAGGATTAGATTATGTTTCCTGCTCTCCGTTTAGAGTGCCAATTGCAAGGCTTTCTGCTGCGCAGGCTGAAATAAAAGAAAACAAAAAGTAAAATCAGCCAAGTACATTATAAATAAGCCCTTTGTTAACAGAAATTGCTAACATTGTGCCTATCTGCATCCCAAACATAATCCAATATTTTAAATCCATTAAACCGCCAAAATATTAATTTGTTTCTTTTCTTTAAATACTTTTCTTCATTTTTCAAGTTTTTTCAGAATAGGAGGGCCTTCAAAACCGCAATCCCTGCAATGGTAATCTTTTAGTTCTCTGAAATAAACTTTTGCAGCAGTTTGTGTTGTAGTAATATTTGCCGAACTGCATTTTGCACAAGTAGGGACTAAATTTTTTTCTTCTTTGCTTTCTTCCATAATTTTTTTGTCAAGCTCTTTTATCTTTTCTTCAAATTCATCCATTTTTTATTCCTTGATATTTCAGTATTTGCAAACCAAACAGGCATCTGAAACCAGTTCAGTCCAGTCAATTCTTCTCTTTAATTCCCTTACTTCTTTTCTAAACCTTTTTTTTATAGAATAAGTTGTAGGAAAACTTTTTTCTCTTGTAATTTTTTCTTTTTTTAATAGTTCTTTGATTGTTTCTCTTGTTTCATTAAATCCAAAAAAGCTTTTTGCCTGCAGTTCTTCAATAGTTTTAGGTTTATCCAATAAAATAACCAGAACTTCTTTTTCCTTTAAAGACAACATATTAATCAGTAATTCTGCTGTGCTCTTCTTTTGATATAATCTACTCTTACTTCAACTGCTTTGCTTATTTCATCTTGTTCTTTTAGTTCACTCATTTTTTTTGCAAGAGTTTTGTCCCCGATTGTGTCTGAAACCCATTTGCTAAAATCGTTTTTTTCTTCACTCACGTGTTTTCCAAAAGTGTCTGCATCCATTTCTTTTAAATGATTTGAAAGCTCGCACAAACTTTTCACTGCAACATTATTGTTCAGATAAAAATAATGGTCTGGGTGTTTTACTTCATTTAATAGCACTGCTGCACATTCTGAACCATTAGTTCTCTGCAGTTCATAATGCGACATTCCGCTGGAAAATGCTTTTATTTCTTTTCTCAGTTTCTGCAAAAAAGATTCAAAAAATTTCATTTCATCACCAACAAAAGTTTCACTAATACTAACACTCTTTTAGTATTTAAACTTTTAGTTTTCTTTTTTGCTTTCTTGACAAATATTATTAGTTTTTCTTTTCACATTTCTCTACAAACTTTTCTGCTTTTCCAAAAGAAAGCAGCCCATTGTGTGCGCCAACCTGTGTTATTACAGAGCAGGCGTTTGCTGTTCCAATTTTTAATGCTTCTTTAATGTTTTTTTTTCTTGCAAGAGCAGAAACAAAGCCAACAGAAAAAGAATCTCCTGCCCCTGTTACATCAGCTCTTAGAACATCAAAAGCTTTTTGTTTGAAAAACTTTTTTCCGTTAAAAGCAATGCTTCCTCTTTTTCCGTCAGTCACAACAATAATTTTTGTCCCGATTTCATTCAATTCCCGCATTGAATCCATTGTATTTTGTTTTTTTGTCCAGTCTTCTATTTCGTCTTTATTCAAAATTATTGTATGACAGTTTTTAACTAAATTTTTCATTTTTTCCAGTCCAAGTTTTCTTTGCGAGGCGCCGGGATTAAACACTAAGTTGATTTTATTTTTTTTGCAGAATTTTGCGATTTTTTCCAAAAACTTTGTGTTTGTTCCAAAAGAACACAAATAACACCAGTTCATTTTTTTTAATCTGCTCCAAGGAACTTTTTTTTCATGCCAGTCATTGTTTGCCCCTCTGTAAGTCATTATTGTTCTGTCTCCATAAGGCTTTCTGAATATTATGGAAAACCCTGTTTCTTTTTCTGAAGGAACTTTGATTAAATGAATTTTTTCTATTTTTAAAGCCATTTCAATCTTTTTTGCTATTGCGTCTTCTCCCATTGAAACCAGAACATTTGCATCAAAACCCATTTTTTTAAATCCAATTGAAGTATTTAATGATCCTCCGCCGCAGTCAAAAACAATTTCTTCTATATCAAATTTTTTTCCCAGGTTTAAGCACAAATCTATTCCTTTTTTTCCTTTGCTTTTTCTGAAATGAAACTGGCTTGTTTTAACAAAAATATCTCTTGTAGCAGAGCCAATGCTGACTATTTTTGCTTTCATCTTTAAGATTACAGCTCAATCTTATTTATTCTTTTTGTGCACAAACAACCAAATCGATTATGTATAAGACGTTCTTTTTTTCTTTGATTTCCAGTTAATTTTCCCAAAAACATATCTTTATATTAAAGTTAAGCACTATATTAGAATGCAGTCTGCACTTGTTTGTTTTTAGTTATCTAACTGCACAATTATGAGAAAATCATGCAATAACTGGTGAGTTATATAAAGGTCCTGATGTTGGGGTGGGAGTTTCCGCCATTTAAATCTGGCGGTTTAGGCACTTATCTTTATGGATTTACTAAATCTCTTTCAAAAAAAGGAGCTAAAGTTACTTTTGTAATGCCTTCTGCTGGAGTAAAAATTAATCCTGGTTTTGTGAACATAGTCCAGACTTCAGATAAATACTCTCATTTAGATGAAGTTATTGGATTAGATTTTGATTTTCATCCTTATGTTCCTTCTCTTTCACTTTCTTCAGCTAATCAAGAGGAAGATATTGAGTCTGCTGATTCTAAAAGCATTAATGCTTATGGTTTTGATTTCTTTTCTAAAGTAAAAAAATATACCCTCTCTGCTGTAAGAAAAATGCAGTCCAAACCCTATGATGTAATCCACTGCCATGACTGGATGACTTTTCCTGCAGGCATTGCATTAAAAAGAATAAAAAAAACCCCTTTGGTTGTTACAATTCATTCAACTGAATTTGACAGGACAGGCAATCTTTTTCCTAATCAAGCAATCTGCAGGATTGAATCAAAAGGACTGCATAAAGCAGATAGAGTAATCACTATAAGCAATTACATGAAAAAACAATTAATTGAACGTTATAATGTTCCTGAAAAAAAAATAAGTGTAGTATATAACGCAATAGACAAGGATGAATATGTTATTGTTCCGTCTTCTATTCCTTTAAAAGAAAAAATTGTTTTATTCTTAGGAAGATTAACTATTCAAAAAGGCCCTGACTGGTTTTTGTATACAGCAAATGAAGTCTTAAAGCACAGGCCTGACACCCGTTTTGTTTTTGTCGGCGATGGAGACATGCTTTCTTCTTTGATTAATAAATCAATTGAATTAGGCATTTCAGATAAAATAACTTTTTCTGGTTTTCAGGATGATGTAAAACAGTTTTATTCTGTTGCAGACTTGTTTGTAATGCCTTCTGTTGCTGAGCCTTTTGGTTTAACTGCTTTAGAGGCAATGGCTTCAAACACTCCTGTAATTATTTCAAAGCAATCCGGAGTAAGTGAAGTAATAAGCCATTGCTTTAAAGTGGATTTTTGGGACACTCATGAAATGACAAACAAAATAGTAGGGATTTTAAACAGTCCTCCTCTTTCAAATGAACTGAAAAAAAATGCTTTTACTGAACTCCAGTCTTTTAGCTGGGATTCTGTTGCAGATTCCTGTCTGCAGATTTACAGGGAAGTGAATTAATGCCTGTAATTTGTTTGTATTTTCATGTCCACCAGCCTTTAAGGATTTCCCGTTACTCTTTGTTTGATATTGGAAAAAACAGCAATTATTTTGATGATTCAGCAAACAAATTCTATTTAGAGCGTGTTTCAAGAAAATGCTATCTTCCAACAAACAAACTCCTGCTAAATCTGATTGAAAAATACGGTGAAGAATTCAAATTCTGTTTCAGCATTACAGGAGTTTTTTTAGAACAGTTAGAAGAACACTTTCCTGAAGTAGTTGAATCTTTCCAAAAGCTGGTTGACACAGGAAATGTTGAACTCTTTGATGAAACCTATTATCATTCTCTTGCTTATTTGATTTCAAAAAAAGAATTTATTCATCAGGTTAAAATGCATTCAAAAAAATTCAAAGAAGTTTTTGGAGTTAAACCAAAAATTTTCAGAAACACTGAAGCAATGTATTCAAATGAAATCGCAAAAACTGTTTCTGAAATGCATTTTAAGGGAATTGTAGCAGAAGGGCTTTCAAATGTTTTAGGCTGGCGTTCTCCGAATTTCATTTATAAGGCAAAAGACTCTAAAATAAAAGTTTTGCTTAGAAACTTCGAGCTTTCAGATGACATTGCTTTTCGTTTTTCTTCCAGGGAATGGAAGGAATGGCCTTTAACTGCAGACAAATATGCTTCCTGGCTTTCTTCTGCCCGGGGCCATTGCATTAACTTGTTTATGGATTATGAAACTTTTGGAGAACATCAATGGGAATCCACTGGGATATTTAATTTTTTAAAGCATCTTCCAAAAGAAGTTTTAAAACAAAAAAATTTAGAGTTTGCAACTGCTTCTGAAATAATTTCTGTTTTTCCTGATGTAGGAGAATTTGATGTTCCTTATACCAGCTCTTGGGCTGATGTTGACAGAGACCTTTCAGCCTGGCTGGAAAATGAAATGCAGCAGCATGCATTTAATGAAATAAAATTTTTAGAAGAAAAAATTCTTTCTTCCAGAAACCCTAAATTAATTTCTGACTGGAGAAAGCTTCAGATTTCTGATCATTTTTATTATATGTGCACTAAATGGTTTGCAGACGGAGACGTGCACAAATATTTCAATCCTTATGATTCTCCTTATGAATCCTTCTTAAACTACTCTAATGTTTTAAGTGATCTGAAAAACCGAATAAGATAGATTTAATAATTTATTTTCTGCAATATTTATGCATTACTTTTTTGGGGGTATTAAATGAATTCAAATGAATATTTTGGAAGCAAGGCAGGAGCTGTTTGGGGCGCATTAAACAACAAAAAACCAATGAACGCTTCTCAGATAAAAAAAGCAACTAAACTTAAATCAGAACATGTTTTTGGTGCTTTAGGCTGGCTTGCAAGAGAAGGAAAAATCGGAATGTCAAAAAACAAGTTTTATTTAACAGAATAAAACAACCTTTAAACCTTTTAGAAAAAGCTTTACCAAAACAAAAAGCTTGAGTAAAAACAGTTCTTTGAACATAAGTTTTATCAAAACAAACTTTTCAAAAGTTTGATCAAAATTTGGTTCATAAACAAAATGTTGATTTTGTTGTGCACTTAAACCTTTGGATTTAAGTTGCAACCCTTTTTCAAAGGGTTGTTTTGTTTAACCTTTTTTTAAAAGGTTATTTTTCATATGCTTTAATATAGTTTTCTATAAGGTTTCCCCAGTCAGCCAATCCAGCATATTCTTTTGCTTTAATTTTTTTCTGCATTCTCTCATGCTTGCTCATTGAATAAATTTCATGCATTGCTTTAGTCATTCCTTGAACTTCTTCTTTATATGTTTTTCCTCTTCTTTTCAAAACCTCAATGCTTCCTTTTGCTTTTTCTCCTAATTGTTCCTCAATAAACTGTCCAAACCCCCCCAAATCTGTTGTAACTGAAGGAACCCCTAAAGCGGCTGTCTCTAATGGAGTATAACCCCATGGTTCATAATATGAAGGAAACACTCCATAATGCGAGCCAATTATTGCTTCATAATAATTCAATCCAATCAGTCCATCTGCTGTACTCAAATAAGTCGGATAATAAACAACTTTCACTTTATCTTCTTCTTTGTTTGATAAATTATTTCTTTTCAATGCCTTTAATATTCCATTTTCGCCTGTATCAAATGCACTCAAAGGAGGCAGCACTTGTTTTTTGCTTTTCAGCCTCATTGCCATCTTTTTTGAATTCAATAAGAATTCTTTTTCAAACAAATTTTTTTCCATTTTTTGTCCTTGCATTAAATTCCTAAACAACCTTCTATGAAGCTTTGGAAGCTCTCTTTCAATCAAATCCTCTATTGTTTGGTGTATAACCATGTTTTCCATTACAGTAATATTCCTTGCATTGGTTTCCTGTGCAATCCACAAGAAAGCAACAACATTTTTTTCTGTTTTCTCTTTTTTCAGTTTCTTGTTTAATTCCCCTAACCCGTCAATAAACAAGTCAATTCCTTTATTATGGAACTCGTACCTTCCTGCAATAAAATAGAAAATTGTTTTTTTTATGTCAAAATAGTAATAAGGATAAAAATACGCCTCTACAAAATGCCTTATTCTATTTCTATACTGCCTATGCAGAATACTTAAATCTTCCATTATTGGAAATTTTTTTATGTCCAGTCCGTTTGGAAGGATTAAATCACATTTTTTCCCTAAAACAAATTCTGCTTCTCTTGCAACAGCCTTGCTTACTGAAGTAAAAACATCTGCATTCATTGCACTTGCTTTTTCTAGTAGATGTTTTGCTTGCAACCCATAAGAATAAGCTAATTCATTTTCTGCAGATTTTTTCTCTCTAAAACCTTTTTCTATCAGCTCATACAAATCTTCTTTTTTTGTTTCAGCAATATTTCTCCCCAAAAAAGTTGCATGAGTGGTAAAAACTGTTTTTACTTTGCTTTTAACTTTTTTTAGATGCAGTAATCCTGTTCCGCTTAAATATTCATGAAAATGCGCTACAATTTTTTTGCTTCCAAACACTTTGCTTTTTTCCATTTTTTCTATTAATAAGCCTGCAGCTTTTCCCCATACAACCGGCTCGTTAAACCATTCATCTGTTTTCATTGAATCAATTTTGTAAGAATCCCATAACTCTTTTTTTATTTCATTTGTCTTTTTTTTGAATCCAGAATGGTCTAGTAGAATGCATTTAGGGCTTTTTTCTGCCACAATCCAGTTTCCGTAATAGCATTTTATTCCAAATTCTTTTTCCATTTCCACAAAAACTTTATGGAATTTTTTTGGAATTTCTTTTTCTTCAAATTCTGTCTGGGCTTTTCTTTCATAATAAGGCCCTATTTCATAGAATTCTGAAAGCTTTTCCATCATCCTTGCACTCTTGCTTGTCAAAACAGTATGGATTCCTCCAACCTTGTTTCCTATTTCATAGCTTGCTTCTAAAACAACATAATCCATTTTCTCAACTCTTTAGCTATTAATATCTGACTTTTCTTTTATTAAATTTATTGGATTGTCAGATCAATAACGAAAGTTAGGTGACCTTGAAAATTCTTTTTTCCTTTTTCTTTTAGTTCCCTTACTTTCTCCAAAATCTTCTATTATTCCCCTTTTTGCAAGTTTTATTTTTCTTGTTTTTGGATTTCTGTAACGTCTTGTTGCTTGTTGTACTAAGGCTTTTCTTCTCTGTTTTTTTCTTTGAGTTTTTGAGACTTTTTGAGTTTTTGGTTTTTTGGTTTTTTTTATTTTAATGTCTCTTTCAGGAACAGAAAATGTTTGTGTTGTTGTAGTTGTTATAACTGGATTATAGCCCCAATAA
The DNA here is from genome assembly GCA_017609625.1 of Candidatus Iainarchaeum sp. GTDB lineage: Archaea > Iainarchaeota > Iainarchaeia > Iainarchaeales > 1-14-0-10-31-34 > 1-14-0-10-31-34. The sequence goes on from JAFCDN010000029.1 coordinate 12,531, forward strand.
CCTCTCAATTTTTTTATCCCATGAATTCTTTTTTGTATTTCCCGCAATTTTTCAGCACTGCTTCCTTTAAGATTGCCCTCTTCACGTATTTTAGCTTCCTGTGAAAGAAGTTCATATAGTTGTTTTTTTAGTTTTCTTTCAAGATGCCTTGTGTGAGTAATTCTTTTTCTCACAACCACTTTTCCGGTTTTTCTTTTAGAAGGCCCAACTATTCTTGCTTTTTCTCCTCTTACTAGAACTCCCTGTCCTGTTCTAAAAGAAGGGCCAGATTTTTTCTTTTTAGGTTGTCTTTTGGGCAAGTTTTTTGATTTTCTCATAATGTCACTCCCTTAACTCTTTTGCAGCCTCTTCTGGCGGAACTTCGATTAAAACAATTCCTGCTCCTTTTTCCACTCCGCCATAAACTTTTTTTACATTAGGCTGGATTTTAATATGAAAACAATAAGCAGGATTTTTTTCCATTGTTTCATGCAAAAAATAATTAAAAGGAGGATTTCCTAAT
>JAFCDN010000012.1 GCA_017609625.1 Candidatus Iainarchaeum sp.
GTTTATTCCGACAAAATTGTTTATCCAGACATCTCTGGTAAAGTTTACTGCCTGGAACACCGGGTTGAATATTATTATTGGCCTGAAAAATTCAGGAATTATTTCTAAAGGATAAGCAAAACAGCTTGCCAGAGTCCATGCGGCAAAAAAGTATCTGAAAACCGGATCAAAGTTTTCTGAAAACAAAGTTAGTGCACCATAAATTAATCCTATTCCAAGACAAAAAGCCAAAAGAACAAGCATCATTAAAATTACGAGTAAAATTTCTATTATTGTTACAGAGGTGAAAGTGAATGCAATTAAAATAAAAATCAAAAGCAAAGGAAGCAAATTTAATGCAAGATTTATTCCTACGCCGATTATCAGGGAAACATAGTTTATAGGTGCTATAAATAATGATTCAATTGTTTTCCAGTATTTTTCTGCTCTGAACCTTTCTGCAAAACCATAGATTCCGTGATAAAAAAATGCCTGTGCTACAATTCCAAATATAAGAAATACATGGTAATTATTTATGTTTACGCCTCCAATTCCTTCTGCCTGGCTGTAATGCAAAAATCCGTAATAGATAATTGCCAAAGGAAGTATTGAGAGTATTGGATTAACAAAAGTGTTCAAAAGATATGCTGTCTTAAACCTTATGCTTAATTTGAATTCTTTTTTTGTTATTGCAATGATTTCTCTGGTTAGCTCATGCATGTTTTTCACCCAGTTCAGAAAACTTTTTTATTATTAAATCAAAATTTTTTTTGTCTTCAATTTTAATTATTTTTCCTTCATGCATTAATGCAATTCTATCGCATAATTCTCTTGCTTCTTTTTCATAATGAGATGTAAGGATTACAGTTTTACCCATATTTTCAATATATTTTCTTATTTTTTCTGAAACATTAATGTCTAATCCTAAAGTTGGTTCGTCCAGAATAATAATTTCCGGGTCATGGATTAATGCTCTTGCCAAAGCCAGTTTGGATTTTGTTCCCAAAGAATAGTTTTCTACATAATCATACAAGTAGTCCCTGAAATTTAATAGTTCAGCCAAATCCATTATCCTGTTGTGAAAATCTTTTACTCTGTAAATCCTTGCAAAATACTTTAAGTTATCATAACCTGTCATTCTGTAATAAATTAATTCATATCCAAGCATTACTCCTATATGCATTTTTTGCTGTTCTGGGGGCTTTCCCAAAATTTTTATTTCTCCTAAAGTCGGGTACAAAACGCTTGAAAGAAGCTTTATCAAAGTTGTTTTTCCTGCTCCATTTGGCCCAAGCAAACCCAGTGTTTCTCCTTTAAATACATCCAAATCAACTGAATTAACTGCAATAGTTGTCCTGTGCTTTGGGAAAAAAAATTCAGTTAGGTTTTGCGGATTCAGGCTTGTTTTAAACTCTTTTCTCAGATTGTTTATTTCAATTACTTTTTCAAGCATAAGGTAACCTTTTTATTTGAGTAATCATAATAGTATTTTAATCTATTAAAATATTATGTTTTGATAATATGAGACTTTCAATAATAATTCCTGCATTTAATGAAGAAAAAGCTATTGAATCAACAATTCACAATACTCTGAAAGAAAAAAACAGAATTCTTAATCAGACAGAAATAAATGAAGTGGAAATAATAATAGTAAACGATGGTTCAACAGACAAAACAAAAGAATTAATTGAAAAATTTGGCTCTCAAATCAAATTGATTTCCCATGAAAAAAACAAAGGATACGGCGTAGCGCTAAAAACAGGATTCAAAAATTCAAACGGAGAATTGCTTGCTTTTTATGATGCAGATGGAACTTATCCAATAAACAAAATGCAGGAACTTGTTTCTTCACTGGTTTTTACAAATGCAGATATTGTAATCGGCTCCAGATTAGGAAAAGGAACAAAAATGCCTGCACAAAGATGGATTGGAAACAAGTTTTTTGTTTTGCTGTTAAATTTTTTTTCAAGTGCAAAAATAAAAGACACTGCCTCTGGAATGCGTGTATTCAAAAAAAAATTAACAGAAAATTTTGATTCACTTCCAGATGACCTTTCTTTTACTCCTGCAATGACTACAATGGCTGCACACGAAAAATGGAAAATAGTTTTTGTTCCAATTCATTACGCTGAAAGAACCGGAAGCTCAAAATTAAGCAGTTTTGAACAGGGATTTAGTTTTTTAATGTCAATCTTAAGAATAGTTTCAATGCATAATCCATTGAAACTGTTTGGTTTAATTGGCGTATTTTTTCTTTTGCTTGGAACAATACTTTTTTATCCGCTAATAGGAGGAGTAAACTTTCTGGATTTTGGCTTAAGAAGAACTTTTCTGATAACTTCACTTATCTTAATAGGAGTTTCTCTTGTATTCTTTGGTTTTCTTTTAAACTTTTCAGTAAAACTTTTTCACAGAAAATTAAATACTGCAATAGTTTATGGATGGGCATACAACAGGTTTTTGCTTTCAAGATACAATATTATCGGAGTGTTTCTTTCAGTTTTAGGTTTTGCAATGATTTCTTTTAGCTCAAACTCCTCTCAGTTATTAATTCCTTTGATTGGAATCACAGTACTTTTTGTCGGCATACAGTTAATCACAAGCTCTGTTTTAGTTAAAACAATAAAAGAGCTTTATGAAGAAAAGATGAGAAAATGAAAATCACTTTTATTAGCGCTGGTTCAAGGATAGATTATTTTCCTCCGGTAAAAGGAGGAATAGAAATACTGGAATACGATTTAATCAGAGAATTGAAAAGTAAAGGTCATGAAATTCAATTGTATGCGTCAAAATCTGTGCTGGAAAATTCAGTTGAAATCGGTTCAGATATTTCTTTTGACAGGCTGCATAATTTTTTTTCAATACTTAACTGCTATAGAAAAAAGAATCTCCTGAAAGGGGAAATTCTGCATGCGCATTATCCTTTAACAGCTTTTCCTTTTTTAGGCAAACCTTTAGTTTACACTGAACACAACTGGTATAACCTTCCGGAATCAAATCTGCATAAAACTTTTTTCACTCCAATATTCAGTTTTTTTCAAAACAAAGTCTATAGAAAAGCAGACAGGATAATTGCTTTAAGCTCTGAAATAAAAGAAATCATCCAGAAAAAAGTTCCTGAAAGAAAAGAAAAAGTAGTTTTTATTCCAAACTTTGTAAACAGTTTAGTTTTTGTTCCGCAAAAAAAAGAAAAAAACCATATTCTTTTTGTAGGCCGTTTAGACAAAGAAAAAAACCTTGGGCTGTTGATTGAAGTTTTAGGAGAATTAAAAGAAAAATTTGATTTTGAACTGAAAATAGTTGGAGACGGCCCTCTGAAAAAAAAACTTGAATTACAGGCAAAAAAAGCCGGAATTAAATTCAATTTTTTTGGCCAGGTAAAACACTCTGAACTGCCTTTCTTTTTTGGAAGCGCTTTAATTTTTGTTTTGCCTTCTTTTTTTGAGGTAATGCCTGTAGTAGTGTTGGAGGCAATGTCTTCTGAATGTGCTGTAATAGCTTCAGATGCTTTTGGAATAAAAGATCAGATTGATTCAGGAAAAAACGGTTTTGTTTTTGAAAAAGGAAACAAACAACAGCTCAAAGAACGCCTTTTAGAACTTCTTTCAAATCCTTCTCTATGCAGCGAATTTGGAAAAAAAGCAAGAGAAAAAGTATTAAATGAATTTGACTCAAAAGTCATTGCCAGGAAGCTTGAAAAAGTTTATGCAGAAGTTTTAGAGGAAAGAAAAAATGGAAAATGAATTATCAATAGAAATATTAGATGCATTAGCCTGTCCTGCATGCAACGCAGAACTGAAATACAAGAAAGAGAATTCAAGATTGATTTGTTCTAAATGCAAGAAAGAATTCAGAATAGAAAACGGGATTCCAAATATGCTGGTGAAAGAATGATTTTTTCTTCTTCAATTTCTTTTGAGTCAAAAAAAGAAAACAATTTAATAAACATTTCAAGTGAAGTTGAAAGAGAGTTAAGAAAAAGCAAATTAAAAGAAGGAATAGTTTTTTTGTTTGGAGTCGGCTCAACCTGTGCTTTAACAACAATAGAATTTGAATCAGGTTTGCAGAAAGATTTTCCAGAGTTTTTGGACAGGATTATTCCAAAAGGAAAATATGAACACGATTTAACCTGGCATGACGGAAACGGGCATTCTCATGTTCGCGCTTCTCTTCTGAAACCAGATTTGTTTATTCCTTTTTCTAAAGGCGAACTATTAAACGGAACCTGGCAGCAGATTGTTTTTGTTGAATTGGACAACAAGCCCAAAAACAGAAGAGTTGAAATTAAAATAATCGGGGAATAATTACAAACAGCTTTTAATTAATCCCTTAAAACAAGGGCTTGGCTTTAATGGGCGGGAAGTGAATTCTGGATGAAATTGTGTTCCCAAGAAAAATTTGTGTTTTGGCAGCTCTAAAATCTGCATGATTTCTGCTTTTGGAGACCTTCCACTAAAAACCATGTCTTTTTCTTCAAATTCTTTGACGTATTCTGGATTGAATTCATACCTGTGCCTGAACCTTTCCCTGATTTTTTCTTTTCCATAAAGTCTGAAAGCAATAGTGTCTTTTTTAACTGAAATATCATATCCTCCAAGCCTGTTATTGCCTCCTAACCCTTCAATTTTTTTCTGGTCTGGCAGCAGGCAAACAACAGGATAATCTGTTTTTGATTCAATTTCTGTTGTATGCGCATTTTTCTTTCTTAAAACATTTCTTGCATATTCAATTACAGCCATCTGGAACCCATAACAGATTCCCAAAAAAGGAATATTTTTTTCCCTGCAGTATTTAATGCATTCAATTTTTCCTTCTGCGCCTCTTTTTCCATAGCCTCCGGGGACAATTAAGCCGTCAATTCCTTTTATTACTTCTGTAACCTTTTTTCTTTTGGTTTCAATTTCTGTTGCTTCAATCCATTTTATTTCTATTTTAACATTAAATTCTGCTTCACAGTGCTCTAAAGCTTTTATTATACTGATATAAGAATCTTTTAACCCAGTGTATTTTCCTGCAATTCCTATTGTGATTTTTTTCTTTGGATTCTTTACACTCATTGATTCAGTCCATTTCTCCAGACTGCCATTTTTTCCTAATTTTTTTTCATCAATTTTTAATACATCAAAAATTGCTTTATCCAATTCTTCGTCCCTTAACATTAAAGGAATTTTATAGAATTCATCTGAATCATGCAGACTAATCACTCTGTTCATTGGAACATTAGAAAACACGCTAATCTTTTCTCTTATAGATTTATTCACCGGAGCTTCACTTCTGCAGATAACTATATCCGGCATTAACCCAAGTTCAATCATTTTTTTTATTCCTAATTGGGCTGCCTTGCTTTTTTGTTCCCCTAAAGTTTTTGGTTCAAAAATATATGTAAGATTAATTAAGCAGATATTTTCTTTTCCTTCCTCGTAGATTAACTGCCTTACTGCTTCCAGCAGATACATGTTTTCATAGTCTCCAACTGTTCCTCCAATTTCAATTAAAACAACATCTGCTTTTGAATCTACAGCCAGTTTCCTGAAATATTTTTTTGTTTCTCCTGTCACATGCGGAATTAATTGCACGTCTCTTCCCAAATATTTTCCTGCTCTTTCTTTTTCTATTACTTCACTTAAAATTTTTCCTGTAGTAAGATAATTGTCTGTAGTAAGATTTTTGTCAATAAATCTTTCATAAGAGCCTAAATCCAAATCTGTTTCTGTTCCGTCATCTAAAACAAAAACTTCTCCGTGCCTGAAAGGATTTAATGTTCCTGCGTCGACATTATAATATGCTTCTGCTTTCATTGGAGAAGTTTTTAATCCTCTTTCTTCAAGCAGTTTTGAAATAGAACTGGAAACTGTTCCTTTTCCTATTCCGCTCATAACAGAACCGGTAATAATTACATATTTTACTTTTCCTTTTTTGTATCCTTCAGGAATCAAAGTAAAAAACTCTGAATCAACAGATTTTTTTCCTAATTCTTTTAACTGTTCTTCTCCCACTTGCTCACCAGTTTCAACTTAAATAATAAATAAACTAAGGTATTTAAGGCTAACTCTGCACAAGTGTTTTAGGTAAATGCTTTTACCCAAAACTTTTCCAAAAGTTTTATCAAAATGTATGGGATAAACCCATACTGCCTAACTTTCTTTTCTGTTTTTGCATTACTTTTTCTTTTTTTTGACACAAAATTTTAACGGTTTCGCCCGTTAAAGACAAAGCACTATCTTCGCTTTGCTCGATAGAGCTGAGAAGCGGAGCATGCTCGACTGAAAGTCGTGCTTAAGTGCAACCGCTCGAAAGCGGTTTCGTGCTCAAACGGCGAAACGTTTGGGGACGTGGTGTAGCTTGGTAGCATTGGTGCTTCGGGGGCATCTGACGGGAGTTCAAATCTCCCCGTTCCCATAAACCCTTTCCAAAGGGTTTAACCAAAAGTACGGCGTAAAGCCGTACTGTCAAAAGGTGTAACAAAATGCAGGGCATAAAGCCCAGCTGTCTTTCCAAAGAGTTTAACCAAAGGTCCAGCATAAAGCTGGACCAGCACGACTTTATGTCGTGCCTCGTACTTAACTGCCGAAACAGTTACGGGATAAACCCGTACAGTCAAAAGTTGTTTTTTAAATCAAACAAGTTTAACTTGCTTGTCTGCTTCAAATAATTCTGAAACAGATTGCGAAGTATGAATATTATTAATCGCTTTTGAAAGCAGTTCTGCAACAGAAAAAACTCTTATTTTTTTGCATTTTTTTGCTTTGCCGTTTAATGGAGTTGAATCTGAAACTACAACTTCTTTTAATGGAGATTCTTCAATTCTTTTAATTGCTTTTCCTGATAAAATTGCATGAGAAGCATAAGCTCTGACAGACAAAGCTCTTTTCTTTTTTAGTTCTTTTGCTGCAGCACACATTGTGCCTGCAGTGTCAATTATATCATCAACCAAAACACAGTGTTTTCCGTCAACTTTTCCTATAATATTCATTACCTGAGACTTGTTTGGCTCTGTTCTTAATTTATCCACTACAGCCAGTTTTGCTCCAAGAAGTTTAGATAAATCCCTTGCTCTTCTGATTCCTCCAATGTCAGGAGAAACAATACATAAGTTTGGAAGCTTTTTTTCTGCAATATCTTCTGCAATCAACAATTTTGCGCTTAAATTATCCAGCTGAATATTAAAGAATCCCTGAATTTGTGCTGCATGCAAATCTACAGCCAAAATTCTGTTTGCTCCTGCAACAGTAATCAAATCAGCCACTAATTTTGCGCTGATTGGAGTTCTTGGAGCGCTTTTTCTGTCTTGTCTTGCATAACCATAATATGGAATCACTGCAGTGATTCTTTTAGCTGAAGCTCTTTTTGCTGCATCTAAAAATAACAACAGTTCCATTAAAGTTTCGTTTGTAGGGTCGCATGTCGGCTGAATAAAAAAGAGATCATGGCCTCTGACAGATTCCTGTATTTCCAGATTAACTTCTCCGTCGCTGAACCTAGAAATAGAAATTTTTCCTAAATTTTCCCCTAAAAAACCAGCAATTTCTTCTGCAAGCTTGGGGTTTGCTGTCCCAGAAAAAATCTTTAATTGAAATTCTTTTTCCTGCATTGCATCACGCGCTTGCACATATTATTTAGCCAACAAAATCTTTAAAAACAAAGTTAAACCTGTTTCAAGCTAGACTTTGGTAAAAGAAATTACTATTCCTTTATCTGTTTTATTGACTTTTTTTATTGCAACTTTTCCTTGTTTTGCCTGAGCTAAAGGCACAACTTTTTTTTGCGGCATAACTTTTGAAGGTTCAACTTTCTTTTGCTGCATAACTTTCTGCGGTTCAACATTCTGATTAGCCTGCATCCTTGCTTGTTGCCTTGCCTTAAACCTTTCCTGTGGATTCATGCATAAATAAAAGGCTTTTTTCTTTAAATAGTTTTTGGATTATTTTTGGAACCTTTTTGATACAACTTTTTCTTAAAAAGTTGTTTTCAATAGATTTTAAACCATTTTGTGGTTTTTATAATAAGAGAAAATCAATGAAAAAAGGTGCATTAAATGAAAATAGATTATGTTAAAGCAAGGCAGGTTTTTGATTCAAGAGGAAACCCAACAGTTGAAGCAGAAATAAAAGCAGGCAAAATAATTGAAAGAGCAATTGTAGCTTCAGGCGCTTCAACTGGCTCAAATGAAGCAATTGAACTGCGCGACAAAGAAACCGCTTTCAAAGGAAAAGGAGTTTTAAAAGCAGTTTCAAACATCAACAAGAAAATCAATTCAAAATTAAAAGGAATGGGAATTTCAGCACAAAAAGAAATTGATTCAGCAATGTTAGAGCTGGACGGAACAGAAAACAAATCAGTTTTAGGCGCAAATGCAGTTGTTTCTGTCAGCATGGCTGCTGCACGCGCAGGAGCAAAAGCAAAAGAAATTCCTTTGTATCAGTATTTAGGAGAACTAGCTGGAAACAAAAAATTTGTTCTGCCGGTTCCGCAAATGAATGTTTTAAACGGAGGAAAACACGCTGGCTTGGAAAATGATATTCAGGAAAGAATGATCTGCCCTATAGGTGCAAAAACTTTCAATGAAGCAATGCAGATTTCAACAGAAATCTATCACATCTTAAAATCTCTGATGAAAAAAAAGTTTGGTTCTGTTGCCGGATTAATTGGAGATGAAGGCGGGTTTGTTGCACAGATTAAAAACGAAGAAGAAAAACTTGAACTCATTTTAAAGGCTGTAGAGGAAGCAGGCTATTTAGATAAAGTTTCTCTTGCAATAGACTGTGCTTCAAGTGAATTCTTTAAAGATGGAAATTATTTTATCGGAGAAAAAAAGTTTTCTGCAGGCGAACTGACAGACTTTTACAGCGAGCTGACAGAAAAATTCAATATTTATTCAATTGAAGATGGAATGGCTGAAGAAGACTGGATTGGCTGGAAACAGCTTACAGCAAAACTGGGAAACAAAATCCAGATTGTTGGAGATGATTTGCTTGTAACAAATATTAAATTCATTGAAAAAGCAATAAAAGAAAAATCATGCAATGCCTTGCTTTTGAAAGTAAACCAGATTGGCTCTGTAACTGAATCAATAGAATCTGCAAACCTTTCATTCAAATCAAATTGGAATGTTGTTGTATCCCATAGAAGCGGGGAAACAGAAGATTCTTTTATTGCAGATTTGGCTGTAGGATTAGGAGCAGGCCAAAGCAAATTCGGCGCTCCAGTCAGAAGCGACAGAAACGCAAAATACAATCAGCTTTTACGCATTGAAGAAGCTCTGGGAAAAAACGCAGTTTTTGGAAAAAAATAAAGGAATCATTAATCTGAATCAAAATCATAATCAAAGTCCCTGTCTTTTGTTTCAAATTCATCTGGCAGGGAAAAAAATTCGTCTTTTTCTTCTAATTCTGATTCTTCTTCAAAGAACTGGATTTTTCCGTCTTTTTTCTTGAAAATCTTTTTTTCTTCTTTTTTTGGCTCAGGAACTTTTTTTGCTTCAGCTTTTGTTTCTTTTTTCTTAGTTTTGTCAACCTGCTTTTTTTTAAAAGGCGGTTTTTTTGTTTTTTTCTTAACAGGATTTTTAGTTTTCTTTTTAACATTCTTTTTTTTCTTTAAAGGTTTCTTATTTTTTGATTTTTTTAAGGGTTTTTTTTTGAGCTTTAATTTCTTGCTTTTTGCAGGAACACTCTTTGTTTTTTTCACTGGCTTTTTCTTTTTTACAGTCTTCTTCTTGGCTTTTTTTGTTTTTGTCAACCTGCTTTTTTTTAAAAGGTGGTTTTTCTTGATTTTTGCTGTTTTTTTCTTTTTTTTCATTTAAATCATACCAATACTTTTCAAAAAAATATTTAAACCTTTGCAAAAACACAGAAAAAGCTTTTAATACCAGTTTAAAATGATTTCACTTTATAACTATATGGGGGGAATTTCATGCCTGTTGGAATTGTTAAAAAACAAGTTATTCTTGATGAAAAATTAGACCATTTAGACAAAAAAATCAGAGACTTACAAAACGAGCAAATAAGCCTCAATGTAAGGTTAAGCTGTCTGGAGAACGGAAAGCGCTAGAAGTTTGTCCAAAACTTCTTGTCTCTTCTTTTTTCTGCTATTTCTTTTTCCATTTCTTCTTTTGATAGTTTTTCTCTTTTTGTTTCTATAGGGACTCTTTTTGCTTCTTCTTCTTCAACACAGTCCTCGCATAAACCGCCTCTTAATTCATCTCTTTTATCACATTTTCTGCATTTTCCCATCATTTTAATCAGATAGATTTAAGTGCAAACAGCTTTAAATAACTTTTTTATTCAAGCAGTTTTTTCATATGCTTGACTCTTTTCTGAATCAATTGTTCTGTTCCAATGTCTTTTCTGTAAAAGATTTTTCCTTTAACTCCTTCAAGAGCTTTCTGCGCAATCTTTTCAGCTTCAGAAAGTGAAGAACCAGTACCAACAAAAGCTATTGCTCTGGAGCCGGTCATTAAATAATGCCTGTTTTTCTCGTCTATTGCGCCAAAATAGTGTTTTGCTTGTCCTGCTGTAAATTCAATAAACTCGTTTTTAACTGAATTAATTGGATAGCCTTCTGGAACAGCATATTTGCATACAGTAGCCTTAGGTTCAAATTCAAGTGAAATCTCATTTAGAGTTCCATTAATTGAAGCTTGACAGATTTCAACAAAATCTGTTTTTAGGATTGGTAAAACATTCATTGCTTCTGGGTCGCCAAACCTTGCATTATATTCAATCAGCTTAACGCCTTTTTTTGTAAGCATAAATCCCCCATAAAGGATTCCAACAAACTCTGTTTTAGTTTCTTTTTTCAATGCATCAGCAATCTTTTCACTGATTTTGTGTGCTTGTTTCAAATGCTTTTCTTCCAAAAAAGGCAGTAAACCGTCTTCACAGGAATAAGAGCCCATTCCTCCGGTGTTTGGCCCTGCATCATTTTCAAAAGCTCTTTTATGGTCTTGAGCCGGAACACAATCCAACACAGTTTTTCCATCACAAATACTCTGTAAAGAAAATTCTTCCCCTTCAAGTCTTTCTTCTATTATTACTTTTCCTTTCTGCAGAATTTCATCTGCATAAGATAAGCCTGCTTCAATTGAATCAAAATGGTCTCCCTGCACTTTAACTCCTTTTCCTCCGGTTAAGCCGTCTGGTTTAACTACAATCTCTTTCAAAGAGTTTGCATAATCCTGCATTCCTTGTTTTTCTGAAAACACTTTAAAATCCGGCAATCCTTCAATTTCATGTTTTTGCATCAGCTCGCGGGCAAAGCTTTTGCTTGATTCAATTCTTGCAACAGTTTTTTTCGGGCCAAAAGATTTTATTCCAATCTTTTCTAATTCATCTGTAAGGCCTTCTGCTATTGGGTCATCTGGTCCTAAAACTGCAAAATCCGGCTGGACTTTTTTTGCATAATCAGTTATAAAATCAAAATCCATTACATTATGTGCAGTTAATTCTTTTGCTTTTTGTTTTACCCCTGGATTTATTAAACCCATTACTGCATATAATTCAGGCTTTGATTTGCTTTTCACAATTGCTTCTGCAATACAGTCTGCCCTTGCAGTTGAACCAACCAATAAAATTTTCATCTAAGCCCCCTACACCTTTTAGAAAAAGTTGTATCAAAACCAATTAAATAATAACTGAATAAAATAAACCTATTATCTTTTTTTATATAATTCAGTTAAAGTGCTCTGCTTTTTCTGCAGTCCTTTAATTTCTTCTTTTGGATTGTAAATCTCATAATCTAATCTGCAGAATTCTAAACCGTATTTTTCAAGCAATTCCATTGGAGGTTTTCCAATTAAAGGCGCACAAATTATTCCCCGCGTTTTTTTTCCTTTTATTGTTTCCACTTGCTTTACATAGCTGTATAACTGCCTTACAGCATTTAAATCAGCTTTTCTTCTTTTAACTTCCACTACAACCAGATTCTTGTCTTTGTCTTCTGCAATAATATCAATTATTCCTTTTCTTAAAGGCTGTTCTTTTTTTAATGCAGTCAAACCTTTTTCTAAAACTGAAAGATCCTGCATTAATAAATCGCTTAATTCTCTTTCAGAGCCAAACAAACGCAGTTCTTTTTCTCTTTCAATCTCAAAAGCCTGAACAAAATCAATCTGATTAAAAAATACTTCCAGCTTTTCTTTTGGTTTTCTTTTAAAAGCAGAAATTACCAGACAGTTTTTTTCTGAATCAATTTTTGTTGAAGACTGTGCATTCATCATATAATTTATCGGACGAAGTTTAGTATTCTGGTGTATTGCAAAACTGTTGTCTGCTTTTATTAAAAGCATTCTGTTTCCTTCTGCTAGTTTACTTCCAGCTCTGCCTTGGTAATGCACAAAACAGTTTCCTATTACTACAATCATTTTTCCTGAATTCAAAAAAGAGTCAAGCTTTTCTTTTGCTTTAGCTAAACGGAAGGCCATAAAAAGAAAGTTATTAGAAAGATTTAAATAGTTAAAAAACATAAATTTTTTAGGTGATTTTTAATGAAAAAAAAACCAAGACAACCTCCAAGTGGAAAAATGCAAAGAAATCGTGTTTCTCGTTTTGATGTTTTAAGTGCAAAATCAAATAATAAGGCAAGTTTAAGGCAGAAGCTCGTTTTCATACACAGAGAACAAGCAAAAATCAGACCAAATCTCCCTGATAAAAAAGTAAAAAAATAAAAAACAGAGGTTTAATTATTTTTTTCTATTTTTGAGTCCTTTGTTTGGGTATAATTTTATAGCAGTGTTACTAGCTAAAAAAGTTCCTTTTGGAACTCTTTTCAAGGTTTCACGATCTAAAGTATGGTGTGTTTTTACGTCTGGTCTTAATTCTCTTCTTTCTGGCCCAGTAAAAATTACTTTGTGGCCGCCGCCTTTTTTAACAGTCCTTTGATAATGAGGCCCTCTTTTATTAAGTCGTCTTTTGTTAACAGGCATGTCTCCTACTTTTAATGTATATCTAGCCCTTAGATTTCTTTTATCGCCATATACTTTATTTGCTGGATTTGTTTTTCTTTTTGGTTTTGTCATCATACCACTTAAAAAATAAGAGTCCAAACTTAATAAACCTTACTGTCAAAGAATTTCAGCAATCTTTTTCGGCGCGTTTGAAAGCTTTCTAAAACCTTTTTTTGTAATCAGATAATCATCTTCAATTCTTATTCCGCCGATTTTCTTATTGTAATAGCCCGGCTCTATTGTAAGAACCATTCCAGCTTTTAAGGGCATTTTTTTTCCAAAATTCTTTTTAGGAAAATCATGAACCTCTAATCCTAATCCATGGCCGATGTCATGCATTAATTTCTGCTTTAAGTTTTTCTGCAGAAAATAATCTGCTTTTTCAAAAGCTTTTGCATAATCTTTTCCTTGTCCAAGCTCTTTTTCTGCCAATGTTTTTGCTTCTAAAACCTGAGAGTAAAGCTTGTCTAATTTTACAGGGGTTTTTCCAGTAAAAAAGATTCTTGTGAGGTCAGAACAATAGCCTTTATACTTTATTCCAAAATCAATCAGAATCAATTCGTTTTTGCGGATTTTTTTATCTGAAGTGTTGTGGTGGGGCACAGCAGAGTTTTTCCCTGAAGCAACAATCAAAGGAAAAGCCAAATCCTCTGCACCGAATTTTTTTGCCTGAAACTCCAAGGCAGTTGCAAGCTCTAATTCTGTCATCCCGACTTTAAAGAGTTTTTTTATTTTAGAAAAAGTTTTTTCTGTAATCTCACAGGCCTGTCTGATTTTTTTGATTTCTTTTTCTGTTTTAACTGCCCTTGTTTTCTGAAGGACAAGTGAAACATCAATGAATTTTTTTCTTTTAAATAGTTTTTTCAGTTTTTTCAGCGAGTTTACAGGTGTAAGATCTAAATTCAAGCCAATGATTTTTCCTTTAACTTCTTTTTTTAAAATTTTTTCAAACTCCTTCCTGCTTTTTGCTATTCTAACTAAATAGTTTTTTGAAAAAGGAATGCCTGCTCCTTCTAATGCAGAGCAGATAATCAGTGCTTTTTTGTTTTTTCTCAGCAAAAGAAAATTGTTTTCATATTTTTCTCTATACAACTGCGTAAAATAGAAAAAATTTGGGTCAGAAAAGTTACTGTAATTTCTAATAATAATTGTTTCTGCTTTGATTTCAGAAAAAAGTTCTTTTATTTTGTTTTTCATGAACTATCCTTTTTTCTTTACCATTGGAAGCCCTGTTCTCTGGTTTTCCACTACCTGAAATTGTTCAGGCAAATCAATAGAATCCTCTGCTTTTTTAGAGAAAAAATAAAGTTTTCCTTTTGAATGCAGAAAATAATCTACTCCTCTGCTGTTAACATGCTTATATCCCATTAGATCACCTTTAGTATTCAATTACCTTAGAGCTTTTTTTAAAGCTTTCTTTGGCTTTCTTTTAAAAGCATGAAGCAAGAAATTGAAAGATTTAAGCAGCTTATTCTAAAAAATAAAGAGAAAAAAACAGCAGTATTGCATCACACTGATCCAGACGGCATCTGTTCTGGAGTAATAACTGCAACTGCATTAGAGAGAATTTCAGGAAAAAAGCCTTTAATGTTTCACCAAAATCCAGGAAAAGTTACAGTAAAGCCAAGTACAGTAAAAAAATTAAAAGAAGAAGAAATAGAATTTCTTATTACAACTGATTTAAGTGTAGACCAATTTCCTGAAACAATAAAAGACACAGAAGAGTTTGCAGAAATCCTTGTGTTAGACCATCATAAAACATACAATGACCTTAATTCAAGCAGAACTTTGATGATTAAAAGCCAGGATTTAACAGGAGAGGAAGGAAGCCAGTATCCTGCCTCAAAATTATGTTTTGACCTGTTTTCTGAGCTGACAGATTTAAAGGATTTGGACTGGATTGCCTGCATTGGATTATTAGGAGACAATGCCTACAATTCCTGGATGGATTTTGTTGACGGCACAATGGAAAAATACTATATAAAAGAAAAGCCTGAAAAAAGCGTTTTGTTTGAAGTGAAAAAACTGATTGAATCAATTGAGGTAATGGATTTAAGCAAAATGGATGATTTGATTAAAATGTTTCTTTCAGCTAAAAAACCTGAAGATTTGCTGAAAAAAGATCTCCTTTCAGAACTGGATGAAATGGAAAAAGAAGTTGCATACTGGAGAATGGAATTCGAGCAGAAAAAAGAAGTTTTCCCAGAAAAAGAACTTATTTATTTTGAAATAAAGCCAGAGCATTCAATCAAATCTGTTTTGATTAACAGGGTTTCAGATAGATACAAAAACAAGACTGTAATAATAGTGCAGGATTTCGGAGACAGCCATGTTTATTTCAGCGCAAGAAGACAAGACTTTAAAGTTAAAGTAAATGATTTATTAGAGAAAAGCATTGAAGGAATTCCTGATTCAACTGCAGGAGGGCACATCCCTGCTGCAGCAGGAAAAATTCCAAGAGAATATTTAGATAAATTCAAAAAACAGTTAATAGAAAAAGCTTGAAAGGATTTTATTCCATTCCTTTCATTTCTGCATTTATTCTTGTTACTTTGTTTATTTTTTCCTGCAATGACTGCACATTTGTTTTAATTTTTGTTTTTCTTGTATTTAAGTGAGCTTCTTTTTGTACAAGCTTTGAAATTTTATCTCTTAAAACATTTTCTTCATTTTGAGTGTCATTGAAATCTAATGCAAGCAAATATAATTCTCTTTCCATTTTTTTCTTGTTAATATGCAGTGCTTCTAACTGCTGTTCTATTTCTTTTAAAGCAGAAGAAAGAAAATTTGAACCGGCTTTTTTTGGAACTACAACTATTTTTTTTACAGATTTTTTTCTTACAACTTTTTTCTTTTTTGCTTTACTTTTATTGGAAGATTTTTTTCCTGCTTTCTTTTTTTTTGCCATTAATTCACCTGCACTTATTATTTATTATCATAGAATATATTTATTCTCTTTTATAAATGTTTCTTTTTTGCTCTACAATCTCTTCATTTTAGCCTTTATTTGAGCTTTTCCTTCATCTAAAGCTTTCTCACTTATAACTTTTAACTCAAAAGACCTTTCCAGCAGTTCAAGTTTTTTCATTAACTTTCTTTTCTCATTTTCTTTCTCTAATTTATGCACTTCTTGTTTCTTATTTTTGGCAGCCTGCCTTTTCTCAAAAGGCGGTTTTCCTTCTTCTTTCATTTCCAGATTTTTTCTTGTTTCTTCTGCAATCTTTTTTGCTTCTTCTTTAATCATCTGCGACAGGTTTTTCTTCAAATCTTTTACATTTACTTCCTGTTTTGCTGCAGGAGGTTTTATTGCAGGGGTTTTTACAGGTTTTTTGACTTTTTTCACTGCTTTTTTTCCAAGGAATTTTTCCAATAAAATTCTTTCATCCATTAACCCTTCTGCTGCAACTGCAGTTTCTTCTGGAATTTCGTTTGAGATATTCAAAAACACTGCTTTAATCTGCCTTTCTTTTAGAATGTTAATAAACTTTTCAAGGAACTCTGTTGTTTCTTCTTTTCTCAAAAACAGTGAAAGAAAAGTGACTGAATCAAAAACAAAAACTTCTGGAGAGAAATTTTTTATTGCATAGCTTATGCTTTGCTTTACTGCATTTATTTCCCATTGAGGAGTAAAGCTTTTAATGTTTGCAAGGTTTGAGTTAGTTTTTATCCCGCTCAAAAAAAGAATTTTTTTTGAGTCAACTTTTTCTTTTTTAAACTCAGCAAGAAGATTTGAAACCTCTCTTGAAGAGTTTATTACACAGATTTTGCTGAAAGTTTTCTGCAAATGCTCTGCAACATGCGGCAAAGCAGAAGAATAATCTGCTGCTTTAATGTCTATCATCTGGAAGTCTGTAGAATTACTTACAGGAAAATCCGAATCCAGTTTTTTCAGCAGTTTTTTATCCATTTATTTCACCATTGCTTCTGGAACAAAAAATTTCATTTCTCCTTTAATGTCTGTTCCTCCGACACTTAAAGTTAATTCAAAAAACATTCCTTTTCCTGAAAGTGTTCCTTTAACAAATTCATTTTCAAAAGAACTAAAAGAAAAAACAACTTCTGGTTCTAGTGTCTGGCCTTTAATACCTGTAACTGACTCTATTGAATTAACACAGGCTTTGCATAAATTTGAAGAAACACTTTTTAATGCTTCAACTTCTTTTTCAGAAAAAAGCTTTGTTGCCCCAAAATCTGCTCCTTTAATCAAGTCAACCATTTTTAATGCGTTTTGTTTATTGAAAGAAATCACTGTAGTTATTTTTCCATTTGTTGATTTGAATTCTGATAAAATCAGAATCTTTGTTTCAGGTTTTGCCGGAAGCATTACAGCAACTTGTTCTGCTTTTGCATGAGTAATCTTTTTTACTTTCAGATCTATTTCGTTGAATATTTGTGCAAGGTTAAAGTCCAGTGCTTTTGCTATGCTTTCAGCTAATTGCGCATCATTCATGTATCTCTCTTAAATAATGAGTTTTCCACTTAAAAAAGTTTGCCTCTTCTGGATAGATTTTAATTACTTTCAGGCCAATTTAATATAAATGAAAAAACAGCAAAGAAAGCAGTTTTCAGAGAAAAGAGACTCTCTTTCAATTGAAGAGATCATGGAAAGAAGCCTGAAAATAAAAGAAAAGCTTTTTTCTTTGAAAGAATTATGGAAAGCAAAAAAAGTTATGGTTTACATTTCATTTAAATCAGAAGTCAGGACAAGAGAAATTATTTTGGAACTGCGCTCAAGAAAAAAGAAAGTGATTGTTCCTGTAATTGATTTTAAAAAAAACAATCTGCATTTAAGCGAATTAAAAAACTGGAACAAAGAACTGATTCGAAACAAATACGGAATCTTCCAGCCAGCAAAAGAATTTTTGCGGACGTTTAAGCCAAGCGAACTGGATTTTGTTATTGTTCCAGGGATTGCTTTTGATGTAAAAGGAAACAGAATTGGTTTTGGAAAAGGCTATTATGATAAATTTCTTTTAAAAATCCCAAAAAAAGTTCCGGTGGTTGCCTTAGCATTTGAAGAGCAAATTGCAGAAAAAATAAAAAAAGAAAAACACGATATTCCAGTGCATAAAATTATAACAGAAAAGCAGGTTATAGAATGTAAGTGAATTTACAGCAAAATAGTTCCTTCTTCTTCAGAAAAATGTTTATCCCCTGTAACAACAGGCAGACTATAAGCCCTTGAAGTTGCAAGAATGATTGCATCAATCATTCCAAAGTCTTTTATTTTCTTTTTTTTCTGATAACTAATTCTGCCAGCTGCTTCAAGTAAATCATTGTCAAGAGAAATCATTGTGGATAATTTTTTCACTGAACTCAAAAATTTTTCTTGATTATGGTTGTATTTTGCAAGCCAATAGCTGATCTCAGCTAAAGAAATTGCAGAAGTAAAACACTCTCTTTCTCTTATTATTTTTTTAACTATTCTTCCTTTTTCATAACCTATAAAATATTCTATCCATGCATATGTGTCTAACAGCATTAAATCACTCTGTCAAGATGTTCTCTTTTGAAAGGTTTTCCTTTAGCAGAGCCAAATATTTCTTCAATTAGTTTCAAATTTTTTTTGATTACAACTATCTTCACTTTAGATCCTTCCTTTAATTTGTTTTTTGTTACGTTTTCTTGAGGAATTAAAACACCTAAAGAAGTGCCAACTTTTCTTACTTTTACTTCAATCATATCCATAACACCACTATTATAATATATTATAATAAAAGTATTTAAACTTATTGAATAACAAAAGAAAAAGCACTTAAAAAGAGTGTTAAGACAATTGACGAATTTAGTGTCTAAAATGCCTTGTCCCAGTGAATACTAAAGCAATTCCTTTTTTGTCTGCAGCTGCAATTACTTCTTTGTCTTTGATGCTTCCGCCTGGTTCAATCACTGCTTTAATCTCTGAAGGCAGTGCTTGGATTGAATCAGCAAAAGGAAAAAAACCATCTGAAGCCAAAACAGAGCCTTCCAGTTTTTCTTTAGCCTGCCCTAAGGCAATTTTTACTGCTTTAACCCTGCTTGTCTGGCCGATTCCAAGGCCAACAGTTGCATTGTTTCTTGCAATAACTATTCCATTGCTTTTAACAAACTTCACTACTTTCCAAGCAAACAGCAAATCCTTTAATTTCTGCTCTAAAGGCTTTTTTTTGGAAACAACTTTTAGTTCTTTTTCTTTAACTTGTTTTGCATCGAACTCTTGTACAAGCAGTCCGCCTTTGATTCTCTTTAAATCAAATCCTTTTTGTTCAGCAGAAAAATTGTTTACTTTAATCACTCTGAGATTCTTTTTTGTTTTCAGTTCCTCTAAAGCATTTGAATCAATATCTGGTGCCAAAACAATTTCATTAAAAAAAGCAGTGATTTTTTTTGCTGTCTCTAAATTCACTTTTTTGTTTAATGCAATAACGCCCCCAAAAGCTGATTCTTTATCACAATCCAAGGCCTTTTCAAATGCATCTTCCAGTTTTCCTGCTGTTGCAACACCGCAAGGATTAGCGTGTTTTACTATTACTGCACAAGGTTCAGAAAACTCTTTTGCCAGGGAAAGAGCTGAGTCTGCATCAAAATAATTGTTGAAAGACATTTCTTTTCCGTTTAATATTTCAATAGCAGTCAGGTTTCCTTTTGTTTTCAATGCATCAGCATAAACTGCTGCTTTTTGATGGGGATTTTCCCCATATCTTGCAGAAGAGATTTTTTCAAAACTCAAGGAAAGCTTTTCAGAAAAGACTTCTGAAAATTCTGCAAAATAGTTTGAAATTAATGAATCATAAGAGGCAGTTAAAGCAAAAGCTTTTGCTGCTAATTCTTCTCTTGTTTTTTCACTAAGCTTCTTGTTTTTTTTCAGTTCTTCCATAACTTTTTTGTATTGAGAAGGTCCTGTTACTATTCCGACAAACTTAAAGTTTTTTGCTGCAGAGCGGATCATGCTTGGACCGCCAATATCAATGTTTTCAATGCATTCTTCTAAAGAAGAATTTTTTTGGATTGTTTCTTTGAATGGATAAAGGTTTACTACAACCAAATCAATAAACTCAATCTTGTTTTCTTTTGCTTCTTTTAGGTGTGTTTTGTTGTCTCTTAAAGCAAGAATTGCTCCATGGATTTTTGGATGCAGTGTTTTGACTCTTCCATTCATTATTTCAGGAAAGCCGGTGAAATCTGAAACCTCTTCAACTTTTATTCCTGCTTTTTTTAATGCCTTAAATGTTCCCCCTGTAGAAAGAATTTTTATTCCAAGTTTCTGCAGTTCTTTGACAAAGTTTTCTATTCCAGTTTTGTCTGAAACAGAAATTAATGCAGTTTTTATTTCATTCATTTTTTCACTTCAATCAATTTTTTCCTTCAATTTTTTTTATTCCAAGATTTTTACAATTCTTCCTTCAACTTTCAGTTTTTCCTCGCAGAAAAGTTTGATTGCTTTTGGATAAATTTCCTGCTCTAATTTCTGGACTTTTTCTTTGAGAGATTCAGCTGTTTCATTTTCTGAAATTTCAACTGCTTTCTGCATTATTATTGGCCCAGAGTCTTCTCCTTTATCAACAAAAAATATTGTTGCACCGGAAACTTTGCACCCGTGCTCTAAAACTGCTTTATGCACTGACAAATTCATTCCAGGAAAGGACGGAAGCAAAGATGGGTGAACATTCATTATTTTGTTTTCAAATGCTTCAAGGAAAGGTTTTGTAATCCATTTCATATAGCCAATCAAAACAACCAATTCAATCTCTCTTTTTTTCAGTTCTTCTAAAATCTTTTTATTATATTCTTCTCTTGAAGAAAACTCTTTTGGATCAATAAAAACTGCTTCAACTTTTCTTTCTTTTGCTTTTTCTAATATTCCAGAATCTTTTTTATCTGAAACTACTGCAACAATTTCTGCTTTTTCATAGTTTTTCATTGCCTCAAATACTGCAGGAAAATCTGTTCCCTTTGTAGAACCCATTATAGCAATCTTTACTGTCATTCAATCCCTTTCCTTTGTTTTTCTGCTTTTAAAGTGTTTTCCATCAAACATGCTACAGTCATTGGCCCAACTCCTCCTGGAACAGGAGTAATAGCTAAAGCAATTTTTTTGACTTCATCAAAATCTACATCCCCAACCAGTTTTCCATCTGGAGTGCGGTTCATTCCAATATCAATCACTATAACGCCTTCTTTTACCATGTCTTTTGTAATGAGTTTTGGCTTTCCTACTGCTACAATCAAAATATCTGCTTTTTTTGTGTGTTCTTTCAAATTTTTAGTGTATTTGTTGCAGTAAGTTATTGTTGCATTTTGATTCAAAAGCATTATCCCCAAAGGTTTTCCTACTATATTGCTTGCCCCAACTAAAACAACATTTTTTCCTTCTATTTCTACTTTAAGTGATTCAAGCATTTTTAAAATTCCTAATGGAGTGCATGGAAGAAAACCTTCTTTTTGTTTCATAGAGCTTTTTCCTACATTAATTGGATGAAAGCCGTCAACATCTTTTTCTGGTGCAATAATATTCAAAACTTTTTTTACATCAATCTGTCCAGGCAAAGGCAATTGAACCAGAATTCCTGAAACTGAATCATCTGTATTTAGTTTTCTTATTTCTTCTAATAGTCTTTGCTCTGAAACTCTTTCATCAAAAAAACGATGATCTGAAAGAATTCCTACTTCTTCACAGGCATTATGTTTTCTTCTAACATAAACTTTTGATGCTTCATCTTTGCCTGCTAAAATCAGCGAAAGTTTTGCCCTTAAACCTTTTTCTTCAATCTCTTTTTTAACCTGTTCTTTGATTTTTTTTGCCAGTTTTTTTCCGTCTATAATCGTTGCAACCATAAATATTATGCTGAATAAATTAATTTAAAGCAACTGTTTCGGCAGTTGAACAACCGCTCACTCGATTGACGCGTGTGCACCGCATAAAGCGGTGCTAGCACGACTTTATGTCGTGCCTCGTCACTCGCGGACGGAACCGCGACTAGTAAATAACAAAGTTTTTGCACAATTCTTTTATTTCTTCCTTGACTTTTTTTCGAATGCTTTCGTCTGATTTGTTTTCTATTACTCTGTTAATCCATTCCCCTACTTGTTTCATTTCATCTTCTTTAAAACCTCTGGAAGTAAGTGCAGGGCTACCTAAACGTATTCCTGAAGGATTAAAAGGGCTTTGAGTGTCAAAAGGAATCATGTTTTTGTTGCAGTAAATTCCAGATTCATCCAAAATAGTTTCAGCTTCTTTTCCTGGAATATTTTTGTTTGTCAAATCAACTAAAAGCAGGTGGTTGTCTGTCCCTCCAGAAACCAAGCGAAAGTCAAAGTCCTGCAAAGATTCGCCTAAAGCTTTTGCGTTTTTAATTACCTGTTCTGCATATTTTTTAAAGTCTGGCTTTAATGCTTCTCCAAAAGCCACTGCTTTTGCTGCATTAATATGGTCATGCGGTCCGCCCTGCAGACAGGGAAAAACTGCTTTATCTATCTTTTGTGCATGCTCTTCTTTGCACATTATTATCGCGCCTCTAGGCCCGCGCAGAGTTTTGTGTGTGGTAGTTGAAACAACATCAAAAAACGGAACCGGATTTTCATGGAAGCCGGTGCAACACAAGCCTGCAATATGTGCTATATCTGCAAAAGATACTGCTTCAATTTCATCTGCAATTTCTTTTAGTTTTTTAAAATCAATTTTTCTTGGATAAGCTGTTGCTCCTGAAACAATTAGTTTAGGTTTTTCTTTTTGTGCTATTTCTCTGATTTCATCATAATCTATTGTTTCTGTTTCTTTTGACACTCCATAAGGGATTGCATTATAATGCATTCCAGAAACGCTTACTTTATGGCCGTGAGTTAAATGGCCCCCCATTGCTAAACTCATTCCCATGAATTTGTCTCCTAAATTCAGAAAAGCAATATATACTGCCTGATTGGCAGGACTTCCGGAATATGGTTGCACATTAACATGTTCTGCGTTGAATAATTGTTTTGCTCTTTCTATTGCCAAATCTTCTATTATGTCTACAAATTCGTTTCCGCTGTAATATCTTTTATGAGAATATCCTTCGCTGTATTTGTTTGTAAAAACCGAACCCATTGCCTCTAAAACTGCTTTTGAAACATAATTTTCTGAAGCAATTAATTCTAAGCCTTTATTCTGCCTTTTTGTTTCGTTTTTTATTGCATCTGAAACTGCTGAATCCTGCTTTTCAATAAACATTCAAGTTCCCCCTTTTCTGTATAAGAAAAATAAGTAGAAAGAAGTTAATATTTGTTTGCCTGCTTTTGGTTTCAACTGGTTTTTAGGATATCACATAAAAGTTCTTGCATTTTTCCTCTTTCGCTAGACATAAAAAGATCGCCATTTTTATATTCAGAAGTCATAGGAACAAAAATCACATCAATAATTTCTGATTTTTCACATTGATACAGCCAAAGAACAAAAGTTTCTTCAGTATTGTTGGTTATTTTATTTGATTTAATAAAATCACTGCATTCAGGGCCTCCAGAAAAAATAATAGGTTCTGGTTTTTCATCAGAATAATCCTCCTCTAAATTAAAAAGAGCATAATAACTAGCACTTATTTTAGTTATTCTATAGGAATCAGGGACCGAATCCAACTGTTCATTAGAAATGCAATTAAAAGTGTATTTAGATGACTCAAAGTTTCCGCCTGACTTTAAGATAATTGGTTCTATAAAATGCATTTTTACAGAAGGGCTTACATATCCACTTTCCACGTGTTCATTGAGAATATCATCAGTCAGATTTTCTCCTGGTCCACAACTGCCAACCTGCCATGCAATAAAAAGGCCCACTATAAAAAGAAATCCAACAACTAAAAGTAAAACAAGAGATATTTTTGAAAAGCTTTTTACTTTGGGTCCGCCGATATTTAATTTACTTAAAATAGGCGGCAAAGCTATAATCAAAATAATTAATAATCAAAATAATTAATAATCAAAATAATTAATAATCAAAATAATTAATAATCAAAATAATTAATAATCAAAATAATTAAAATCCACCAGCCAAACACAGCCAAAAAATTAACAACTGGTTCAAAAGGCATTTCAGGTTTTATTGTGTGCCAAAAGGCTGAAGAAATACATGACATATTCAAAAATAATGTTTTCAGACTTAATAAAGTTTTCTTTGAGGTTTAAAAGAAAAAAAATTAGAAAGTTAAGCCATTACCGGCTTAACATATTCTGCAGTGCATATCTTTTATCGACTGAAAGGACTTTGTCTGGAATATAGTTTTCTAACCTTGCCAGAACTGTGTTAAAGCCGATAAATGATGCACTGATTCCTAAAGCAAATGCAAGCCTTTCAGCTGCAACAATTGGAATTAAAGCTAACCATAATTCCGGGACGGTTGGAATAGTGTAAAGAAATACAACTGAACCAATTGCATGTGCAGTAAAAGTTGCTCCAAGGCTTCTGAAAAACAGTCTTTTAGTAAAAACTGCTGCAAGAATTGGAATTAACCAGTATAAACTGTAAAACCAGACCTGCTGTCCAACTGGATGTAACATAAATAAAGCCATTGCAATTAATGGAACTATTGCAGTAAAATTGAATTTTTTCTTTGCATAAAATCCAAAATATACTGCTGCTAAAAGCATTGGAGTTAATCTAAAAAGTGAAATAAAATCAAATGCTTTTCCAAACAAGAACATTTCACTTGTCTGTGCAATTAAAACTGCCCCTGCTCCAATAAAAGGGCCTAAAAAGCTTCCAGCAATCGGTGCAAAAAACTGAAATAAAGTAAAAAACTGATTGTCAGCTCCAACCAAAGCAGAGAAATTAATTTGTTTTGCAATCAAAACCAATGCTGCAAACAGCACTAAAAAAATCATTCTTTTTTTTGTAACCAGCTCTTTGAAATTCAATTCCATTATACCACCTATTTCCAAATTTTGAAAATAAAATTATATATCATAACCTTTTTAAAACCTAAAACTTAATTCTCCTTTAACTTTGAAGCCAATTCAATGCAGTTTTCTATATTATGAAGAAAGATTTCTTCAATATTTAATCCTAAAACAATTGAAAGATTCTTTTCTTTCTTGAATTCTTTTATTTCTCTCCAGACATCCTGCACAACTTCAATGGAATTTGAAACAATTTCTTCTTCTGAAGAAATAATCTTTTTTTCTGTTTTTTCAGAAAAATTTATTCCAAGCCATTTCAGAAAATCAATCTGCCCTAGCCTTGAAAGAGGGCAAAAACTCAAAAAAATTTCTGCAGGCTGAATTCCTTTTTCTTTGCATAAAATGCCGTATTCTAAAAGCACGTTTTTTACTTTAGATGATTCAAATAAAATCTGTGAAGTGAAAAAATCTGCTCCTGAAATAGTTTTTTCTAAAAGCCTTTCTGCTTCTTTTTCTCTTGAAGGAATAAAAATATTCCCCACTCTTACTCCAGAGATTTCTTTTGCTTTTTTGTTTGCTTTAATAACACTTGGCCCTGGATAAGAAAAAACATCTGAATTGCCTCCGACAAAAACAAAGTTTTTGAAGCCAGATGAAACTGCAGAATCAAGCCATTCAGAAAAATTCGACATTCCATTACAGTGCACTACAACTTTATTCAAAATAACTTCTTTTTTTGTTAAATCCCTTGTTTTTTCCCCAAATTCTTCTACTGGAACATTCCTGTAATACGGTTGTCCTAATCTGTTTTCATCAATTATTTCCGGAATGTTAATGAAATCAACTTTTTCAATCTGACTGACTGCTGTTGCAACTCTTTGCAGAACTTTTTCTTTATGTTTATCTGAACTTACTTTGCTTGGGGGAACTATTTCAAAAAGCAATTGAGTCATTCAGCCGTTCACTTCCTTTCTTGCCAGTTCTGCTCCTTTAACCATATTCTGTAGTTTTGGATAAGCTATTTCCCATCTTCTAGTTCTTAAGCCGCAGTCAGGATTAACCTGAACTTTTTCCGGGTTTTCCATTAACTTAGTAATATAAAGAATCCTGTCTTTTACTATTTCTGGACTTTCAATCAAATCAGAGTGAATATCTATTAACCCTGCCCCGATGTTTACATCCATTTTGTATTCTTTAAATAAATTGATTATTTTAAATGCCTCTTTGTTTATCTGATCTGCAGTAAAAGAAGTTCCTGCTGTATGGTTAGTGCATTCAATCAGATAACTGTCTGCAGTGCTTTCTGCAAGCGCAGGAAACAAAGAAGAATAATTGCTGTAACATAAGTGAACTGCTTTTTCAACGTCTTTTGGAACATTCCTAAAAGACTCGTTTATTCCTTCTACAACAAGTTCTGCTTCATTTTCTTTTGTTGAAGCTGCTGGCTCGTCTATTTGGATTACTTTTGCCCCTGAATTAACATATTCTTTTACTATTGGATTCAAAACTTCTCTTGCAAAATCCAATACTGCATCTCTTCTTGATTCCTGCACTGCTTTTAATCCGTTTGATTCTTTTTCTCTTTCTTTTCTGTAATATTCTATATAAGACCAGTCAGCCATAGTATAAGGTCCTGTAAGGCATGGCTTTAATGTTTTTTCAGCAACTTTTTCTGCAAAAGCCAGTTCTTCCTTAAACCAGTTAATCCCTTGCTGCTGAATTGAAACCTTGTCTTCAAGTATTCCTTTCCTGAAATAGTTTGCATCAAAAGAATTCACAAACCCTGCTGTTTTTATTCCAGAAACTTTTTTTGCTAATGCATCATACATTTCTGTTCTAGGCTGTTCGCCATTAAACACTCTATCCAGCCCGGCTTTTTCAAGCATTTTTATTACATAAATCGAAGAAATGTCAATTATTCTTTGCTTTTCTTCTTGAGTTCTTTCTGCACCGTCTTTTTGCAGCAAACCAGTGTTCTTTTCGTTTGCAAGTTCTGTTCTTTCTTTTACTTCAAATTCTTCTCCCCATTTTAATGCATCTTTAATCCATTCCTGGTTTTTTTCTGCTTTTAGTTTCTGCCTCCAGATTGGCCTTTGAATGCTTCCGATTTCCTGTGTTATAAAAATTTTTTCCATTTAATCCCTCTTTAATTCCTCTGCAGCTTTTGCAAGAGACTTAATTTTTTCAAGACCCTGTTCAAATGGAACATCAAACAATCTGTCATTTGGGCCGATATAATAGTTTCCTGTAAAACCAGATTCTTTTCTGAACTTTTCAACAGTGTTTTTTATTGTTTCAGAGGATTCTATTCCAATTCTTGAGCCGTCAACAATTCCTAAAAGCAAATCTTTCTCTGTTTTAATCCCAGACAAATCAGAATAAATGCAGTCTATTCCGATAAAATCAAATCCTGTGTTTTCAACCAAAGGCAAGGCTTTTACTGCATCAGCTAAAGGAAAATTTACTCCAACAATCATTCCTTTTTCTTTTATCGGCTCTGCAAAACCATTCCAAAATCCTTCTCCGGAAAACTGTTCTTTCTGTAAATCAAATCCAAAAGAAGGTTCAGAAAATAATACTGCAGTATATCCTTTTTCTTTTAGTGCACCAGCATTTTCTGCTATGGCTTTTGAATAATCCAAAGCAAGCTCTTTTCCTTTATTATAAAAAGAGTTTTTGGTTAACCTGAAAAAAGAATAAGGGCCTAACAAAAACAGTATTCCGTTTTCTGTTTTCGGAACCGCTTCAGCTAATTCTTTTCCTTGAACAGAAATTTTTTCTGAAATTGTAGGCTTTCTGTAAAAAGTATTTGTTGCATACCATCTGGTTACAGGACCAATTACATCTTCTCCTTTTGAATCTCTTTTTTCAAACCCCTTAAAAGAAAAAGCAAGTGATCTTAACAAATCAAGCCAGTCTAACTGCCCTGCAGAAACAAAAGCAAAATGTTTTTGTGCTTTAATAATTTTTTCTGAATCTTTTTTAACCAGATTTAAAAAATTTTCTTTTGTTGAATGCCTGTCTCTTAATAATCTGTGTTCTTTTATTGTTTCAGGGCTTCTGGAAACAGGTCCTGAAAGAACTGCGCCTTTAAAATTCATTTTAACCCCCAAAAAAAGTTTTTTGTTTTATTATAAACCATATTAAAAGCAATCTTTTTATTGGTGTTGTTTTAATCTTTATTCTAATCAGAATCGTGAGAAAATGAATATAAAAAAAAATGTCAGAAATCTGTTTTCAGAGATTCCAAAAAAAGTAAAAGTTGTTGCTGCAACAAAAAAACAGCCAACAGAAAACATAAAGCAAGCAGTTGAAGCAGAGATTAAAATAATTGGAGAAAATATAATACAGGAAGCAGAAAAAAAGTTTTCAGAATTTGATTTTGAAGTGGAAAAACATTTTATAGGCAATTTGCAGTCAAATAAGGCAAAAAAAGCAGTTGAATTGTTTAACTGCATCCAGTCAGTTGATTCAATAAAGCTTGCAAAAAAAATTGATTCAGCCTGCCTTGATTTTGGAAAAAAAATGCCTGTTTTTATTGAACTGAATTTAGGGGAAGAACAAAAATTTGGAGTGAAAAAAGAAAATCTTTTGGAACTGTCAGAAGAAATTAATTCTCTTCATCAGATTCAGCTGAATGGATTGATGTTTGTTGCTCCTTTTTTTGAAGAGCCGAAAAAAGCAGCTCCTTTTTTTATTAAAGCAAAAAAAGAATTTGATGAAATGAAAAGACACTTTCCTTTAGAGTTTCTTTCAATGGGAATGACTCAGGATTATTCTGTTGCAATAGAAAACGGAAGCAATATGATTAGGGTTGGAACAAAAATTTTCGGAGAAAGAATCTAAAAAGAAGTTTCAATTTCTCCTAAAAAAAAGATTGAGCCGACTACCAGAAGAAAATCTTTTTTTTCAACTTCATTCAAGGCAAAATCAAATGCTTCCTGCGAGTCATGAAAACCAATATAAGGTTTTTTGTGTTTGTCTGCAAACTTTGCAACTTTTTGGATATCCATTCCCCTGTATCTTGCCCTGGAAATTATTATTTCATTTGCTAAAGGGAAAATTATTTTGCTGATTTTTTCAACGTCTTTGTCAGAAGACAAGCCGATTAAAAGCACGAATTTTCTGAAAAGCTTTTTTTTCTTCATCAGCTGAACTGTTTTTTTTATTTCTTTAAAGCAACTCGGGTTATGGCCTGCATCTAATACAACCAAAGGATTTTTGTTTACGACCTGAAACCTTCCTAAAATAAAAACTTTTTTCAATGCTTTCTTTATTTTTTCATTTTTAATTTTTATTCCAAGGTTTTTCACTGCAAGAACAGCTGTTGCAGCATTAATCAGCTGAAATTCTCCAAACAATGAAAGTTCAATTCCTTTAATTTTTTCTCCTTGCACTTCCAAATCAAATTTCTGTTTTTCCAGTCCAAAAGAATAATTTGAAACTCTGGTTTGTTTTTGCACCTGAAGCAGAGGAACCTTGACCATTTTTGCTTTGTCTTTTATTATCTTCAATATTTTTGGATTCTTTTCTGCTGTTATTGCAATAGAATCTGATTTAATTATTTCCGCTTTTTCTTTTGCAATTTTTTCAACCGTATCTCCTAAATAATCTGTATGCTCTAAAGAAACATTTGTGATAATAGAAATTTCAGGCTGGATTGTGTTTGTTGCGTCAAGCCTTCCGCCTAATCCTGTTTCAATTACAGCAAAATCAGTTTTTTTTCTTTTAAAAAAACTGTAGGCTATTGCAACACCGAATTCAAAAAAAGTCGGCATAAAAGAAGGCTCTGTTTTTTGTCTTTTGTCAATTATCTTTTTCACTTTTTTTATTTCATGCACTAAATCATTATCTAAGATTTCTTTTGAATTAAGCCTGATTCTTTCATTAAATTTTTTCATGTGAGGAGAAGTGTACAACCCGACTTTGAACCCGTGTTCTTCTAATATTTTGCTTATTGTGGTTGCAGTAGATCCTTTGCCGTTTGTTCCTGCAATATGTATTGCCTTAAAAGATTTTTCTGGATTTCCAAGCTTTTCAAGCAGAAAGCTTATTTTCTCCAAACCAAGGATTATTCCAAGCTTGTGAGATGAAAACAAATAGTTTAAATATTCAAGATCTTTTTCTTTCTTCATTAAAATAAATTTGGTTTCAAAAAAGATTATAAACTCATTCTAATATATTAAAAAACATGGATAAAGGAAAACTGATAGTATTAGAAGGCCTGGATTCAAGCGGAAAAGCAACTCAAACAAAACTCCTCTCAGAAAAGCTAGAAAAAAAAGGATTTAAAGTTAAAACTTACTCTTTTCCCCGCTATCAAGAGTTTTTCGGAAAACTCATAGCAAAATATTTGAAAGGAGAATTCGGAAAAAAAGAAGAAGTTTCAGAAGAATTTGTTTCCCTTTTATACTCGCTTGACAGATATGAATTAAAAGAACAGATTGAATCAGAACTAGAACAAGGATTCATTCTTTTGATGGACAGGTATTATACTTCCAACTTTGCTTTTCAGGCTGCAAAGCTCGAAAAAGAGAAAAGAAAAGATTTTTTGGATTGGCTGGAAAAAATTGAATCAAAAATGCCTGCTCCAGATTTAGTGTTTTTTCTGGACGTGCCAGCGGATTTTTCCCAGGAATTAATGGATTCAAGACAGCAAAAATCTTATATGAAAGAAAAAAAAGACGTACATGAAAAAGACTTATCGTACCAGAAAAAAGTCAGAGAAGTTTTTTTAGAGCTCTGCAAAAACAAGAACTGGATTTTATTTGAATGCATTTCTAAAGGAAAGCTGAAAAGCAAGGAAGAGATTAATGAAATTCTCTGGAGCAAACTGGAAACAGAATTAGAACAGAGCAAATAAAAAAACATCTGCACTTTAATTTTTTTAGGAGAGAAAATGCACAGAATAGAAGTTTTTTTTGAAGAAGCAAAAAACGACGCTGAATCTTTTTCAGTGAAAAAAGACATTTTATCTGAACTTGAAATCCAGACAGATTCAGTTAAAGTGATTAAATGCTATTACTTAAATGCTGAACTGAATTTAGAAGAAACAGAAAACCTGGCAAAAAACCTTTTTGCTGATCTGATTGTACAGAATTATTCAATTGACTCTGAAACAAAAACTAAAGCAGACTGGAAAATAGAAGTAAAACTGCATACAGGAGTAACAGACAATGAAGGAAACACTGCAATGCTTGGCGCAAAAGATTTATTGAAAAGAAACTTTACAGAAAACGAAGAAATCAGAACATCAAAAAAATATTTTTTAAAAGGAAATTTAGACGAAGAAAAAATAAAAAGAATCTGCAAAGAGCTTTTGGCAAATGAAGTGGTCGAATCATTTGAATACAAAAAACTCAGTGATTAAATGAAAGAAGAAATTGAAATAAAAAATCTTGAAGAAAAAGAGCTGAAAGAGTTAAGCTCGAAAATGCTTCTTTCATTGAACACAGAAGAAATGAAAACAGTTCAAGACTATTTTAAAGAAAAAAACATTAATCCTTCACAGGCAGAGCTGGAAACTATTGCACAAACATGGAGCGAACACTGCAAACACAAAATATTCAATTCAGGTTTTAACTACAAAGAAATTTCTCTTGATGGAAAAGAAAAAGAAACAAACATTGAAAATCTTTTTAGAGAAACAATCAAATCTGCCACAAATAAATTAATGCAAGAAAAAAAATGGCTTGTATCAGTTTTTTCTGACAATGCAGGAATAATTTCTTTTAATGAGAATTTTGATGTTGCGTTTAAAGTTGAAACCCACAATCATCCTTCAGCTTTAGACCCTTATGGCGGGGCAAACACAGGAATAGGAGGAGTAATCAGAGACATTTTAGGAGCAGGTTTAGGCGCAAAGCCAATAGCAAACACTGATGTATTCTGTTTTGGCCCGTATGAACTAAAAAAAGAAAAACTTCCTTCTGGTTTATTGCATCCAAAAAGAATCTTTAAAGGAGTAAGAGCAGGAGTAAGAGACTATGGAAACAGAATGGGCATTCCCACAATAAACGGCGCAATATTATTTGATGAAAGATATATTGGAAATCCTTTAGTGTACTGCGGAACAGTTGGATTGATTCCAAAAGACATGCACAAAAAAGAAGCAAAAAAAAGTGATAAAATAATTGCAATTGGCGGAAGAACCGGAAGAGACGGAATCCATGGCGCAACTTTTTCTTCAATTGAATTAGACGAAGAAACCTCTGCAACAGCCGTTCAGATTGGAAATCCAATAGAAGAAAAAAAAGTAATGGATGTTTTACTGCAGGCAAGAGACAAAAAACTTTATTCCTGCATTACAGACTGCGGTGCAGGCGGATTCAGCTCTGCAATAGGAGAAATGGCAGAAGAAACCGGAGCAATAGTTCACTTAGAAAGAGCCCCGCTCAAATATAAAGGATTAAAGCCCTGGGAAATCTGGATTAGCGAAGCGCAAGAAAGAATGATTTTGGCTGTTCCAAAAGAAAACAAAAACGAATTTTTAGAGTTATGCGAAAAAGAAGATGTTGAAGCAGTAGTTTTAGGGGAATTTACTGATTCAAAAAAACTTGAAGTGTTTTTTGGAGAAGAAAAAATAATTGACTTGGAAATGCAGTTTTTGCATAAAGAAGTTCCAAAAAGAATCCTTGAAGCAGAATGGAAAGAAAAAAAATTAACAGAAGAATTTGAAGAGCCAAAAGATTTCAATAAAACTTTAATGCAATTGCTTGCAATGCCAAACATTGCTTCAAAAGAAACAACCATAAGGCAATACGACCACGAAGTTCAGGGCGGTTCAATTATCAAGCCTTTGATGGGAAAAGAAAATGATTCTCCAAGTGATGCTTCAATAATAAAGCCTTTGTTTGACTCAAAAGAAGGAGTCGGGGTTTCAAATGGAATAAATCCATTGTATGGAGATATTGATCCTTACTGGATGGCTGCATCTGCAATAGATGAGGCAATAAGAAACTTGATTTGTGTTGGAGCGCAAATGCACCATATTGCTTTACTGGATAATTTCTGCTGGGGTGCGCCGACAAAAGAAAAATTAGCTGAATTAGTGAGAGCAGCAATCTCCTGCAGAGAAACAGCAATTGCTTTTGGAACTCCGTTTATTTCAGGAAAAGATTCTTTTTATAATGAATTCAAAATAGAAGGAAAAACAATTTCAATTCCTTCTACTTTGCTTATTTCAGGGCTTGGAGTAATGCCTGATGCTGAAAAAAGAATTTCAATGGATTTAAAAGAAAAAGAAAACCTGATTTATTTGATTGGAGCAACAAAAAACGAATTAGGCGCAAGCCATTTTTTAAAACTGCAGGAAAAACTTGGAAAAAATGTGCCTGAAGTTGATGCAATAGAGGCAAGAAAAGCTTATGAAAAACTTTCAGAGCTTTCTTTAGTCGGAGAAAAAAACTCTGAAAGAGTAATTCGTTCAATGCATGACTGTTCTGAAGGGGGTTTGGCAGTAGCAATAGCAGAAACTGCTTTTGGAGGAATGCTTGGAGCAGAGATTGATTTAAGAAAAGTGTTTTTTGAAGGAAACGAAAAAGAAAAAACAGATTCAGTGCTTTTGTTTTCTGAAAGTAATTCAAGAGTCCTTGCAGAAGTGCCGTTTAAATTCAAGGATGAATTTGAATCAAAAATGCAGGGCGCAGTTTTTTCTGAAATAGGGTTTGTTTCAGGAAACGAAAATTTGAAAGTAATTGACCTTAAAGGAGAAACAATAATCAATTCAAATTTAAAGGAATTAAAGGAAAACTGGAAAAAAACTTTGAAGTGGTAAAAAATGAAACCTAAAGTGATTGTTTTAAGAACTGCAGGAACAAACTGTGAATATGAAACAATTAATGTTTTAGAACAGGTTGGAGCAGAAGTAAAGCTTGCGCATATTAATTCTTTGCTTAGAAAAGAAGTTTTATTGAAAGACTTTCATGCTTTAGTTATTCCTGGAGGCTTTGCTGACGGAGATTATATTGCTGCAGGAAAAATTCTTGCAAATAGACTGGCTTTTAATTTAAAAGAAGAAATCAATGAATTCATTGAAGAAAAAAAATTGATTTTAGGAATCTGCAACGGCTTTCAGGTTTTAGTTAAAGCAGGTTTGCTTCCTCGTATTGAAAATTCATCAGAGCAAACTCTTTCTTTAATCTGGAATAACTCTGGACACTTTCAGGATCAATGGGTCAGGATTAGAAATATTGGAGCAGAACATTGTGTCTGGACTAAAGGTATTGAATCAATTTATTGCCCGATAAACCATGCAGAAGGAAAACTGGTTGCAACAGAACAGGCGCTGGTAAAGTTATATGAAAAAAATCTGATTGCATTTAAATATGATGAAAATCCAAATGGTTCAGTTGATTCTATTGCAGGAATCTGTGATGAAACCGGAAGGATTTTTGGTTTAATGCCTCATCCGGAAAAAAACACTTATTCTTTCTGCAATCCGCAAAGCACCAGAACAGAATTGTCTTCAGAAGGAGAAGGCGTGCAGCTTTTTAGAAACGGAATTGAATACATCAAAGCAACCTTTTTTTGAAAAAAAGCCTTGACCAAAAAAGGTTTTTGCTAAAGCAAAAACTATTAAAAAAATAAAGAAATAAAATTATTGAGAATAAATGAAAAACATTAATTTAATTTTAAAGTTGCTGAAAAAAGAAATCGGTTTTCATACACCTGTTGTAGGATTTAATTCCCCTTTTAAGGTTTTGATTTCAACTGTTTTGAGCCAGCGCACTAGAGACGAAAACACTGCAAAAGCTTCTGCAATGCTTTTCAAAAAATTGGATTCTTCAAAAAAACTTTCTCGTGCGAAAATAAAAGGAATTGAAAAACTGATTAAGCCTGCAGGGTTTTATAAAGTAAAAGCCAGAAGAATAAAAGAGATTGCTTTAGAGATTGAAGAAAGGTTTAAAGGAAAAGTTCCAAACAATTTGGAAGAACTTGTTTCTTTAAAGGGAGTCGGAAGAAAAACCGCTAACTGTGTTTTGGTTTATTCTTTTAAGATTCCTGCTATTCCTGTTGATGTTCATGTGCACAGAATCTCAAACAGAATCGGCTTGGTTAAAACAAAAACTCCGGAAGAAACTGAAACAGAATTAATGAAACTGATTCCAAAAAACAAATGGATTGAATTAAATGACTTAATGGTCAAGTTTGGCCAGAGAAAATGCTTTCCAAGGAATCCAAAATGCGAAATCTGTTCTCTGAATAAGGTTTGCGTGTTT
Source organism: Candidatus Iainarchaeum sp. (assembly GCA_017609625.1). Taxonomy (GTDB): domain Archaea; phylum Iainarchaeota; class Iainarchaeia; order Iainarchaeales; family 1-14-0-10-31-34; genus 1-14-0-10-31-34. Next base: position 34,984 of record JAFCDN010000012.1, read on the forward strand.
GGAATAAAAAAACTCAAACAAAAATAGGTTGTGTTTATCCTTTTCTGCCTTTTTGTTTGCTTCTTCTAGGTCGGGAAGGAGAGAAACGATGCCTTACAATTCTTTTATGGCTAGTATCTTCCCGCGGTGCTACAAGATTTCCTTTTAATCCCATTCTTTTATAATCCCAAAAATAGTACTTTTCCTTAAGAATTTTTTCCCTAAAATCACTTGCTTTATAACTTAAGTTTTTTATTGCCAAAGAATCAAATGATTCATGAACCTTTTTATCATATTTTTGCTCAAGCTGGACTAACATTCTTCTCAATTCCGGAAGCTTTTCCTGAAAATAAAATAAGAACTGAAAATCTTGATCCTGTTTGTACCTTTTAAAAATGTGTTTGGTTTCTTCATAATGCTTTTCTAATGCATTGAGCTCTAAAAAAATTTTTTGAAAAATAGTCTCTCTGGAATCACTTGTCCATACTTTTTTTTTAGTTTCTAAGTTTTCTATGTCAGATAGGCCCTTTGACATCAGCACCAGCCTTGCTCCAACTCCAAAACCATAAACCTCTCTCAAAGCCTCTCTTTTTGCTTCAAAATATTTTCTTTTTCTTGCAGCTATTTTTGCAAGCCTTCTTTTAGGTTTTGCAGAGCTGACTTTATGCCTTTTCTTTTTCGACAAAACCTTTCCAAGCTTTTTTCTCTTCAAAGGCATAGCAAAGTAAAGTGTAAAGGAATATTTTAAGGTTTGCTTCAGCAAAATTCAGCCAGAATTTGTTTTGGGATTCCGCGCTCGATTTTTTGGGCTTCGCGCAGGCCAAAGTTTTTCCAGTATTTTTTTGGCATCATGCGTAAAGCATAATTTTTGTTTCTTCTGGCTTCAATGTTTTGGGAATCATAAAAAACTCCAAAAAGCTTTTCTAATTCTTTATCTGAAACTGAATCAGAGATAGAATTATAGAAGTCAGAAAATTTTTCTGCAGCATGCACTTTAATTCTTTTTCCTTCAGAAACAAAAGCTTTCCCTGAATTCTCATCTATAATAATGATTTTTTTCTGCGGAAAACGCCTTACAAAGTGTTCTGCAATGTTTTTTGCAACAGGAAAATCAAAAAACGCTTTTCCGATTAAAATTTCTTTGAACTGCTTTAGTTTTATGAATGATTCTGCTTTGTGGATATACATTCCAACCTGAGAAGAAAAAGAACAAAGCCTTCTTGCTTCCTCTGAAAGATTGCTTAAAACAAAATCCAATCCAAAGTTTTTTTCCTGCAACAATACTCTTTGAATTATTCTTTCCTTGCTTCTGTCTGGATGCAGTTTTGCAAGGGAAAGTCTTTTGTTAAATTCTATTTCTTTTGAATTCATTTTATCACCTACGAAAATTCTAAAAGAGTTTTTTGAACTCTTCCGTTTAATTCAATAAAAGGTAAAACCTTTTTGAGCGAGACGCCTAAATTTTTTAATTCAGATTCTTTAGAAAACTTAAAGCCTGTTTCCTGCATTTGGCTTATTCTTTTTGCACAGGTCGGCCCGATTCCAGGAGTTCTTATTAGCTCAGAAAAAGATGCTTCATTTAAATCCAAAGGAAACAAATCTGACTCTAAAGCCATTGCAAATTTTGGGTCAATGCTTAAATTCAGGTTTCCATTTTCATTAAAAACAAACTCGTCTTTTTTTATTCCATATAATCTCATCATAAAATCCAGTCTATACAAAAAATTTTCTCTGCGCAAAGGAACTTTTTGTTTTCCTTCAAAAGGAGTTCCCTGAATTGGAGTAAAAGCAGAAAAATATCCTCTCTTTAAATCCATTTCATCATAAAGCTTGTCTGTTCGAGAAACAATTTCCCTGTCAGTTTCTTCTGCAGGGCCAACCACTAATTGAGTTGTATGCCCTGAAGGCAGATTATTTTTCTTTGCTTTTTCTTTAATCCAGCGCATTCTCTTTAAAACATCAGTCTTGTATTCTTTTGTGCTTGTTAATTCATTCATCCTGCTTTTGTTTGGAGCTTCAACATTAATTGAAACCCTTGAAGCAATGGCAGTTGCAACATCAATCTTGTCTTTTGAAACTCCAGGAAGAATTTTTAAGTGAATATAACCATGAAATTTTTCTTTGAAACGCAGATGCTCTACTGTTTCAAGCATTCTTTCCATTTGAATTTCTTCATCTCTTCCGATTCCAGAACTCAGAAACAATCCTTCAACATAGTTTGCCTGATACAAGTGCATAAAAGTTTTTGAAAGCTCTTCTTTAGAGAATTCTGTTCTTTGTACTCTTGCAGTACAGTTATTGCTGCAATAAAAACAATCATTAACGCATTTATTGCTCAATAAAACTTTGAAAAGTGAAACGCACTGCCCTGATGGAAGATAAGAATGGCAGATTCCTCCTGAAGCAAGGTTTCCAATTCTGTCATTTGGCAAAACCATTTTTTTCTTTGGACTGCAGGAAGTGCTTGCACAAATATCGTATTTTCCTGCTGAACTCAAAACCTTAATCTTTTCAGTTATATTCATAGAAAAAAGAAATGTTTTTTGTTTTTAAACAAAACCAAACCAGACTGCCGGTGAAACAAACTCATTAAAACATTTCAGAACAATTTTTTGTTATGGAAAGAATTGAATTCAAGGTTTTTGGAAGAGTACAGGGAGTAAACTTTAGATTTTCTGTTGCAGAGGCTTCAAGAAACTTTAAAATAAAAGGTTTTGTGCAGAATCTGCTGACAGGAGAAGTTCTGGTTGTAGCAGAAGGAGAAAAAACAGAACTTGAAAACTTTTTAGAAACAGTGAAAAACTTTTCTTTTACTGAAATAAAAAAAGTAGAAGTGCAGTGGAAAAAGTTTCAGAATGAATTTACAGAGTTTGGAATCAAATACTAATCGTTTTTGATGTAGATTGAAGCCCGTTTAGTAAAAGTTTCTCCGCCGGAAACAAATTCTATTTCTATTTCATAGTTTCCTGAAGGAATTCCTTCAAACAAAGGCCTTACATTGAAATCATATTTTCTTGTTTCTCCTTTACCTAAAACAGGAATTGAAACTTCTTCAGGAAAAACAGAAATTGAATCTTTATCAACAGGAGTAACTGTAATCAATGAATCAACTGCATCTTCTTCTAAAATATTCACTACAACAATTTTCATCAGCAAAGACTGTCTTTCACTTAAATCAAAAGAAGGTTTTTCAAAAGAAACCATTAAAGGATCTGGCTTAAATAAAGAAGAAAAAGAAACAACTAGAAACGCAATTACTAACACAGCTATAACTGCCAGTAAAGGAAACTTCCATTTAGCATAGCTGAAAGAAAACTTTGGCAGTGATTTTGATCCATCGTAAATGCTCATGCACTTAAAATAAGGCTCTTGAGATTTAAAAAGATTTACTTGAGCGTAAAAAGCAGGTCGTCGCCTTTTCCATCAAAAATTCCAGCGCGAACGCCTGCATCAAGCCAGGCATGAGCATAAGATAAAGCAGCCAAAGCATTAAGCAAGTCTTTTTTTTCAGAAAAATG
>JAFCDN010000061.1 GCA_017609625.1 Candidatus Iainarchaeum sp.
ATTTGCTGTTGTTGTATCTGAGAAAGATGAAGCAGGGATGAATATAGCGAGGCATTTGGATTTGGTTGGAGTGAAATATATTCTGATTGATGAAGAAAGCATATATGCAGATGATATTGATAAAAATTTGCGTTTGAGAAATGCAGAGCTTATTATATTTGCGACAAAACATAAATCAGAGAAAAAACAAAAATCTTTGACATTGCATGCTCCTGGAAATTGGGGAAAGGCAAAACTTGGGGGAAAGCCAGAGAAAATATGCAAAACTTCTGCTTTGTTTTTGAAATTATTATTTAATGTTTTGAATGACGAGGCTGAAAAAGAGAATTTTGATGGTTTGGTTAGTTTAGAATGCACCCATCATGGACCTTATATTGAAAAACCATGTTGTTTTATTGAAATTGGAAGCAGTGAAACTGAATGGAAAGATGAAAAATCAGGAGCAATTATTGCAAGGACAATTAAAAGGGCTGTTGATAATTTACCAAATGAGCTTTTGAAATATGAAGCTGTTGTTGGCGTCGGAGGGCCGCATTATTGTCCTAATTTTAACAAGGTTCAATTAAATTCTAAATTTGCTGTTGGGCATATTATTCCTAAATATGTCTTTCCTTTAACTAATGAGATGGTTCAAGAAGCAGTGAGAAAAACTTCTGAAAAAGTAAGGAGAATTATAATTGATTGGAAAGGGTGCGGAAAAAGTGAAGAAAGAGGAGAAGTGATAAATTTATTAAGACAGAATGGCTTGGAAGTTTTAAGAACTGACAAAATTGAAAATGAAAAATAAATTGGATTTTATCGGAACTGAGTTTAGAAAAAAATTAAAGCAAGTTATAAATCATTTAGATAAAAGTGTTGATGTTTTGTATGAGATTGCAACAAAAGACGAGAAAACAGGGCTTTATAATAACAGATTTTTCAGAGAGATTTTTGATATTGAATTAGAAAACGCGAAGAGGGGGAAAGTTTTTTGTTTGATTGTTGTTGATATTGATTTTTTTAAAAAAGTGAATGATAAATATGGGCATTTGACTGGGGACAGAGTTTTAAAATCTCTTGCAAAAATTTTGCAAAAAAGTTTAAGGAAAAAAGATATTATTGCGAGATTTGGTGGAGAAGAATTTTTTGTTCTTCTGCCAGATACTATAATAAAAAAAGCTGAAAAAATTGCAGAAAGATTAAGGAAAAAAGTTGAAGAAAGTAAGGTTAATCCAAAAATTACAATTTCATTAGGGGTTTCTGAATATAAGAAGAGGGATAATTTCAGGACAATAACTAACAGAGCAGATAAAGCTTTATACAAAGCTAAGGAGCAAGGAAGAAATAAAGTTGTTGTTTCTTAATTTATATTGTATTGTCTTCTGATGGTTTTTGCTGTATTTTTAGTAAGGAGAAGAATAATAAAATTTTAGATTTTTGAGAATAATTAAAATATCTAATTGGAAATTTAAATTCTCCACCTGCCTTTATCTTGTATAATTTTTCTGTCTAAAATTATTTTTGCTTTTGACATGTCTTTAACAATATCCCAGTGAATTGCAGAATCATTTCCTCCGCCGTTTTCTTTGTATGCCATTCCCAAAGCAAGATGAATTGTCCCACCTATTTTTTCGTCAAATAACAGGTTTTTTGTAAATCTGTTGATTGCTGGATTCATGCCTATTCCAAATTCTCCAATATAACTTGAATTTTTGTCTGTCGCCAACATTTCTTTTAGAAAATCCTCATTTTTTGAAGCTGTGGCTTCTATAACTTTTCCTTTTTTAAATTTAAGAAAAACATCTGTGACTTCTTTTCCAGCTTTAATTGCAGGGTATTCAAATTTAATAAATCCTTCTAAAGATTCGCGAACAGGAGCCATAAAGATTTCTCCTCCGGGCATGTTTTCTTCGCCTTTGTCTGCCTCAGCTTTTTCTCCATGAATATCAAATTTTAAATCAACTCCTTTTCCTAAAAGATGAACTTTTTTTCCAAATTTAAATTTTTTAAGGATTTTATCTATTTTTTTCCCAAGTTTTTTCCAATTAAGAAGACAGGAAGAATAGACAAAATTTTCATGATCTGTTAAAGACATTTCAGCTTCTTGCGCAAGAGCAGAGCATGGGAAGCCAACTGTGACTCTCCTTATTTTATCTTTTTCATTAACAATGTAATCTGAAATTGGATGAACTATTTTTTGTCTTGCCGTTATTTTTTTAGAATCAGCTGAGGTTAATTCTTTGGTGTTAGGAGTTGTATTAATTCCAATATATTTTTGAGAATTTTTAACAATATAATCAAAATGGTCTGGGAATTTTTCTATCTGATGTTTTTTTGCATACTTGTAGAAAAAAGGAGTTAATCCTGGCAAGCTGACTCTTAAAATTGGATGCGCCCCACGCAAGATTATTTCTTTGTACAACGCAACAATAAAATCAGAAGCCTCTGTGCTTCCTGATATAACTACATTTTCTTCTTTCTTTATATTTAAAGAATATTCTACAACAAGTTTTGCAAGTTCCCGAGTTCTCAAATCTACTGGCATTTTAAATTTCTCAGAATTAGCAGCTCTGAGGTGCGATCACCTTAGAAAAACATAGTGTTTATGATTTATAAATCTTACTGAATGAAATAATTGATTTTATGCTTGGTAATTAAGATTAACAATGTGTGGCATTTTCCACTTTTTTACAATTTTGTTTTTTCTGAAATTTTTTTAAAAAAGAAAAGCTCTTTTAGAATGTTTCCTGAGCTCCAGATTGTTGTTCTTGTTGTTGAGCAGCAGATTCTTCAGCTACTTTTATGTCTTCATCTGTTATAGAATTTATCATTTGTTTGAAATTAGCAAAATCTGCAGCAGGAATTCTTGTTCCTGATTTTGTGAATCCAGTGTATCTTTCAGATGTTGTGAATTCTCTGATAGTTACTCCTGCTCTTCCTCCGAAGTCATCAATACGAATAACAATGTCTGTTGTGTCGTTTTTTTTGATTTTTCCGATATCTTTTTCCATTTTATTTTTTAGAATTAATTGTTTTTAAGCTTTTGTGTTTTCTTCTACAGGAAATCCTGATAATACAACTTGGTTTGTTAAAGAATATTTAACTAAATCAAATTCTATTTTTTCTATTTCTCTTGATGCCAAAGCATTTCTTAAAAGTATGTATGAAGCATATCTTTCTGCACCACGAA
>JAFCDN010000062.1 GCA_017609625.1 Candidatus Iainarchaeum sp.
GAGTTTCCTGGGCAATTATAGGAGCAGGAGGAAGAAGAACAGAAATTGAAAGCAAAAACACAATAAGAACAGGAGAAACAGAATTTGAATTGCTTTCTTTAGATCCAGGAACAAAAATTGAATTCAAGGCAGAAAAATTCCATTATGAAGAAGGAACAATACAGGTTGAATTGTCAGAAGAAGTTTTTACTTTAGAGCCAAATTCAATTGAAGACAGTTTTGTTGTCGGAACAAAAGAAGAAATCGCAAAAGAAATTACAATCAAAAATTTAATGGAAACAGAACCAGGCTTAACAATAAAAAGTATTTCTTTAGAAAACAAAACAGGCGACTTTGATGATTTTATTAACACAGGATTTACTAGAGGAGTGTTTGAAGCATTTATAGGAGAAACAGTTTTGCCTTCCCCGCAAAAATTCGAAGAAGAAATATTTAAAGCAAAATTATTACAAGGACTGCCAGAAAACAGAACAGATTCTGCTATAGGAATAATTGAAGTTCAATTAGAAAATACAGAGTTTGAAGCAGTTTATACAGAAGAAATTGCAGTTACTTTAGGTTTAGGAGGAATGGAACCGCCAGATGAATTAAACTGTATTTCATTAGAAGGCTCTTATATAAACTTTTCAAGACAGACAACAGACCAAGAAGTTCCTATATCTTATGACCTTGAAAACTTTTGCGAAGACAAAATGGGCAGATTTATTGGAGTAAATAATTTAAGAGCAAAAGTTATCTGGGGTTCAACAGGACAAAAAGGAACACTACATCTTAGAATGAAAGACAAAACAGTTGAATTAAATCCAATCAGATCAGAAATATTTGCAACTGAAATCCGCCCAGAAGAAAGATGGATTGCAACTTTAACTTATATTCCAGATGCAGAGTTAACAGGAGAACAAGGAGTAGTAGAATTTGAAGTAGAAATTAGTGCAGAAATAAACACTTCACAAGGAGTAAAAACAATCTCAACAAACCCTGCAGTTATTACCGGAAGAGTAGGAAACATTGATTTACTTGAATGCATTGAATTTAATCCAGGAACTGAAACAGGAATAAAGATTGCTGCAGGACAGTTGGACGAAAAATTAGAGATAACAAACGCTTGTGGAATAGATGTAGACTTAAGATTATGTGATGGAGATTCAAGATGCAGAGGAGGAACAGCAACAGGCGGAATAAATGTAAGCAGAAATGATGTAGACTTAGACAATGGAGAAACAGCAGAAATAACCATAGGAAGAATGGGCCAATCAGGAATGCCAGGAATTTATGGAATTCCAATTACAGCAAAAAAACCAGGAGATTCCTGGATAACAATAGTAAGAGAATATGATGTATTAATTGAACCAAACCACGAAGACTATTTCAGCTTAAGCGATTATACAATAAAAGTTCCAAATGAATACAAAGAAGATTTGATAGTATTGTATAACAATAATTTATTCAAAATGGTTTCAATTGATGCAAGCAACTGCGAATGGCAGACAGCAAAAGAAAACGGTTTCCTAAGAGATTTGGGATATTATACAGCAAGTGGATTAGGCGGGGGAATAGCTGCAGGAGCAACAATAATTGCCTCAACAGGAGTTATGGCTGAACTTGGTTCTGCAGGAGGGCTTATTTGAATAGCCGCAGCAGTAGTAGTAGGAACAATTCTTTGTGCTTTATTCTGCCCAGATCCTTGTGATGATAGAACAACAGAATCTATGCCGGATTATATTATGAATTTAAGCGGGGGAGGAATAAACCATATGCCTGCTGAAACTTATGCTATAAAAAAGCAAAGAACAGGAGAAGGCAGAACAGGAGGGGCAATAATTGAAGTAATTAACAAGAACATAAGAAATCCTCCAGACCTGAAAAAAGTTGAAATAACAATTCCAGGAATAAATATAAGCCTAGATTTGGATAATGTAGACCATGTTCAGACACAAGACCCAGGATTAGAGTCAATTCCATTAGTATTTGAAAAAACCACAAACAATTATGATAATATAAATCCGGCATATGGAATACTTACAATTGATGCAACAAAACACAATCAGGCAGACAGCATACGCATTCCAAGAGGAGACCAGTATGCAGACAATATAGAATTATTTGGACTGCCAGACAGTTATTCAGGCAACACTCCAAACTATAAGGATTATTCTGATGTAAAAAAGGAGTTCCATGTAAGGGCAATAACAAAAAGATATATTGAAGAAATTCCTCCATTAGAAGCAAGATTAGATTGTGTAAGGCCGACTGGAGAAATAGGATTTAAAGGAGAAGGATCTTTACCAAAAACAAAATTAAACTGGAGCTGGCCAAATATTTCAATTGATGAATGCGAAGTAACAAATGAAGATTATATTTACTGCGATTCAACACAATTTGCAATAATGCTGAATGAAAGAATCAACAGAATAGATTCTTTTATGGAAGAAAACGGTTATTTTTTCTCTTGTCCAAAAAGCCCGACTGCATCTTCAAATGAAGCTGAATCAAATCTTTCACATACAGTTCCAGATAAAAAAATTGGATTAAAACAAGCAGTGTTTGAAGAAGACCAAACAACAGGAACAATAACTGCAACTGCAATAGTAAAAAACAACACAGAAGAAAGCATTACATTAAATGCTGAAATGAATTTAACCGGTCCGACAGAAGAAACCTGCAGTAAAACAATAAGCGTTCCAGCAGAAACAGAAAAAGAATTTGAATGTGAATTTGATTTGATTGAAACAAATGATCCATACAAAATAGAAATATGGCATATAACTCTAGAAGACTTTACTAGTTTATCAGATGACGATAAAGACAAATACGACAGGTATGCTCCATTTAGATGGAATTACAAGTTCAACCAAGAAACAAGCTGTTGGGCTCTGCCTTCAACAGGAGAGCAGGCAGGAATATTTTTCCCAGATATTTATTTAAATGGTTTTGATTCAGTTTTCGCAGAAAATGTAACCCAATCTTCAGTTGTATTTAACGGACAAACAGTTTCAACAAGCAGTGAAAGAATAACAGAAGTATTAGAAGAACTGAGAGATTTAAGCCATTTTAATGTTTATTTAATGCAGGATGGATTTACCCAAGACTTTGAAGAAGACTTTGCAGACTATTATGAAAACAAGGCTTTCTTGGAAACTCCAG